>JAHWJY010000086.1:0-2079 GCA_019348135.1 Actinomycetota bacterium
CCGTCGACCGCCTCCGCCGACAGGTCGGGGAGGTCGCGGTCACGCGAGTGGTCCCCGATCGCCGTCGCCTCGACCGGCTGGTGCTCGAGCACGACGTCGAGGTAGCGACGGGTCAGTCGGTCGGCGGTGTCCAGTGGGTCCAACGTGCTGCTCCTCGTCGCGCCGGGACGCTAGTGGCACCCGCCGGGGCCCGAGAGCCGCCGGGCGACCGACTGGTACCCTCCCCGGTGTCCCGCTCGCGTCTGGCCGACGTCGTGACCACACCTCGAGGGCCGGCGGGCGGCAACGAGAGCGCGATCCTCCCGGTCGAACCGTCGGCCAACGGTGACGGATCGCACGACGAGGATCCGCACACGTGACCGAACAGACCAAGACCTTCCACGACATGGGTGTGGACGGGGACATCGCTGATGCCCTCGCCGCCAAGGGCATCACCCACCCCTTCCCGATCCAGGCGCTGACCCTGCCGATGGCGCTCAAGGGCGCCGACATCATCGGCCAGGCCCGCACCGGGACCGGCAAGACGCTCGGCTTCGGGCTCCCGCTGCTGCAGCGCATCGACACCTCGGCGAAGCGGACGCAGGCGCTCGTGATCGTCCCGACGCGCGAGCTCTGCATCCAGGTCGCCAACGACCTCGAGGTGGGCTCCGCCCGCGGCGTGACGTCGATCGCCGTCTACGGCGGTGTCCCGATCGAGCCGCAGACCGACGCCCTCGTCGCGGGCGTGCACGTGGTCGTCGGCACCCCGGGCCGCCTCCTCGACCACCTCAACCGCGGCAACCTCGACCTGTCCGAGGTCACCGAGCTCGTGCTCGACGAGGCCGACGAGATGCTCGACATGGGCTTCCTGCCCGACGTCGAGCGGCTCATCGAGGCCACCCCCGCCGAGGGCCGCCACACGATGCTGTTCTCGGCCACGATGCCGAGCACGATCGTGTCGCTCGCGCGCCGGTACATGTCCCACCCGACGTTCATGCGGGCGGACGAGGAGGAGACGACGACCGTCGACACGGTCGAGCAGCACTTCTTCCTGGTCCACCGCATGGACAAGCCGCGCATCCTGGCACGCATCCTGCAGAGCCCGGACCGCGGCGGTGTCTACGTCTTCACCCGCACCAAGCACATGGCCGACCGGCTCGTCGAGGAGCTGGGGGGGCTCGGCGTGGCGTCGATCCCGATCCACGGTGACCTGCGCCAGGCGGCCCGCGAGAAGAACCTCGACAAGTTCCGTGACGGCACCGCCAACGTGCTCGTCGCGACCGAGGTCGCGGCGCGTGGTCTCGACGTCGAGAACGTCACCCACGTGGTGAACTACGACTGCCCCGACGACGAGAAGATGTACCTGCACCGCATCGGGCGCACCGCCCGTGCCGGCGCGAAGGGTGTGGCGATCACGTTCGCCGAGCACAACGAGGTCGAGCGGCTGAAGATGATCCGCAAGGCGGTCGGCTCCGACCACGACGTCGAGGAGGTCTTCTCGACCTCCGACCGGCTCCAGGAGCTGTTCGACCTCCCCGACCAGACCCCGTGGGCACACCTGTCGAAGAAGATCAAGCCCGGCGACCCGCCCCGTCCGAGCGACCGCAAGGCCAGCAGCGACCGCAAGGCCCGCGAGGACGACCGCGGCGGCCGTGGCGGCCGTGGCCGGGGCGGGAGCGACGACCGCGGCGGCCGTGGCGGACGCGACCGCAGCGACGACCGCGGGGGCCGGAGCAGCAGCCGCGGTGCACCGAAGAGCGAGCGCACCGAGGCGCCCGCGGCGGACGAGAAGACCACCTCGGCGCGCACCCGGACCCGCAGCCGGGCCCGGGGTGACGACGCCGGCGCCGACAGCGCGCGCACCTCGACCCGCGAGCGGACGTCGCCGCGGGCGGCGGAGGACAGCGCCGTGGCGGCTCCCGAGCGGTCCTCCTCCAGCGGACGCACCCGCGCACGCGCCCCGAAGAGCGACGCCGGCGGCAGCGACACCGGCGGGCGCTCGCGGTCGCGGTCGGCCGACGCCGAGGACAGCGGCTCCCGCGAGCGCGGCCAGCGTGACCGCGACTCCCGCGAGCGGTCCGGTAGCGGCTCGGGGAGCCG
>JAHWJY010000086.1:2179-9321 GCA_019348135.1 Actinomycetota bacterium
TCCGGCAGCGGCTCGGGGAGCCGACGCTCGAGCAGCGGAGGCGGCGGCGACGCCGGCCGTCAGCGTGAGGAGCGCGGCCCCGGCGAGGAGCCGACGCGTCGCGGGCAGGACGCCCGGGGCGACGGCACGCCGCAGTTCGCGCGGCGCGTCAAGGTCGAGCACCTCCCTTGACCCGGGTCAGCGGCCGCCCGGCTCGCGGTCGAGCAGCGCACGCAGCGCCTGCCCCTTGCGCACCCGCAGCCACGAGCGACGCTCGCACGACGGGCAGCGCGCCCACAGCTTGCCGTTCAGCGGGTTCCACGCGATCGGCGGGACGAGGGTCCGGGCGAACTCGAGCACGTTGATCCCGGACTCCACGTCGCAGCGCGCGCACGCGACGAGCACCTGCGACGACGGCGCCGCCCCCGGGGCCGTCGAGTAGAGCGCCTCCTTGCCGTGCTGGTCGCGGTCGGCGGAGGGACGGGCCACGGGTGGCCGCACGCGGTCGAACTTCGACGCCGGCGCGCCCGGCCGGCGGTCAGCGGCCACGGCGGGCCCCCGAGCCGTCCCGGTCGGCCGCGTCGAGGTCGATGACCCGGAGCTCGTCGCCGTCGCCCCCGGACCCGTCCGCGACCTCGTCGTCCGCGGCCGCTCCGGGAGGGGCCGGCGCGTGGGCGCCGAGCTCGAGGATCTCGTCGCGGCGCTCGTCGGTCCAGCCCGCCTGGTCGAGGAGTTCCTGCTCGGCGGGGAGACCGAGCAGCTCACGCGCGATCGCCCGGTAGGCGGCGGCGCCGGGGACGTCGATCCCGGACGCCACCAGGCTGGCACCGTCGGTGGGCGACTCGGCGAAGCGGATGGACTTCCGCACCGGCGGCCCGATGAGCGGCAGCTCGTAGCGGGCGAGCAGGTCGCGCAGGACCTCGCGGGCGTGCCGCGTCCGGGGGTCGAACATCGTCGCGACGAGCCCGCGCACGACGAGGTTGCGGTTCGTGAGCCGTCGGACGTCCGCGATCGTCTCCAGGAGCTGGGCGACCCCCCGGTGCGACAGGGTCTCGCACTGCACCGGGATGACGACCTCGTCGGCGGCGGTGAGGCCGTTGATCGTGAGCACGCCCAGCGACGGGGCGCAGTCGATGAGGACGGCGTCGTAGCTGTCGAGGAGGTCGGACAGCTCGCCGCGCAGGAGGTACTCGCGCCCGGTGCGCGAGAGGAGGGTCACCTCCGCGCCGGCGAGGTCGATGTTCGCGGGGGCGACGTCCATCTCGGCGTGCTGCACGATCGTGTCCACGAGCCTGGCCCGTCCGACGACGGTGTCGTGGAGCGAGGGCTCGGTGACATCGGGGTCGTAGCCGAGCGAGAACGTCATGCAGGCCTGGGGGTCGAGGTCGACGACCAGGACCGCCCGGTCGAGCTCGGCCATCGCCGCGGCGACGTTCAGGGTCGACGTCGTCTTGCCGACGCCGCCCTTCTGGTTCGCGAACGCGAACACGGTCGCGGTCATGGTCTGCTCCGGTCTGCGGTCATCGTCTCAGGTTGCCGAGCAGCCCGCGGATGAGCGAGCGCCCGACCTCTCGGCCGACCGCGCTCGCGGCGCTCTTGATGGCTCGCTCGGTCGCGGTCTCGCGGGTGCGGCCGCCACCCGCCTTGCGACCCCTCGTCGCCTCGCGCTCCGCCTCCTCCTGGCGCGTGGCGACGGCCTCGGCCTCCGCCTCGGCCTGCTCCTGCTGCGCCGCCGCGGCGGCGCTGGCCTCGGCCTTCGCGGCGAGGAGCTCGTAGGCGGACTCGCGATCCACCTCGGTGCCGTACCGGGGGCGGAGCTCCGAGCCCTCGATGAGGGAGCGGACCGTCGCCTCGTCCGCCGGGTCCATGCGGCTGACGGGGGCGACGATGCGGGTCGGCGCGCTCGGCGTGGGCGCACCGTCGGTCCCCAGCACGGTGACGAGCGCCTCGCCGGTGCCGAGCCCCGTCAGGGCCTCGCGGATGTCGTAGTGGTCGCTGACCGGGAACGTCCCGGCCGTGGCCTTGAGCGCCTTCTGGTCCTGCGGGGTGAAGGCACGGAGCGCGTGCTGGACGCGGTTGCCGAGCTGCGCCAGCACGCCCTCGGGGACGTCGCGCGGCTGCTGGGTGATGAAGAACACCCCCACGCCCTTGGAGCGGATCATCCGGACCGTCAGCTCGACGGCCTCGAGGAGCGCCTTGGACGCGCCCTCGAAGAGCAGGTGCGCCTCGTCGAAGAAGAACACCAGCCGCGGGCGGTCCTGGTCGCCCACCTCGGGGGACTCCTCGTAGATCTCGGCCAGCAGCCACATCATGAAGGTCGAGAAGACCTTGGGCTGGGTCTGCACGTCGGTGAGGTTCATCACCGAGATGACGCCCTTGCCGTCGCGGGTGCGCAGCAGGTCGGCGACGTCGAACTCCGGCTCCCCGAAGAACACCTCCGCGCCCTGGCCCTCCAGCTCCATGACCTTGCGCAGGAGCACCTGCAGCGTCTGCGACGACATCCCGCCGTACTGCTCCTGGACCTCCTCGCCCTCGTCGCTCGCGAGGTGGCGCAGGAGCGCGGTGAGGTCGGCGAGGTCCAGGAGCGCCAGCCCGGCCTCGTCGGCGTAGCGGAAGATGACCTGGAGCACGGACTCCTGGGTGGTCGTGCAGTCCATCACCTTCGACAGCAGCAGCGGCCCGAACGACGACACCGCCACGCGCAGCTGGGTCCCGACCTCGCCGGTGAGGGACAGGAACTCCACGGGGAACGACTCGGGCTGCCACGGCAGGTCCATGCCGGACATGCGGGCGTCGATGAAGTCAGCGCCCGGGCTCTCGACCGCGAGCCCGGACAGGTCGCCCTTGAGGTCCGCCAGGAACACCGGCACGCCGGCGCGGGACAGCTGCTCGGCGAACACCTGGAGCGACTTGGTCTTGCCGGTCCCGGTGGCGCCGGCGATCAGGCCGTGCCGGTTCAGCATCCGCAGCGGGACCTGGACGTAGACGTCGTTGAGCGTGTCCGCGAGGTCCGGCGTGAGCGGCCGGCCGAGGATGACGCTGTCGTCGTCGGTGTCGTAGCCCGCCGCCAGCGACGCGCCGAGCGCCTCGAGATCCGCCACGTGCTCCCCGCCGGTCGGTGCCGCCGGAGCCTACCGGCGTGCCGGGTCACCTCCCCGCGCCGGCGCAGCCGCCGTGCCGGGTGCCCTCAGCTGCCGGCCACGAACGCCCGCACGGCGTCGGCGACGAGCTGCACCGCGATCGCCAGGAGGAGCATCCCGAAGACCCGCGTGATGAGGTGGATGCCGTTGTCCTTCAGCAGCGACTCGAGGAAGGACGCGTAGCGCAGCACGAGGTAGACGACGGCGAGGGCGGCCGCGATCGCCACGAGCACCGTCACCTGGTTCGACAGCGTCAGGCCGGCACCCCGCTCACCCGCCATGAACACCATGACGGTGGCGATCGCGCCGGGCCCGGCGACGAGCGGCGTCCCGAGCGGGACGATGGCCACGTTGACGCCCTCGGCCTCGTCGGGGATGAGGATGTCGCCGCTCACCATCTGGAGCGCGATCAGGAACAGCAGGATCCCACCGCCGGCCTGCAGCGCCGGCAGCCCGATCGACAGGTACGCGAGGATCTGCGTCCCGAAGAGCGCGAAGACGTAGATCAGCAGGGCGGCGGCGGCGACCGCGTGCAGCGCGGTCCGCCGCCGTCGGTCACGCCGCTCGTTCGCGGTGAGCGCGAGGAACACCGGGACGTTGCCCAGTGGATCCATGATCACGAGCAGCGTGAGGAACGCCTGGGCCGCGAGCCCGGGGTCGAAGGTCAGAGGAGCCCCAGCTTCGCGGCCTCGGCGACGGCGCCGGCGCGGTTGCGGACGCCGAGCTTGTCGTAGAGCTCCTGGGCGTAGGCCTTGACGGTCCGCTCGGTGACGCCCAGCTGGTCACCGATCTCGGAGTTCGTCATCCCCTCGGCCATGAGCTCGAGGACCTGCTGCTGGCGCGGCGAGAGGTGCGGGCCGGTGTCGACCTTCGGGACCTCGAAGACCATGGTGGCGTCCTCGCCGATGGCCGCCTGGGCAGGGTCCTCGAACTGGCACACGACCGGTCCGAAGCTCACCTTGTCGCCGTGCTTGATGACGGCCGGGCCGTTGATGTCCTCGCCGTTCAGCTTCGTGCCGCCGGAGGAGCCGAGGTCGGTCACGATGACGGCGCCGGCCTCCTTGCGGATCTCGGCGTGGACGCGGGAGACCCGGGGGTCGGGGATGACGTAGGCGTTGTCCTCCCGACGCCCCAGCGTGGCCTCGTCACGGTCCAGGCGGACGACCCGGCCCGCCAGCGCGCCCTCGCTGAAGTGCAGCGTGGGCACGGGGACGATCTTCTGGGCCTTCTGGACCTGCGGCTGGTCTGACAACGGAGCCTCCTGGGAGCGTGAGCCGCCTCGTCGGTACCGGAGAGCGCGTGGGCGGGTCGTCAGGGGCCAGTCTGACGCATCGGCCCCGGCCGTTGAGGGTGTCTCTCCGGCCGGGCCACCTGTCCGGGCGGCGGTGGCCGTCCGGACGGTCCCGCCAGCCTAGGCTCCGCGCGGCGCGCGCGGTCCGTCGAGGTGCTCACGCAGCTCCTCGAGCCGGTCGCGCGAGGTGGTCGCCTCGCCCAGACGGAGCGCCTTCGCCTCGCCGTGGAAGTCGGACCCCGAGGTCACGACGAGACCGAGGGCGCGCGCGAGATCGCGGTAGCGCGCGCGGTCCTCGTCGCCGTGGTCGGGGTGGTCCGCCTCGATCCCGGCCATCCCGGCGGCCGCCATGGCCTCGATCACCTCGGCGGCGAGACCCGCCCCGCCGCGGCCGTAGAGCCCGGGATGGGCGACGACGGCGACGCCGCCCGCGCCCCGGATCAGCTCGACGGCGCGGACCGGGTCGACGGCGTACTTCGGCACGTTCGCCGGTCCCCCGTCCTGCAGCCACCGGTCGAAGACCTCGGTCGGCTCGCTGGCGGCGCCCGTCTCGATCACCGCCCGGGCGATGTGCGGACGGCCGATCGGGGCCGCGCCGGCGAGCTCCTGCACGCGGGCGAACGTGATCGCGATCCCGAGGTCGTTGAAGCGCGCGACGATCTGCTCGGCGCGCCGGGACCGCTCGTTGCGCAGCCGGTCCATCTCGGTCTGGAGCGGCCCGTCCGCCGGGTCGACCCAGTAGCCGAGGACGTGCACCGACGACTCGTCGAGCTCGGCCGAGAACTCGGTGCCGGGGACGATCTCCAGCCCCGTGCCCTCGGCAGCCGCCAGCGCCCGCTCGAACGGCGCGGTGGTGTCGTGGTCGGTCACCCCGAGGCCCTCGAGCCCGAGCTCGACCGCCGCCTGCACGTTCTGCTCGGGCGTCGTCGTGCCGTCCGAGAGCAGCGTGTGCGTGTGCAGGTCGTAGCCGGGCAACGGGGTCCCCATCGTCGCGGGCGGGCCGCGACCGTAGCGCCGGCCGCTACTCCGCCACGCGCTGCGGGCCGGCTCCGCGGACCTGGAGTTCGTCGAGCAGCGCCAGCGTCGAGGCGGTGATCTCGTCCACGGCGCGGGTGAACACCTCGGCGTTGTGCGCCGCCGGGGCGCGGAAGCCGGACACCTTGCGGACGTACTGCAACGCCGCCGCCCGGACGTCCTCGTCGGTCACCGTCTCCTGGAAGGGCGGGCGGAGCGTCTTGATGCTGCGGCACACGGGCGGACCCTCTCGTCGGGGAGGCCAGTCTGGCGCCTGCGCGTCCGCACGTCGAGGGTGGTTGACTCCGACGTCCCGGTCACGCGAGGAACCCCATGCAGGTCCACGAGGACGTCGTCCAGCTCGGCGGAGCCGATGACGAGGGCGCCGGCGAGCTCCTCACCCAGCGCATCCTGGCCGGCACCAAGACCGTGCTGACGACGCCGGCCGAGCTCCTCGACGTCGACGAGCGCGCGGACATCGAGGCCGGCGTCGGCCGCCTCCTCACCCTCATCGACCCCGAGGGCGACCCCGTCGCCAACCTCCGCGTCACCGACGTTTTCGAGACCACCTGGGGCGACCCGGACCCGCGGCTCGTCGCCGGGGAGGGTTTCCGCGACGACCTGCAGCACTTCCGCGACGTGGTCGGCGAGCTCCTCGCCGCCGAGCTCGACGACGGGTCCTACGAGCTCAGCGGCGGTACCGTCCTGGTCGTCGAGGTGTTCGAGGTCGTCGAGACCGCGGAGTAGCGGGCGGTCGCGGGGACCGGACGGCGCACGGGGGCGACATGGGCCGGATGGACGCGGTGAAGCGACGGTGGCGGGCGTGGCCACGGGACGTGCGGCGCGCCATCGAGGCGACCGGGATCCTGCTCGCCGCCGTGGCGGCGTCGCTGATGCCGGACCCCGTGCTGGGCATGGCGGGGTTCCTGGTGCTGATGGTCGTGGTCGTCGTCGGTGTCGTGGTGTGGCGCTCCTTCACCGAATGATCGCGGTCACGGCGCGACGACGCGGAGCCGGGAGGCCCCCGCCGGCGGCAGGTCCGTGACCCGCGCACAGTCCAGCTCGACGGGTCGGAGGCGCTCGACGAAGGCGGCCGTCATCTCGGCCCCCGCGGCGAGGTCCGCGGCCGCCCCCCGGGCGATGGCGGCCGTGGCCTCGTGGAACTGCCGCTCGGCGATCTCCGCCATCCCGGGGAGCTCCTCGAGGAGCTCCCGCCGGTGTGCCCGGTAGTGCTCGACGACCTCGGCTTCAGGACCCGGGACGGGCTCCCCCGGCGCGATGACGAGGCCGGCCCGCTCGCAGGCGTCCCCGAAGGCGTAGGCCCCGCGGTTGATCGCGTAGTCCACGGCGAGGACCAGCGCCGGGACGCCGAGCAAGGCGGCCGCCACGGCCGCCAGCAGCGCCCGTCGGCGTTGACGCCTCACGTGGGTCGCGAGGGCGTCCGGGTCCGCACGCAGGGCGCGACGCTCCGCCATGGCACCGGCGTCCACCCACCGGAACCTCCCCCGTTCCTGCTCCACGCCCGACGGTCCTCTCGACGCCGGCGCCAACGGTACGCGCCCGCGGCCGGGAGGCACCGCCCTACGACGTGAAGGCGCTGATACCCGTGAGGTGCCGACCGATGATGTCGCCGGCGGCGCGGAGCGAAGCGAGCACGCCCGGCGCCGGGAGGCACCGCCCTACGACGTGAAGGCGCTGATACCCGTGAGGTGCCGACC
>JAHWJY010000086.1:9421-10011 GCA_019348135.1 Actinomycetota bacterium
GATGATGAGGTGCTGGATCTGGCTCGTGCCCTCGTAGAGGGTGGTGACCCGGGCGTCGCGGAGCATCCGCTGGACGGGGTACTCGTCGATGTAGCCGTGGCCGCCGTGGATCTGCACCGCGCGGTCGGCGCAGCGGACGGCGGCCTCCGTCGCGAAGAGCTTCGCGGTCGAGGCCTCGAGCGAGAACCGCTCCCCCGCCTCCTTCTTCACGGCGACCTTGTCGACCAGCGCCTTGGCGGCGGAGTAGTCGACGTGCATCGCGGCGAGGAGCTCCTGCACGAGCTGGAACGACGCGATCGACTTGCCGAACTGCTGCCGCTCGAGCGCGTACGTGGTCGCGACCTCCAGCGCCTCGCGCGCCGTGCCGACGCAGCCGGCGGACAGCGAGAAGCGCCCGTTGTCGAGCGCGGACAGGGCCACCTTCATCCCACCGCCGACGTCGCCCAGGACCGCGTCGTCGCCGACGTGGACGTCCGAGAGCGAGATCTCGGCCGTGTCACCCGACCGCAGTCCGAGCTTGCCGTGGATCTGGCGACCCTCGTAGCCCTCGCTGTCCTGCGGGACGAGGAAGCAGGTGATGCCGAGGTCCT
>JAHWJY010000247.1 GCA_019348135.1 Actinomycetota bacterium
CGCTCGGCGCGCTCGTCCGGGTCCTCCACCGCATCGAGCTCGCGACGGAACCCGAGGCGCACGGCGCCCTCCAGCCCCATCGGCCCCAGCTCGGCGGTCGGCCACCCGAAGGTCGCGACGGGCGCGCGCAGGTGGCCGCCGAGCATCGCCTGTGCCCCCAGCCCGTAGGCCTTGCGCAGCACGACGGCCACGAGCGGCACGGTGAGGTTGGCGCCGGCGAGGAACAGCCGTCCGAAGCGCCGCACGCCGGCCTCCTCCTCGGCCTCCGGCCCGACCATGAACCCCGGCGTGTCGCACAGCACGACGACCGGGAGCCGGTGGGCGTCGCACAGGCCGAGGAGCCGTGCCGCCGAGTCCGCCCCCGCGGCGTCGATCGCCCCGCCGAGGTGGGTCGGGTCGTTGGCGACCACCCCGACGGGGCGACCCTCGAACCGGGCGAGGGCCGTGACCATGCCGGGCGCGGCGTCCCGCCGCAGCTCGAGCACGCTGCCCTCGTCGGCCAGACGGTCGAGGACGGCACGCACGTCGTAGACCCGCTTGCGGTTCTCGGGCACGGCCGCCCGCAGCGGCTCCTGGTCGGCGGCCGTCCAGTCCCCCGTCACGCCCTGGAAGTAGCCGAGGTAGGCCCGGGCGGTCGCGGCGGCCTCGGACTCGTCGGCGACGACGACGTCGACGGCCCCCGTGGCGGCGTGCATGGCGGCCGGACCGATGTCGTCGGGCTCCACCCTGCCCAGCCCCCCGCCCTCGATCATGGCGGGACCGGCCATGCCGATCCGGGCGTCCGGCGTGGCGATGAGCACGTCGGCGCAGCCGGCGAGGGCGGCGTTGCCGGCGAAGCACCGGCCCTGGACGATCGCCACGATCGGGACCTCGCCGGAGAGCCGTGCGAACGCCCGGAACGAGGTGACGTCGAGCCAGGAGGCCCCGAGCGCGTCGGTGTCGCCGGGCCGTCCCCCGCCACCTTCGGCGAAGATCACCAGCGGCAGCGACAGCTCCTCGCACAGCTCGAGCATGCGGTCGAGCTTGGCGTGGTTCGTCATCCCCTGGGTGCCGGCGAGCACCGTGTAGTCGTAGGCCAGCACCGCCACGCGTGACCGCTCGGGGCCGAGCCGGTCGGCGTGGACGGTGCCGATGCCGGTGATGAGCCCGTCCGCCGGCGTCGCGTCGAGCAGCTCCTCGATGCTCCGCCGACGGCGCTGGGCCGCGATCGCCAGGCCGCCGTACTCGACGAAGCTGCCGTCGTCCACGACGGCAGCCACGTTCTCCCGAGCCGTCCGGTACCCGCGGTCGTGGCGCCTGGCGACGGCGTCCGGCCGCGCGCCGTCGGCGAGCTTCGCCCGTCGCTCCCGCAACGTCGCGAGGTCCGCCCGGCCGTCGCCGGGGTCGCCGGTCCCGCCGGGCACCTCGGCTCGCGGCGCGTCCGCTTCCGTCCCGGCCGTGAGCCGCACCAACGGGTCGCCCGCCTCCACGACGTCGCCGACGGCGACGAGGACCTCGGCGACGCGGCCGGCGTGCGGGGCCGCGACCTGCTGCTCCATCTTCATGATCTCGACGAACACGAGCGCGTCCCCCGCGGACACGGACGTGTCCGCCGCCACGGGCACCGCGGAGACGGTCCCGGCCACGGGGCTCGCCACGACCGTCCCGTCCGCCACGCTGCCGCCTCCGTCCGCTGGACGGGGACGGTAGACGACGCCGACCTCAAGTCCTGACGCTCGCGGCCGACGGAAAGGGACGGGAGAGGAGCCGCCATGAGGGACCGCAAGCGCTGGACGCCGCTGGTACTGAGCCTGGTCCTGCTGCTCGCCCTCGGAGCCTTCGGGCTGTGGCTCGTGCACGCCGCGAACGCCGCCGCCGAGGGGGCCCTGGGCGACGGGGCGATCGGCAAGCAGCGGACCGTGGCGCACCTGACGGACCAGTACCTGCTGCTCGCCGCCAAGGAGATCTTCGACTTCGGGTCGACGCGGCCGCTCGAGCTCACGCCGGACTCGGACGCGGACGCCGACGCCCTCGGTGAGCTCCTGGACAAGCAGGGTGGCCTCTTCGACCACGGCGCCGTCCTCACCGACCTGCGGGGACAGCGCCTCACCGTCATCGGCGACGTCCCCCCGGCGACCGACCCCGGGTACGCGCCGCTGCGGGCCGCACTGCTCCGGCGCCAGCCCGGTGTGTCCTCCGTGATGGAGGTGGATGGGCAGCCGGTCGTCGCGGTCGGGGTCCCGGTGCTGCAGCTCGACCGGCCCGTGGCCGTCCTCGTGGCCTACTTCCGCACGGACACGAGCCAGCTCCAGGCCTACAGCGAGCAGCTGGGACGTGGCACCGACGCGCTCGGCATGGTCGTCGACCGAGAGGGGACGATCGTCGCCGCACGCCACCGCGACCTCGTCGGCACGCGACTGCAGGACTCGCCCGCACGCGCCGCGTTCGGCAGCGACGCACCGGGGCACGCGACCTTCGTGCGGGACGGCCGCGAGATGGTCGCCACCTGGGCACCCATCGCGACCGGCGGGTGGTGGCTCGTGGAGGAGGAACCGGCCGCCGGGTTCTACGCCAGCGTCCGCAGCCAGTCGAACACCGCCCGCCTCGCCCTCCTCGGGCTCCTGCTCGCCGGCGGCGTCTCCGCCACGATCCTCAACCATCGCACGGACCGTGCCCGTCGCCGGGGCGAGCAGCGCTGCGAGGCGCTCGTGAAGGACGCGAGCGACGTCATCACGATCCTCGACGCCGACGGGATCGTCACCTACGCCAGCCCGGCGATGCAGCGGGTGCTGGGCATGGACCCGACCGAGGTCGTCGGCGCCCGCGGGATCGACCTCATCCATCCCGACGACCTCGTCCGCGTGGGTGCCGCCGTGACCGCGGCCTCGGGCGTCCCGGAGGGCCGTCAGCGGGTCCAGGCTCGCGTCGCACGAGCCGACGGCAGCTACTGCCCCTGCGAGATCGTCATCTCGGACCGGCACGCGGACCCGAGCGTGCGCGGGACGGTCGTCAGCATCCGCGACATCGCGGAACTCGTCGCGCTGCACGACAAGCTGTCGCACCAGGCGCTGCACGACCCCCTCACCGAGCTGCCGAACCGCACGAACCTCGAGCGACGGTTGAACGAGGCCCTCGCCGCCTGTGACGACGACCGCCGGGTCGCCGCGCTCTTCGTCGACCTCGACGGGTTCAAGGCCATCAACGACC
>JAHWJY010000087.1 GCA_019348135.1 Actinomycetota bacterium
TCCGCGTGGCCGAGCTCGGGATCCGTCGTCTGCCCGTGCCCGACGAGGTGCCGCGGTGACCCCGACGCTGCACCTCGCCGCCGAGGCCGGCGCCCACGGGACGTTCTCCTGGGGGGCGCTCCTGTTCGGCCTCTTCCTCCTGGTCGCGAACGGGTTCTTCGTCGCGGCGGAGATCGCTCTCCTCGCGGCGCGGCGCGCCCGCATCGAGGAGCGGGCGGAGGAGGGTGACCCCCGGGCGAAGATCGCCCTACGTGCCCTCCAGGAGCTGTCGATCACCTTCTCGGGGGCCCAGCTCGGCATCACGATGGCGTCGCTCGGCCTGGGTGCCGTGGCGGAGCCGGCGGTCGCCGCGCTGTTCGAGGGGTGGCTGGCCGGGACGCCGCTGTCACCCGGCGCGCGCGGCGGGATCGCGTTCGCCCTGGCGCTGTCGATCGTGGTCTTCCTGCACATGGTCGTGGGCGAGATGGCGCCCAAGAACCTCGCGCTGGCCGAGGCCGAAGAGGTCTCGCTGCGGCTCGCCCGCCCCTTCCGCGCCTTCGTGTTCGTGTTCCGGCCGCTCATCCTCGTGCTGAACTCCAGTGCCAACGTGCTGGTCCGCCTGGTCGGCGTCGACCCCGTCGACGAGGTGAACCTGGTCCACACGCCCGACGAGCTCGCGCTGGCGCTGCGCGAGTCCCGGCGCCACGGCACGGTCGAGCCCCAGGACGTGCGCGTGATGACGGCCGCCCTGCGGCTGTCCGACATCGACGCCGAGGCGGCGATGACGCCACGCGTCGACCTCGTCGCGCTCGCCGACGACGCGCCCCTGGCCGACGTGCTCGAGCGGGCCGGGACCACGGGCTTCACGCGCTTCCCCGTCTTCCACCGCGACATCGACGACATCGTGGGGCTGGTGCACGTCAAGGACGTGCTGATCGCCGACGACGCGCTCGTCGCCGGCGGGACCGTGGCGGACCTCCTGCGGCCGATCCCGGCCGTGCCGGAGAGCCGCGACCTCGAGCACCTGCTCCGGGACATGCGGGCGGACCGCTCGCACGCCGTGCTCGTCGTCGACGAGTTCGGGGGCACCGCGGGGGTCCTGAGCCTCGAGGACGTGATCGAGGAGCTCGTCGGCGAGATCGAGGACGAGTTCGACCTCACCGGTCCCGACGCGGAGTCCTCCGACGACCGCGTGTGGGTCGTGGCGGGGACGTTGCGTCACGACGAGCTCGAACGGCTCACGTCGCTGCGGCTGCCGGCATCGGAGGCCGAGACCGTCAGCGGGTGGATGACCGAGCAGCTGGGCCGGCTCCTGCGCCGTGGGGACACGTTGCGGACCGACGACGGTTGGCAGCTCCGCGTGCTGACCCTGGAGGGCCGACGGGCCGGAGACGTCGAGGTGCTGGCTCCGGACACGCCCGACGCCCGGGGGTCGGGCGCCGGGACGTGACGTCGGACGGTGTCAGAACGCGCCGGTCTCGGAGTCCGGCGCGGCCTCCCACCACTGGCACCAGTGGTCGTGGCCGACCCCGACCCGCAGCTTGGGGTGCCAGCAGTAGGACACCGAGTCGTCCGGGTTGAGGTAGAAGAGGCACTCGTCGCACTTCTCGCCGAACTTGGGCTCGTTCACCCACTGCTGGTCCTCGACCAGCTCGAACTTCAGCTTCATGCCGGTCTGCCGGTCCTCGGCGGAGGGCTCGTCGTCCGGGACACCGACCTCCTCCCAACGGTCGCACCACCACTCGCCGCCGACCATGATCTCGAGCTTGTCGTGCCAGCAGTAGGAGATGTCCTCGGACGTCTCGAGGTAGAAGTGGCAGTTGTCACACCGTTGGTCGCCCTCCGGCCTGCCCTTCAGCGCCGTGTCCTCCTTGATCCGGATGAACTCGAGCGCCCGCTGCTCGTCGACCTCGGTGGGCTCGGGCACGGGGAGGTCGGGTTCGGACATCGCGGGATGCTCCTCGGGTCGGGGACGCAGCGCGGTCGCCGCGGCTCGCCGCACCGTAGTGAGAACGTTTCTCACGTACCAACCCGACGGGGGCCCGAAAGTGCGGGTCCCCTCGGCCGACGGGTGAGGCGATCCCGCGCACACGGCGCGGTGCGCAGGAGGTACGGGTGCTCGGCAGCCAGGACCCACCGGTCGGCGACGTGGCACTCGCCGTCCTCGCGTCCTCCCCGGACGCGTTCGTGCTCCTCGACCGCGAGCTGGTCGTGCGCACGTGGAACCCCGCGGCCGAGCGGCTCCTCGGCTGGCCGGCCGCCGACGTCCTCGGCCGACCGGACCCGAGCCTGCCGGACGAGGGCCACCACGACCAGGCTGCCGCGCTCCGACGGCTGTTCCTCGACCCGGCCCCGGGTGACGCCGTCGTGGTCGAACGCCAGCGCGTCGACGGTCGCCCCGTCCGGGTCGTCCTCCGCGGATCGCTGCGACTGGGGCCCCCGGCCGACCCGACGCACGTCGGGCTCTTCCTCGCGCCCGCGAGCCCGGACGACGAGCGACTCAGCCGCCGCAACGCCCTGTCGCGCGACCTCGTCTCGGCGGTGAGCGAGGAGGACGTCGTGGCGACGGTCACCTCGGCCGTGCTGGCGCTGACCGGTGCGGTCGACGGTGTGGTGCTGGCCGTCTGTCCCAGCGGCAAGCACCTCCACGGTCACCGGGCGGTCGGCTCCCTCCAGGAGCAGGCCGAGGCCCTCGAGCTGGACCTCGCTGCGCCGGGGCCCTGGAGGGTGGCGCTCCGCGGCGACGTCGGTCGCGGCCTCCTGCCGGTGGGCGATGACGCGCTCCCCAGCCTCTTCCTCCCGATGGGTCCGGCGGGCAGCGGCTGGGTGCTCGCGCTGCGGTACCGCGGGGAGCCACCGACCGCACCGGACCTCGTGTCGATGGCCGGCGCGGTCGCCGACGAGGCCTGGATGGGCTTCCAGCGTGCCCAGCTCGTCTCCGAGCTCGGTGGGAAGATCGAGATCCTCGAGGCCACCGCGGCGGTGGCCTCGTCGGCCGGTCTCGACCTCGCCCGGACGCTCAGCGCCGTGGCGCGGGCCGCGGCGACCGCGCTGTCCTGCGAACGTGTCGGCATCTACCTCCGCAACGACGAGGACGAGCCCGTCCTCGCCGAGCTCCACGCGACCGACCTCGACATCACCACGGAGGCAGGAGCGCGGACGGCCCGCGAGGCACTGGAGCGCCGGGAGCTGGTCCTGGTGCAGGACGCCAGGACCTGCGACTTCCTCGACGGTCCGTGGCACGCCACCGAAGGCGCCGTCGCGGTCATGGTGATGCCGCTCTCGCTCGCCGACCGAGAGGTCGGGGCGCTCGTGGTGGCGCACACCGACGCCCATCCCCGGGGGTTCACCAACCTCAGTCAGCAGGTCGGCACGGCGGTGGCGCAGCAGGCCGCCCTGGCGATCGAGCACGCCCGGCTGTTCGAGGCCGAGCACGCCAGCGTCCAGCGGCTCACCGAGCTCGACCAGCTCAAGCGCGACTACATCTCCGGCCTCACGCACGACCTCAAGACGCCGCTGGCGGGGCTCATCGGCTTCGTCGAGACCCTGCGTCGGCTCGGGGACGACTCCACCGAGGAGCAGCGGCAGCGCTTCCTGGACGTGATGCAGCGGCAGGCGGCGCGGCTCGTCCTGCTCGTGGAGGACCTGCTCCTCGCGGCGCGCGCCGAGGACGGGACCGTGACCCCGCGGGACCTGCGGCCCGTGGACGTCGGGGCGCTCGTGGCGGAAGCGGTCGAGAGCTACGAGCCGGACCGCCGCGCACGCCTCGACCACCGGCCGGGGTCGGGTCCGTGCCGGGTCCTCGGCGACCGTGCGGAGCTGCAGCGGGTCGTGCACAACCTCCTCGACAACGCGCTGAAGTACTCCGAGCCGGACACCACGGTGACCATCGAGGTCGCCGGCACGGACGACGTCGTGGTGCGGGTCCGGGACCGCGGCGCCGGGATCCCGGCGGCCGACCGCGAGCAGGTGTTCCAGCGGTTCGGTCGCAGCGCCACCGGCCGCGAGGCGGGGTCCACGGGGCTGGGGCTGTTCATCACCCGCGGGATCGCCCGCGGTCACGGCGGGGACGTGACCATCGAGGACCCGACGGACGGTGTCGGGACCGACGTCGTGGTGCGCCTGCCGTGCCGGCCGACCGAGGGCGACGTCTAGGCTGGCCGCCCCTCGTCGAAGGGCTCCGGTGTCCCCCCCGCTCGAACCGTCCACCCCGGACGACGCCCGCGCGCAGGCAGCGGCTGCGCTGCGCCGTCTCGGGCACGCGCTGATGGGTCACGAGGCGGCGCCGGAGATGCTCGAGCGCGTCGCCGCGGCCGCCACCCGCGTGGCGGTGGACCTCGAGTCGGAGCCGGCCCGCCGGCGGGACCTCGTCGAGCTCAAGCGGCGGATGTTCGAGGTCGAGGTCGCCGACGGGGAGCGCGTGATCCACTTCGACGAGTGCTTCGTCTCGGGTCCCTGGAACCCCATGGGCATCGCGATGGACGTCCGTCGCGAGGGCGAGGAGGCCGTCGCCGAGGTGGAGCTCGGGCCGGCGTTCGAGGGTGCCCCGGGCCGCAGCCACGGCGGGATCGTGGCCGCCGTCTTCGACGACGTCCTGGGCTACATGCTGACGTTCCTGCGTCAGCCGGGCTTCACCGGTGAGCTGACCGTGCGGTACCTCGCCGCGACGCCGATCGGGCAGCGGCTCGAGTTCCGGGCGCGCGTCACCGCACGCGAGGGCCGGAAGATCTGGGCCGAGGCCGAGGCCACCGCGGCCGACGGGTCCGTCGTCGCGAGCGCGACCGCCCTGTTCATCGCGGTGGACGCCTACCGGCTGCGTCCCTGAGGGTGGCCACCCGCTTCAGCCGCACCGAGCTCGAGGGGTACCGCGACGCCACCGTGCCGGACCTCCTGCCCGACGACCTCCGCCTGCTGTTCGTCGGCA
This sequence comes from Actinomycetota bacterium, assembly GCA_019348135.1. Taxonomy (GTDB): domain Bacteria; phylum Actinomycetota; class Nitriliruptoria; order Nitriliruptorales; family Nitriliruptoraceae; genus JAHWJY01. The sequence goes on from JAHWJY010000087.1 coordinate 4,904, forward strand.
TCAACCCGTCGCTGATGACCGCGGCGACGGGCACCCACTTCGCCCACCCCGGCAACCGCTTCTACAGGGCGCTGCACGGCGCCGGCGTCACCGACCGGCTCCTCGACTGGGGCGGCGGCCTGCCGGCCGAGGACGAGCAGCACCTGCGTGACCGTGGGGTCGGGATCACCAACATCGTGGCGCGCGCGACCGCCCGGGCCGACGAGCTCGACGACGACGAGTTCCGCGCCGGCGCCGAGGCGCTGCGGCAGCGCATCCGTCGCTGGCGCCCGCCCGTGGTCGCCTTCGTGGGCGTCACGGCGTTCCGCATCGGCTTCGGTCGTCGCGCCGCCGTGCGGGGCCGCCAGGAGGAACGGCTCGAGGGCGCGGTCGTGCACGTGCTCGGCAACCCGAGCGGGCTGAACGCCCACGACACGGTGGAGACCCTCGCCGCCTCCTACCGCGAGGCCGCCCGCGACGCCGGCATCGTCTGACCCCGGCCGGGTGATGCGGCGGGGGAGGGCCGGTCGCACGGGTCCGGCGGTGGGCGGGCGCCGTTACGGTTCCGCGGCGACGACGGAGGCGACGGTGACGGACGAGGAGCGGGATCGCGAGGCGGCGGAACGTCCGGAGGTGGTCGAGGAGCGCGAGCGCTACCGGGAGCTGCTCGAGGAGCTGCGGACGATCATCCCCGGCGTGCAGGTGCTGTTCGCGTTCCTCTTCATCGCCCCGTTCAACCGACGGTTCGACCAGATCGACGACCTCGGTCGCGTGCTGTACCTGGTGGCGCTGTCGGCGGCGGCGCTCGCGATCGTGCTGTTCCTGACGCCGGCGTCGTACCACCGCATCACCCCGCGATCACAGCGCGCCGAACGGATCCGGCTGGCCGTCAAGCTGACGGTGGCCGGCATGCTGAGCGTGGCCGTGGCGATGACGTCCGCGATCGTCATGGTCGTGCGCTTCGAGTTCTCCGGCGATCCGGCGGTCGTCGTGGGCGCCGGCCTCGCGACGGCGTTCGCGGTCCTGTGGTACGGCCTGCCCCTGTCGCGACGGTGGCACCGCTGACACGGCCGCGGGCCGAGCCTCCCGTCAGGAGATGATGGGGAGGCCGCCGGTACCGGGGTCGGGGGGCGAGTCCAGGGCGGGCAGCGAGTCGACGGCGTGCTGGAGCGGGTGCAGGAACGGCAGGGCCGTGGGGTCGAGTTCCTCGTCCGGCGCGAACTCGAGGACCCCGTCGTCCGCGTCGAGGAACGCGGCCGTGAGGTGGGGGGCGTGCCGGCGGGCGCCGAAGACCACGACGAGTGCGTCGCGGCCCTGGACGTCGGCCTCGGCGACGAAGCCCCAGGCGGGCACGCCACCGGCGGCGATGCGCTCGGCCGCCAGGCCGGCGAGGACCTCGTGACGGGCCTCGTCGTCGTCGGGGAAGTCCGGGATGTTCAGCAGCGCGGTCCGCTCCGGCCCCGGGAGGACGACCGTCGGCGGGACGGGCCGGCCCTTCGACGCGAGCAGGTCGACCGCGGCCTCCTGGCACACGAACCGCAGCTCGGAGAACTCCATCAGACGCTCGTCGTCGCGCCCTCGGAGGCGGACCGGACCGTGCGCGCGTACTTCGCCAGCACGCCCCGGGTGTAGCGCGGCTCCGGCGGCGTCCAGGCCTCCCGCCGGCGGGCGAGCTCCTCCTCCGGGACGGCCGCGTCGATGGTCCGTGCCGGAACGTCGATCGTGATCTCGTCGCCGTCCTGCAGGAACGCGATCATCCCGCCGTCCGCCGCCTCGGGCGCGACGTGGCCGATGCAGAAGCCGTGGGTGGCGCCGGAGAAACGGCCGTCGGTGATGAGCGCGACCTTGTCCCCGAGCCCGGCGCCCTTCACGGCCGCGGTCGTCGCGAGCATCTCGCGCATGCCCGGGCCGCCCTTCGGGCCCTCCCACCGGATGACGATGACGTCCCCCGCCTCGATGGCGCCGGTGAGCACCGCCTCCATGGCGGGCTGCTCGCCGTCGAAGACCCGGGCCGGTCCGGTGAAGCGGTGCTGCTCCGGCGGGATGCCCGCGACCTTCACGACGGCGCCCTCGGGGGCGAGCGAGCCCTTGAGGATGGCGAGGCCGCCGTCGGCGTGGATGGGGCGGTCGAGCGGGTGGACGACCTCGCCGTCGGGATCGGGGATGTCCATGTCGGCGAGGTTCTCGGCGATCGTGCGCCCGGTCACGGTCATCGCGTCGCCGTGGAGCAGGCCGGCGTCGAGGAGCTCCTTCATCACGACCGGCACGCCGCCGACGCGGTCGAGGTCGTTCATGAGGTAGCGGCCGCCCGGCTTGGTGTCGGCGATGTGCGGGACGCGCCGTCCGATGCGGTCGAAGTCGTCGATCGTGAACTCGACCTCGGCCTCGCGCGCGATCGCGAGGAGGTGCAGCACCGCGTTCGTCGAGCCGCCCACGGCCATCACCACGGCGGTGGCGTTCTCGATGGCCTCGCGCGTGACGATGTCCCGTGCCGAGATGCCGCGGTTGAGGAGCTCGACGACCGCTTCACCGGAGCGGCGGGCGAACTCGTCGCGGCGCGGGTCGGGGGCGGCGGGGGAGGACGAGCCGGGCAGCGCCATCCCGAGCGCCTCGATCGCCGACGCCATCGTGTTGGCGGTGAACATCCCCCCGCAGCTGCCCTCACCCGGGCAGGCGTTGCGCTCGATCGCGCCCAGCTCCTCGTCGTCGATCGTCCCGCGGCCGCGGGCGCCGACGGCCTCGAAGACGTCCTGGATCTGGATGTCCTGGTCGTGCAGACGACCCGGCAGGATCGAGCCGCCGTAGAGGAACACGCTCGGGAGGTCCAGCCGGACCGCCGCCATCACCATGGCCGGCAGCGACTTGTCGCAGCCCGCGAACGTGACCATCCCGTCGAACCGCTCCGCGTGCATGACGGTCTCGACGGAGTCGGCGATGACCTCACGCGACACGAGCGAGGCACGCATGCCCTCGTGGCCCATGGAGATGCCGTCGGACACGGCGATCGTCACGAACTCGATCGGGTAGCCGCCCGCGTCGCGCACCCCGAGCTTCGCCGCCTTCGCCAGACGGTCGAGCGGGAGGTTGCAGGGGGTCACCTCGTTCCAGGACGACGCGACCCCGATCTGGGGCTTGCCGAAGTCCTCGTCCGTCATGCCGACCGCGCGGAGCATCGCCCGCGCCGGCGCCCGTTCGTAGCCCTCGGTGACGTCCCGACTGCGGTGCCGCGGGTCTGCCATGCCGTCCTCGTCCTCGTCGGTGCGGACCGCCATCACACCACACGGGCGGGTGGTGCGCGAAGCCGCGGCTAGCGTTCGCCCCGGCCCGGCGGACGAGGAGGGACCGGATGAGCGCGATCGACCCCGGGGAGCTCGAGGCGATGGACCCCGGCGGCTTCGTCGGTGCCCTCGGGCTGGTCTTCGACGGCGTCGAGGACGGCGGCGTTCGCGCCCACCTCGACTGCGGTCCCGGCCACCACCAGCCCTACGGCATCGTCCACGGTGGCGTCTACGCCACGATCGTCGAGACCCTGGCGTCGATCTCGGCGGCCCTCGACGTCATGCCGCAGGGGAAGGTCGTCGTGGGGGTCAGCAACAGCACCGACTTCCTCCGGGCGCACCGGACGGGACGCATCGACGCGGCAGCGGCCGCGATCCACCGTGGCCGTCTGCAACAGCTGTGGCAGGTCACGATCACCCGGGCGGTCGACGGCAAGGTCGTCGCCCGAGGCCAGGTGCGCCTGCAGGTCCTCGATCCCGACCAGGTGGGAGGGCGGGCATCGGACGAGGTCGGCCGCTGATGAAGGTCGACGCGCTCGCCTTCGACACGCCGCTCGCCGACGTCGCAGCCGTCGCCCGGGCCGCGGAGGAGGCCGGCGACGACGGCTGGTTCACGGCCGAGACCGCCGGCGACCCGTTCATCACCGTCGCGCTCGCGGCCGGCGCCACCGAGCGTCTCCAGGTCGGCACCGGCATCGCCGTGGCGTTCGCGCGCAGCCCCATGGACGTCGCCTACTCCGCCAACGACCTCCAGCTACTCGCGGGGGGACGCTTCGTCCTGGGTCTCGGCTCACAGGTCAAGCCGCACATCACCCGCCGCTTCTCGATGCCCTGGTCGCGCCCCGCGGCGCGGATGCGCGAGTACATCCTGGCCATGCGGGCCACCTGGACCGCATGGCAGGACGGGACACCGCTCGACTTCCGCGGGGACTTCTACGACCACACGCTCATGACCCCGTTCTTCTCCCCGGGCCCCAACCCACACGGTCCGCCACCGGTGCTCCTCGCGGCGGTCGGACCGCGGATGACGGCGGTCGCCGGCGAGGTCTGCGACGGCGTGCTGGCCCACGCCTTCACGACCGAGCGCTACCTCCGCGAGGTGACCCTGCCGGCGCTCGCCGAGGGGGCGGCTCGGGCCGACCGTGCGGTCGACGACCTCGACGTCGCCGTCGGGCTGTTCCTCGCGTCCGGCTACGACGAGGACGAGCAGGCGTCGTCCGAGGCGTTCGTGCGCGGTCAGATCGCGTTCTACGCCTCCACGCCGGCCTACCGCGCGGTCCTCGAACGGCACGGCTGGGGCGAGCTCGGGGACGAGCTCACCCGCCGGTCCAGGGCGGGGGAGTGGGACCGCATGCCCGAGCTCGTCGACGACGAGATGCTGCACACCTTCGCCGTCGTGGGGCCGCCCGAGGAGCTGGCCGACCTCACGCTCGCGCGGTACGGCGACGTCGTCGACCGCGTGAGCCTGTACACGAGCTTCCGGTTCCGCGGGGACGACGGCTCCCGCTTCCGCACGGCACTCGCCTCCCAGGACGGATCGGGGGGACGACCGCCCGTCGGTCGACCGGACGGACACCCGGTCCGTGACCGGTACGGCGGCTAGCGTCCGCCGCTTCAGGAGGAGACGACGTTGGACCGCACCAGCACCGGGCTCGCCGAGCTCGATCGCATCCTCGGTGGGGGCCTCCCCGCCGGGTCGATGGTGGTGCTGGCCGGGCCTCCCGGCACGGGCAAGACGATCCTGGCCCAGCAGATCGCGTTCGCCGTGGCCACCGAGGAGCACCCGGCCCGGTACTACACGACGCT
>JAHWJY010000088.1 GCA_019348135.1 Actinomycetota bacterium
GGTTCCGCAACCGCCTGACGTTCCTCCTCACCGGGCTCGACATCGAGGCCAAGGCGGCGCTGGTGCGACGCACGTTCGAGGCCCACGTCGACCTCGAGGCGATCCGCGAGGTGAGCTGGCAGCTCGTCCGGAGCGACCACGAGGACGCCGGCTCGAACGCCGAGGCGGTCGCCTACCTCACCGTCACCGCCAAGGACGCCGATCCGAACGCGATCGGCCGGCGGGCCTTCGCCAACGTCGCGGTCGAGATGGGGCTCGCCTCCTACCCCGGGTTCACGATGACCGCGCCGCCCGGGGACGCCGACCCGTTCGGCATCTACTGGCCGGCGCTCGTGCCCAAGGACGAGATCACCGAGGTGGTCGTCCTGCCGGACGGTCGCCGGCTGGAGCTCGCCCCCACCCCCGGCGGATCTGTGGCGGATGTGTCCCAGCTTGCTGGGACACATCAACCACAGAGCCGGGTGGGCGGCGCGACGACGCGGGTGCCGCTCGGTCGGCTCGTCGACGCCCGGTCGGGCGACAAGGGCGGCAACGCCAACGTCGGGGTGTGGGTCCGCAGCGACGAGGCCTACGCCTGGCTGCAGGGCTTCCTCACCGGGGAGCGCTTCCGCGAGCTCGTCCCCGACGCCGCCGGGCTCGAGGTGCGCCGCTACGAGCTGCCCAACCTGCGCGCGCTGAACCTCGTCGTCGTCGGCCTCCTCGGCATGGGGGTCAGCGAGTCCGACCGCATCGACCCGCAGGCCAAGGGCCTCGGCGAGTACCTCCGCTCCCGGCTCGTCGACGTCCCCGAGCGCCTGCTCGCCTGAGTCAGGCCCGGTACCTGGTCCTCTCGCCGCTGCCGGTGCGCATGACCGTGCCGGCCTCGAACAGCCGGTCGAGCGCCTCGCGCGTGCGCTCCTCGGGCCACCCCAACGCCTCGGCGACCGACGCCGCCGTGCTCATCCGCTGGGCACGGAGCTCGGCGACGAGCAGCTCGTCGTCGGCCGCGTCGGAGCCCTCGCCGGCGGCGAGGCGCCACGCGAAGTCCGCCGCACGGGCGATCATCCGCTCGTACGGGGCCGTGTCCTTCACCCCGGGCGGGTGGCCGAGCCGGTCGAACAGCACGGCCGGGTCCTCGACCCGCTCCGGGTGGACGGTGACCTCGTCGAGGTCCCCGCGGGCATGCACCAGCGACCCGCCCTCGAGGTCGGCCAGCGGCAGCACCCCCGGACGTGCGGCCGGTCGTCCCTCACCGCCGCTGCGGGCGGCCCGGAGCCCGGCGAGGATCGAGCCGCGGTCGCGCCCCCGCAGCTGCAGGAGCAGGAAGGGATCGCGGTCGAGCTCCTCGGCGAAGCTGTAGTGCACGGCGGCGAGGTGGCGGCAGGGCATGCGGGTCTCGCCGCACGTGCAGGTGGCGTCGAGCTCGTCGGCGCGGGGGAAGAGCTCGAGCCCCGCCGGCGCGAGCGCCTCGTCGATGTCCTCGGGGAGCTCGCCGTCGAGCAGGCGCGCGGTGAAGCGAAGCTCGCCCGCCAGCGACTCGACCACCCGTGTCCACTCGCCGTCCGCGAACGTCGGCACGGTCACCTCGACCCGGTACGGGTGCGTCCGGGAGTCGCGGACGCGCGCCCCGACGTGCCCCGGCTCGATGACGAGGTCGTGCACGACGCCCTTGCGGGCGAAGTACCGCCCGCGGTCGAGACGCTGCGCGAACGCGGCACCGGTGGCCTCGAGCATCTCGAGCCAGCGGCGGCTCCACCACGCCTGGTCGGAGGTGCTCACGCGACCTCCTCGTCGTCCTCGACGTCGTCCTCGGACAGCGCCACGAGGCTGCGGAGGTCGTCGTCGTCGAGCTCGGTGATCCACCCCTCGCCGGACCCGACGACGGAGTCCGCGAGCGCCTTCTTGCGCTCCAGCAGCTCGGCGATGCGGTCCTCGACGGTGCCGGACGTCACCAGCGTGTGCACGTTGACGGCGCGGGTCTGGCCGATGCGGTGCGCCCGGTCCGTCGCCTGGGCCTCGACGGCCGGGTTCCACCAACGGTCGAAGTGCATGACCTCGGTGGCGCGCGTGAGGTTCAGACCGGTCCCGCCGGCGCGCAGCGACACCAGGATGATCGGTGGTGCGCTGTCGTCCTCCTGGAAGCGGGCGACCATGGCGTCGCGCTCGGGCAGGGTGACCCCGCCGTGGAGGAACGGGACGTCGGGGAGGTCGAGCTCGTCCGCGAGGTGGCGCTTCAGGAGCTCGCCCATCTCGCGGTACTGGGTGAACACGATCCCGCGGTCGCCGGACGCCACGATCTCGGCGAGGATCTCCGTTGCGCGCGTCAGCTTCCCGGACCGGCCGACGAGCCGGCCGTCGTCGCGCAGGTACTGCGCCGGGTGGTTGCAGATCTGCTTGAGCGACGTGAGCAACGCCAGGATCCGTCCGCGACGCTCGAACGTGGTCGTGCCCAGCCCACCCGAGAAGGCGTTGTCCACCGCCGCCTGGTACAGCGACGCCTGCTCGCGGGTGAGCGAGACGTGGACCGTGATCTCGTTCTTCGGCGGCAGGTCGACCGCCACGTCCGGGTCGGACTTGAGCCGGCGCATCACGAACGGGGCGACCAGGCGGCGCAGGCGCGCCGCGGCCTCCTCGTCCCGCCAGCGCTCGATCGGCGCGGCGAACCGCTCGCTGAAGGCCCGCTGGCTGCCGAGAAGGCCGGGGTTGGTGACGTCGATGATCGACCACAGCTCGGACAGGCGGTTCTCGATGGGCGTGCCGGTCATCGCGATGCGGGCCCGCGCCGGCAGGGCGCGCGCGGCCTTGGCGCCCTTCGACGCGCGGTTCTTGATCTGCTGGGCCTCGTCGAACACCACGATGTCCCAGTCGATGTCCTCGAGGAGGTGGATGTCGCGACGCATGAGGGCGTAGCTCGTGATCGCGACCTGCCCCTTCCGGAACGCCCCGCGCGAGTTCGGGCGCTCGGGTCCGTGGTGGCGGACGACCGGCAGGTCGGGGGCGAACCGGCGGATCTCGCGCTCCCAGTTACCGACGACCGAGGTGGGGCAGACGACGAGCGACGGTCGGTCGTTCGGTCGTGACGTCAGGAGCGCGATCGCCATCAGGGTCTTGCCGAGGCCCATGTCGTCGGCGAGCACGCCGCCCATGCCGAGCCCCGTGAGCGCCTGGAGCCAGGCGACGCCACGCTTCTGGTAGTCCCGCAGCGTGCCATGGATGCCGACGATCTCGGCCTGGTCCGGACGGTCGGACGCCCGCAACCGGTCGAGCAGGGCGGCGATGTCGCCGGCGGCGACCGTCTCGACCCAGCCGAGGTCGTCGACCTCGTGCTGCCCCGACAGGGCCGCGGCGAGCGCCTCGGTGATGCTGACCGTCCCCGTCGTGCCGTCGAGGTCGGCCAGCCGGTCGACCTGCTCGTGGTCGATCCGCACCCACTGCCCGCGCCACCGGACGAGCGGCTGCTTGAGCGCCACGATCTCGGCGAACTCGTCCCGCGACAGCGTCTCGTCGCCGAGGGCGATCTCGTAGCGGAAGTCGGTGAGGCTCGACAGGTCGAAGCTGGTCGCCCCCGTGACGCGTCCGTCGACCGGCGTGCCGCCGATGCGGATGCGCGCCCGGAGCCGCTTGGTCTCGGCGTCGCGCAGCTCGGGCGGCACCAGCACGCCGAACCCGGCGGCGGTCAGCGCCTCGGAGCCCTCGCCGAGGAGGGTGGCGACGTCGGCGGCATCGAGCTCGAGCTGGGTGGGGCGGGCCTCGGACAGGGCCCGGTCGAGCGGCGGGTAGAGCCGCGCGGCCTCGGCCAGGCCACGCACGAGGAGCTCCTGCGCGTCGTCCACCCGTCGGCCCGCGAGCTCGAGCGTGCCGGCGGGGCGTTCCCACACCTCGCCGGCCGGGACCGTCAGCGAACGGTCGACCACCGACTGCAGCAGCAGGTGCAGCATCCACCGCTCCTCGGTCGCGGCGAGGCGCGCGGGCAGCTCCCCGCTGCCGCCGTCGCCCACGACCGGCGGTTCGAGCCGCAGCGCGAGGCGGGCGGTGGCGCGCGTGTCGCGACCCAGGAGTGGCCCGGCCCACTCGTCGACCTGCTCCGCGACCTCCTCGGCGGGCAGCCGCAGGTGCGCCACGGTCGGGTCCGAGCTCGTGAGCGCGGCCCCCCACATCTCCGCCCACGGCCGCCGCGGCCCTCGCCGGCGCGGATCGAGGTCCGGCCGGCGACCCTGGCGGGCGCAGACGTCGGCGACCGCGTCGAGGAAGGCGGCCAGCAGGGCGTGGGCGTCCCAGATCGCGGCGTCGTCGCTCGGCCGCCGGAGCGCGTGCCCCGCCACGGGGAACGCCTCGGCGAGCGTGGTCAGGCGCCCGTCGCGGGGCGGGACGGCCCGCCACAGGGCGACGCCCTGCGCTGGGGTGCTGCCGGCCAGGAAGCCGGGCAGGAGGTGGCCCCCGACGACCGTCTCGAGCGCCAGCTTCGCTGCCGTGCTCCAGGCCAGCACGCTGTCCGCGGGCCGGCGCCACGCGGGCCAGTCGGAGGCGGTCGGCATGGCGGCGAGCCGTCGCAGCACGGGCAGCAGCGGCACGGTCCGCGCCGGCAGGTCCGCGGCCGTGACCGGGGTGCCGTCCCGCACCGTCCGGAGCAACCCGGGGTCCCCGGCGGGGAGGTCGAGGGCGGCGGCCGCCGCCGCGATGTCCGCCGTCCCCCACAGCGCGAAGACGCCCCCCGCGGGCACGACGTCGCTCGGGACGAAGGTCAGCTGCAACGTGGAGCTGGCCGTCTCGCTCCCCCTCCCCCCCGTCGTGGTCGCCGTCATCCGCGCGGCTCGAGCGGGGCGTCGGCGATGGTCAGGTCCGCGACCGGCTCGCCGGCGTCCAGGTGCTCGGTGACGATCCGTTCCACGTTCTCGGGCGTCGCCGCGCCGTACCACGTGCCCTCGGGGTAGACGACCATCACCGGGCCGCCCTGGCAGATCCCGAGACAGCGGGCCTGGGTGGCGTGCACGCGCCGGCGCTCCAGCCCCCGCTCCCGCAACCGGCGCTTGAGGACGGTCCAGGACACCTCGTCGGTGTCGCAGTCCTCGTCGACGCAGAGGAACACGTGCCGCTCGATCCCCGGGACGCCGAGGGCCGCGGCCAGCTCGGCCGGGGTCTTCTTGTCGGGCGACACGGACGAGCCTCGGGTCGAGAGCGGGTGGGCGCGGCCTGCCAGGGTACCGGGACGGGCCGGTGCGCCTTGCGCCCCGGATGGTCGGAGGACGCACGGACCCTTCCCAGGTGTCGTCGGGAGGCGCACGGTGGAGGTGCAGAGCCTGTGGAGAGCGCGCGGGCGCCCGCGAGGACCCATCCGGTCAGACATCACCGGTGGACCCGTCGCCGAGCGTCGCGACGGTAGGTGCGACCGCTAGGACCCCGGACCCGGACAGCGCCGGGAGGGGAGTCGCCCCACAGGCTCTGCGCCATGCCCGGGGACGAGCCCGGCGGGACCCGCGGCGCCCGGGGCCCTAGGCGTAGATGTCCTCGATGGTGGGCCCGTACTTGTCCTCCACCACGCGCCGCTTGACCTTCATGGTCGGGGTGAGCTCGCCGGTCTCGACCGTGAAGTCCTCCGGCAGGATCACGAACTTCTTGATCGCCTCGGCGTGCGAGACGGCCTTGTTGGCGTGGTCGACCGCCCCCTGGACCTCCCGGCGCAGCTCCTCGTCCTCGGTGAGGTCGGCGACGGACTTGCCGGTCTTGCCGTGCTCCTCGGCCCAGGTGGGGAAGGCCTCCTCGTCGATCGTGACGAGGCAGGAGATGAACTTGCGGTTGTCACCGATCACCATCGCCTGGCTCACCAGCCGGTGCGACTGGACGCGGTCCTCGAGCGGCGCCGGCGCGACGTTCTTGCCGGCGGCGGTGACGATGATCTCCTTCTTGCGTCCCGTGATGCGCAGGAAGCCGTCGTCGTCGAGCGAGCCGAGGTCACCGGTGTGGAACCAGCCGTCCTCGTCGACCGCCTCGCGGGTGGCCTCCTCGTTGTTGTAGTAGCCCTGGAAGATCTGCCCGCCCCTGGCGAGGATCTCGCTGTCGTCGGCGATGCGCACGGTGGTGCCGGGGATCGGCTTGCCCACGGTGCCGATGCGCCACTGCGCCGGGCTGTTGCAGGTCAGGACGGGGCTGGTCTCGGTGAGCCCGTAGCCCTCGTAGATCTGGACCCCGACGCCGTTGAAGAAGTGGGCGAGCCGCTCACCCAGCGGGCCGCCGCCGGAGACGGCCGCGCGCAGCCGGCCGCCGAACGCCGCCCGGACCTTGCCGTAGACGAGCTTGTCCAGGACCGTGTGCTTGACCTTCGTGCCCAGACCGACGCTGCCGTCCTGCTCCTCGCGCGAGTACTGGATGGCGATGTCGGTGGCCTTGTCGAAGATGCTCCCCTTGCCGTCGGCGGCCGCCTTCTGCTGGGCGCCGGCGAGGACCTTCTCGAACACGCGTGGCACCGCGGCGAGGAAGGTCGGCTGGAAGATGGGGAGCTCCTCCTGGAGCTTGTCGATGCTCGTCGCGAAACCGACCTTCGCGCCCGTCTCGATCGAGGACAGCGTGAGGATCTTGGCGAAGACGTGCGCGAGCGGGAGGAACAGCAGCTGCGAGTCCCCCGGCTGGACGAGCTCGTGGATGACCTTCAGCGACTGCACGGCGTCCCACCGCAGGTTGCCGTGGGTGAGCACGCACCCCTTCGGGCGACCGGTCGTGCCGGACGTGTAGATGAGCGTCGCCATGTCGGCGGTGGTCAGGTTGGACAGCCGCTCGTCGAGGACGGCGTCGTCGAGGTCGGCGCCCTTCGCGTGCAGCTCGTCCTCCGCCCCCGCGTCGAGGACGAGGACGTGCTGCGTCGGGACGCCCTTCGCGATGGGGTCGTAGGACTCGGCGCGGAGCTCGTCCGACTCGAACACGGCCGCGACGGCCTCGGAGTCGGACAGGATCCACTCGACCTGCTCGGCCGAGGAGGTCTCGTAGATCGGCACGGTGACCGCGCCGGCCGCCAGGATCGCGTAGTCGAGCAGGACCCACTCGATGCGGGTGGAGGACATGAGAGCGACCCGGTCGCCCGGCTCGACGCCGAGCGCGATGAGCCCCTTGGCGAGACCACGGATGCGCTCCCACACCTGGATGGAGGTGACGTCGACGAACCGGTCGCCGTCGCGGTACGCGAGGAGCGGCGCGTCGGGGCGTTGCTGCGCGTGGGCGATGATGGGCTGGACGAGGTGGTCGGTGTCGATCAGCTCGACCTCGCCGGGGGTCGTGAACTCGCGCACGGTGGGCTCCTGCGTGGACGGGGTGGGGTGGGGTGATCGGCGTTGCCGCGGTCCCCTGCGTTCTGAGAGGTCTTCGCCACGGGACCGTAGGGTCCCTGCCCACCGCCGGCCCGGTCGACCCCCGTCCGTTCGCGTCCGACCGCACGGTCGGGCCCTCCGGGGAATCCGGTCACGGGGCGCGTACGTTGAGGCAGGAGACGCGAGGACCCCTCCCGACCCCTCGCTGGTGAGGAGCCGACGTGACCGACCGGACGCGCACGCACCCCGCACCGGAGACCGTCGCGCACGAGAGCGCCACCGTGATCGCGTGGCTCGAGGACGAGTTCCCCGGCTGGACCGTCACCGTCGACGAGGCGGCGACGTGGGAGGGCGACCTGAAGCCCCTGTGGATCGCGCGGCAGGAGGGCCACCACCCCCAGGCCGAGCTGACCGCCGCGAAGCTGCACACCCGCCTCTCGGAGTACCTCGACCGGGCGGCCCGACGCGCGGCGATGTCCAACTGACCCGGGACCGGCGCGCCCGACCGTAGGCTGCGCCGGTGGCGAAGGACGAGACGACGGTCACCGTCGACGGGCAGGAGGTGCGGGTCTCGCACCCCGACAAGGTCCTGTTCCCCGCCCAGGGCTGGACCAAGATGGACGTGGTCGAGCACTTCCTCGGCTGCGCACCCGGCGCCGTCCGTGCCGTCTACGGCCGACCGTGCACGCTGAAGCGCTGGCCGGACGGCGTCGAGGGCGATCCCTTCTACCTGCGTCGCACCAAGCCGAGCGCCGACGTCGAGACGGTCCGGGTGGCGTTCGCGTCGGCCCAGCCGGGGCCGATGTGGGTCCCGCGGGGCGCCGCCGACCTCGTCCGCATGGCGCAGCTCGGGTGCATCGACCTCAACCCGTGGCCGTCCCGGGCGGAGGACCCCGACCACCCCGACGAGCTGCGCATCGACCTCGACCCGACGCCGGGCTACGACTTCGACGACGCCCGCGCGGTCGCCGCGGTCGTGCGTGACGTCCTCGAGGAGGACGGGCTCACCGGCTGGCCCAAGACCTCCGGCAACCGCGGCATCCACGTCTACGTGCGCATCGATCCCCGCTGGACCTTCGAGGAGGTGCGTCGGGCGGCGCTCGCCATCGCCCGCGAGGCCGAGCGCCGCCATCCCGCCGCCACCACGGCGTGGTGGAAGGAGGAGCGGGACGGGGTCTTCTGCGACTTCAACCAGATGGCCCGCGACAAGACGATCGCCAGCGCCTACTCGGTCCGCCAGACCGGCTGGGTCTCGACCCCATTCACGTGGGACGAGCTCGACGACGTCCGCCCCGAGGAGTTCCCGCTCGACCGCTTCCCTGCGCGGTGGGCCGACGTCGGCGACGTCCACGTCGCGATGGAGGAGTTCGCCGATCACCTCGGACCGACGATCGAGCGCGTCCTCGCCGACGAGGAGGCCGGGCTCGGGGACGCACCGTGGCCGCCCCACTACCCGAAGATGCCGGGTGAGCCCCCACGGGTGAGCCCGTCCCGAGCACGGTCGGAGAGCTGATGGGTCAGGACGCGCTGGACCGGGACGCGCTGAAGGCGTTCGCCGTGCGGCTGATGGGCGTGTACGGCGGTGCCGTGCTGGCGCAGATGGTCGACCTCGGTGCCCGCACCGGCCTCACCGCGACGCTCGCGGATGCGCCCGGGACGTCGGACGAGCTCGCGGAGCGTGCGGGCCTGCAGCCTCGCTACGTGGAGGAGTGGCTCGGCGCGATGGTGACCGGCGGGATCGTCACGCACGACGCCGGCGTCTTCACCCTGCCGCCGGAGCACGCCGCCTGCCTCGTCGGCGACTCCTTCTACAACACCTCCGCGATGGCCCGGGCCATCGCGAACGGCAACCAGCACAACGGCGTGCTGGCGGACGCCTTCCGGGAGGGCGGCGGGATCGCCTACGGGGACCAGCCGGGCGACATCGTCGGGCTCCTGGACGCGATGGGACGCGCCCGCTACGACACCTTCCTCGTCGACGCCTACCTCACGGTCGACGACGAGCTCGTCCGTCTCCTCCGGGACGGCGCCGACGTGTGCGACGTCGGCTGCGGCGCCGGCCACGCGACCAACCTCATCGCGCAGGCCTACCCCGAGGCTTCCGTGGTGGGCGTCGACCGCAACCCCGACGCGCTCGAGGCCGCGCGGGCGGAGGCCGCCGAGATGGGGCTCGACAACGTCCGCTACGAGGTCGCCGACGCCGCCGACCTCGAGACGGGCAGCCTCGACGTGGTGACCGCCTTCGACGTGATCCACGACCTGTCGCACCCGCGGGAGACGATCGCCGCGATCGCCGGCGCGCTGCGCCCGGGCGGCACGTTCCTCCTCTACGACGCGTCGGCGCCGTCGGACCTCGACGCCCAGGCCGAGCTGCCGTGGGCGACGATGATGTACGGCATCTCGGTCAACGCCTGCCTCGCGAACGCGCTCGCGGGCGGCGAGGATGCCGAGGGCTGGGGGCCGATGTACCCGCGCGCCGGCGTCGAGCAGGCGCTGGCCGAGGCCGGGTTCGAGCTCGCCGGTGTTCATCCCGTGAAGGGCGATCCCATGAACGCCCTGTACGTCGCGCGCCGCTGAGCGACGACACGTGGCGCGCCGCTGAGCGACGACACGTGGCGCGCCGCTGAGCGAGCGCCTCGTGCGCGGCCCGCGCGATCCGGCCGTGCGGACAGAGGGAG
>JAHWJY010000248.1 GCA_019348135.1 Actinomycetota bacterium
GCCGCCGCGACCGACTGGATGCTGGCGATCAGGCGCTCGCCCTGCAGCTCCCACATGATCTGCTTGAAGCCCTGCCCCTCGACACCGAGGAGCGCCTCGCCCGGCAGACGCACGTCCGTGAGGTGGATCAGTGCCGTGTCGCTGGCGCGCATCCCGACCTTGTCGAGCTTGCGTGCGACCTCGAACCCCGGGAGGTCGGTGTCGACCAGGAACAGCGAGATCCCGGACCACGGATCGGGTCGGCCGTCCGCCGTCCGGGAGGTCGGGGCGGTGCGCACCACCATGGTGACGAACTGGCCACGGACACCGTTGGTGATGAACACCTTCGACCCGTTGAGGATCCAGTCGCGACCGTCGCGCCGGGCGTGCGTGCGGATGCCGGCGACGTTGGAGCCGGCCTCCGGCTCGGTGATGCCGATGCAGGCGATGCGCTCGCCGCGCAGCGCCGGCACGAGGTAGGCCTGCTTCTGCTCCTCGGTGCCGAACTTCAGCACCGGCGGGAGCGCCATGTCCGTGTGGGCGGCGATCGCCATCGGCAGCGAGCCGCTCATGCAGCGGACGATCTCCTCGCCGAAGACCACCGTCGCCCAGTAGTCGGCGCCCTGACCGCCGTACTCGGTGGGCATGGACAGGCCGAGGAACCCCAGCTCGCCGAGCCGCGGGAACACCCAGTCGGCGAACCAGCCGTCGTCCTCCCACTCCTCGGCGTGTGGGGCGAGCTCGTCCTCGACGAAGCGACGGATCGACCGCCGCAGCTGCTGGTGCTCGTCGGTGAACGGCGAGGTGGGGATGGTGCTGGTGGTCGTCACTCGCGCGGCTCCCGGTCGGCCCGCGCAGTCTGTCACAGGCTCAGCCGGACACGTCCGGGCCGGCGCGCTCGACCGCGATGCGCAGGACGACCCGCTGCTCCTCGCGCATGGCGCGCCGGTAGTCGTCCCAGTCCGGGTGCTCACCCGAGATGCGCCGGTAGTAGTCGACCAGCAGCTCCATCGCGTCCGGCAGGCGGACGATCTCGGCCCGACCGTCGATGCGGACCCACGGCCCGTAGAAGGCGTCCGTGAAGACGCACAACGACGTGCGCGGATCCCGTTCGAGGTTGCGGACCTTCACGGACGGCGCGCGCGTGCTGATGACGGCGCGGCCGTCGTCGTCGACGCCGACCGTCACGGGGGACAGCTGCGGGCTGCCGTCCTCCCGGTAGGTGTGCATCACGGCCCGGTGGTGCTCCTGCAGGAACGCCTGTGCCTCGGTCACGTCCACGGGGACCTCCTCATCCGTCGGGCGGGCCGGGCGGTCCACCCGACCCCAGTTGGAAACGCAGCAGGTCCTCCGTCGCATCCAGGACCTCCACGAGGAGCGCGAGCCGCTCGCCGGCGGATCGCGCCACGAGCAGGCGCTGGGCGTCGTGGGGGTTCGCGCCGGCGAGCACGGCCGCCTCGTGCGACGCGACGACGGGGTCCCCGGCGAGCTCGGTCGCGATCGGGGCCGACGCTCCGCCGAGCTCGGCCCGCAGCGCCAGGACGGTCCGGAGGCGCCCCGCCACGACGTCGCGGAGCTCGGCGGCGCCGGGGCCCACCGGCCCGTCCGGTTCGTCGGCGACGACGGCACGGGGGTACGGATCGTCCTCGAGCCAGTCCACGACCCGCAGCCGTGACCGACCGACGGCCACGAGGAGCCAGCGGCCGTCCTCGAACTCCTCGGCCTCGAGCACACGCGCCAGCGTGCCCACGTCGCTGCGCACGTCACCGCCGCCGACCTCGTGCCCCCGGGTGATGAGGGTGACGCCGAACTCGCGGTCGCTGGCCAGGACGTCCGAGACCAGCGCGCGGTAACGGGTCTCGAAGACGTGCAGCGGCAGGACCATGCCGGGGAACAGCACCGTCCCCAGGGGGAACATCGGCAGCAGCCGCGTCGCCGGTGCCGTCACCGACCGAAGTCGTCGACGTACGTCACGTCCACGTCGACGGGGTCCGGCACGTCGAGGCAGCCACCGCTGCCGAGCTCGGCGAGCCCGCGGCGGTCACCGACGCCGAGGCGCACCGGTCCCTGGCCGGGGAACGTGTACATCAGCTGGCTCGGGTCATCGACGTGGTCGAGGCCGACGGTGTGACCCAGCTCGTGGAGGATGGTGGCGCCCCAGGACGTGCGACGGTCGTCGAAGCCCGCCTGCAGCGGCCGTTGCGGGTTGAACACCACCTGCCCACTGACGAACGTGTCGACCGTGCCGTCGCCGACCGCGACCGGTACCGACACGCCCCGGTCCGTGCTCGTCAGCGGGACGTCCGTGTCGCCGGGCGCGGTCCACGCCACGAGGATCGGCGCCCACCCGTCGTCGCCGTACCGCTCGGGCTGGTACGGGGAGCGCTCCCGCTCGGGCAGCTCGTCGGTCTCGCCGGCGAAGCGGAACCGCAGCCCGGTCGCGGCGGCGATCTCCCCGAACGCGCGGTCGAGGTCCACGCGCACCCCGGGGGGCGCCGACGCCGGGTTGAAGACCCACTCGATCGGCTCGCACGGGTTCCACCGCACCGGCGTGCCGTCCTCGTTCCGGGCCCACACGCCGTACCCGTCGACCGCGGGGTCGCGGGTCTCGCGCGAGGTCGAGACGTCGGACTCCACGACCGCGCCGCCCGCCGTCCCATCGGGTGGCGGTCCGGCGACCGGTGCGTCCGTCCCGCCGACGGCCCACGCGACGACGGCGACCGCACCGACGACCGCCCCCAGGATCACCGCCAGGACGGAGCCCACCGAGGGGCCGCGGGCGGGTGCCGGCGTGGTCGGCGGCGGCTCGATCGGCTCCGGACGGAGGGACGAGACGCGGACGAAGTAGTCGTCCTGCGGGTCGCCGTCCATGCCGATCCGGTCGTCGTGAGCGCCGAACGGTACCGGGGCGCGCCCCGTCGGCGGTGGGTGAGCTCGCCCGTCGCGACCTGCAGCGCGGCGAACAGGGACGCCAGGACGACCACGCCGACCCTCACCCCGCCTCCGTCACCCGATGCGCTTCGATCGACATCGACACCGCACGTGGACGGCTGAACCCGCTACCGGACGAGGAGCCCCCGATGCTCGCTGCTCCGACGGTGCGTGTGGGTCAGAAGGGCAGCGGGTGGCCGAACGGGTCGGTCGGCGGGTCGCCGGGTGGGTCGGGGCCGGCGGCGGGTCCC
>JAHWJY010000249.1 GCA_019348135.1 Actinomycetota bacterium
TACCTGCACCACAACTTCGTCGTGGCGCTGCTGAACGACCTCTTCGGCATCCAGGCCCGCGGGGGGTGCTCGTGCGCCGGTCCCTACGGGCACCGGCTGCTCGGCATCGACCTCGACCGGTCGCACGCCTTCGAGCGCGAGATCACCCGCGGTTGCGAGGGCATCAAGCCGGGCTGGGTGCGGGTGAACTTCAACTACTTCATCTCCGAGACGGTGTTCTCGTTCATGCTCGAGGCCGTCGAGTTCATCGCCGAGGAGGGTGGCGCCTTCCTGCCGCACTACGACTTCGACGCGGCCACGGGGCTGTGGCGCCACGAGGACGGCCTCGGCGAGCCGCCGGCCAGCCTCGACGACGTCAGCTACGCCGACGGCCGGCTCGCGGCGCCGCTGCGCCGCAGGACCGCGCCCGAGACCGAGCTCGCCGGCTACCTCGCCGAGGCGCGGGCCCTGGCCGAGCGGATCGCCAGCGACCCGGGGCACGGCAGCTGCCGACGCCCGGAGGCACAGACCGCGGACTTCGAGGCCCTGCGCTGGTTCCCCCTGCCGGACGAGCGACTGCCGTCGGGCCGCGGCACCGCGCCCTCGTCCACCGCGAGCTGAGCCGTGCGGGTGGTCGAGCAGCGCCGCAGGCGAACTCGCAGGGTGGTCGTGCTCGCCGACACGCACCTGCGTCGTGGCTGGGACCGCTCGCTGCCCCCGAGGGCGTGGGAGCTGCTCGCCGGCGCCGACGTCATCCTGCACGCGG
This sequence comes from Actinomycetota bacterium, assembly GCA_019348135.1. Taxonomy (GTDB): domain Bacteria; phylum Actinomycetota; class Nitriliruptoria; order Nitriliruptorales; family Nitriliruptoraceae; genus JAHWJY01. The sequence continues at coordinate 746 of JAHWJY010000249.1, forward strand.
GCGACGTCGTCGAGGGCTGGGTCCTGGAGGAGCTGGCGGCGTTCGCGCCCGTGCACGCCGTCCTCGGCAACAACGACCGTGAGCTCGTCGGCACGCTCCCCGAGACGCTCGAGATCGAGCTCGACGGCGTCCGCGTGGGGATGGTGCACGACTCCGGCCCCGCCACGGGGCGCGCGCGGCGGCTGCACGAGCGCTTCCCGGACCGCGACGTGGTCGTGTTCGGACACAGCCACATCCCCTGGAACGAGCGCGGCGTGGGCGAGCAGCTGCTGTTCAACCCCGGCTCGCCGACGGAGCGTCGGCGCCAGCCCCACCGCACGCTCGGGGTGCTCGAGCTCGCCGGCGGTGTCGTGCTGGGCGCACACCTGGAGGTCGTGGGCGCACAGCCGTCGAAGTAGGGTCGCGATCCCCCCGCATCCCCTTCGCCCGGAGAGTTCCGATGTCCCGGCTCCGCATCCTGTCCACCGCCGTCCTCGCCGCGAGCGTGCTCGCCGCACCGAGCGCGACGGCCGCCCAGACCGCCGAGGACGTGGTCGACCCCGCCGAGATCGTGAAGGTCTGGGTCGCTGCCGACGGCGACGTGACGCCGACGCTGCTCGACGCCGTCGAGGCGCTCGGGGTGACGCGCGCCCTCGAGGTGCGCTCGATCGACGCCCTCGCCGTGACGACGCCGGCGGCGCTCGTACCGGCACTCGCCGAGCTCCCGGGGGTGGCGGCCGTCGTGCCGCAGCGTCGCCTGAGCCTGACGCTGTTCCACTCCAAGCAGCAGATCAACGCGCACGAGGCCGACCAGGCGGAGCCCTACGAGGCCGGCGGCCGGTCCTTCGAGCGCCCCGGCGTCACGGGCGAGGGGGTCACGGTCGGGATCATCGACTCGGGCATCTTCGCCGAGCACCCCGACTTCGGTGGCCGCGTCACGCTCGGGCTCAACTTCGAGTTCACGGAGCTGCAACAGAGCGGTGGCATCCCGGCCGAGGAGTGGGACGCCTACGCCGAGGCCACCGGGCCGTCCGCCCTGCAGGACGAGGTCGGCCACGGCACCCACGTCGCGAGCACCGTCGGCGGTGACGGCTCCGCGGCACAGGGCGACAAGGACCTGTCCGGCGTCGCCCCGGCGGTCGAGATGGTCTCGCTCAAGATCGCCAGCGCGGCCAACGGCGTGATCGAGGACGTCGGGTTCGAGGAGAACGCGATGTTCGCCATCGACTACCTCATCCGGCACCCGGAGCTCGGCGTCACGCTCACCAACAACTCGTGGGGCCTGCTGCCGGAGGAGCCGAGCTCCATCCCGGGCGCCGGCGAGCCGACCGACTTCCCGGCCGCCAACGAGATGGTGGAGGCGGCCTCCGCCGCCGGCATCACGATGGTGTTCGCCGCCGGCAACGACGGCCCCGACCCCGACACGATCAAGGACGACCCGGGCGGCGCCCCGTCGGCGATCACCGTCGCGGCCGCGTGCAAGGGCGAGGAGAACGGCGGGTCGTGCCCCGAGGGCCAGATCACCGACTTCTCGAGCCGCGGCATGGAGGACGGCTCCGGCGCGCAGGTGGACGTCGCCGCCCCCGGCGACCAGATCATGGCCGCCGCCTCGCCCTCCATCCTGCTGCCGCTGACCAAGTGCCGGGGGCCGGAGGAGCCCTTCTACTACTGCATCTCGGGCACCTCGATGGCTTCGCCGCACGTCGCCGGCGCCGTCGCCCTGATGCAGCAGGCCAACCCGGGCCTCACCCCGACGCAGGCCGAGGAGTGCCTGACGTCCACGGCGGTCGACATGCTCGAGCCCGGCGTCGACATCCACTCGGGCCACGGCATGATCGACACCGAGGCCGCCATCATCTGCGCCCACCAGCTGACCGGTCCCGCACCGGCGGGCGGCTCGGCACCCGTCGCGGCCCCCGCCCCTGGGCCCGACGCGGAGCCGTCGCTGCCGACGACCGGTGGCGGGCTGGCGCTGCTCGCGCTCGGTGCCCTCGGGACCGCCGGCGTGCTGCGGCGGCGCGGCTAGAGGGTCGGGACGACGCCGCTCGGTGCGGAGGACGACCGGGCGGCACCGGGGATGTGCACGAGGAACGAGGCGCGCCCCGCGTCCGGTCGGTAGTCCACGGACCCGCCGTGGGCGGCCGTGAGCGTGTGCACGACCCACAGGCCGAGACCGACCGAGCCGGCGTCGGCACCCTCGGCGAACGGCGAGAACAGCGTCCCGATCGCCTCGCCGGGGACGCCGGGCCCGTGGTCCGTGACGCGCAGCTCGAGGTCGCCGGCGACGCTACGCGCGGCGACCTCGACGGGGGGCGCGCCGTGCTTCGCCGCGTTGGTCAGGAGGTTCGCGAGCACCTGCTCCATCCGGCCCGGATCGACGGAGGCGACGAGCCCGTCGTCGATCACCACCCGGACGTCGG
>JAHWJY010000250.1 GCA_019348135.1 Actinomycetota bacterium
CGGCCGAGGCGCTCGGCGATCTCCTGGTAGCTGCGGCCCTCGACGTAGAGCATGAGGACGTCCGCCTCGAGGTCGGACAGGACCTCGTCGAAGGTGTCGCGCAGCTCGCGCAGCGCGTCGGAGGCGACGAGCTGGTCGAGCGGGTCGGTCTCGTCCTCGCACGCGATCGTGTCGCCGAGGGTGCGGTCGGGGTCGTCGCCCTGGGGGCGGTCGAACGAGACGTAGGAGTTGAGGGGGGTGTGCTTCTGCCGGGTCGCGGTCTTGATCGCGGTCAGGATCTGACGCGTGATGCACAGCTCGGCGAAGGAGCGGAACGAGGCCCCGTGTTCCGCGGCGTAGTCGCGGATGGCCTTGTACAGGCCGATCATGCCCTCCTGGATGATGTCCTCGCGGTCGCCGCCGACCAGGAAGTAGGAGCGCGCCTTGGCGCGGGCGAAGCGGCGGTAGCGGTCGAGCAGTTCGGCGAGTGCGCGCTCGTCGCCGTTGCGGACCCGGGCGACGAGGTCCTCGTCGCCGAGGTCGGCGTGGACCTCGGGGTCGGCGTACCGAGGCGGGAGGGCGCGAGCAGCGGTCCTCGTCAGGTTGGCCATACGCGTCTCCCTGGCTGCGGGGAAGAGGGCGGTCCCGCGGCCCGCTCTTCACCCCAACGATGCCGGGCGCTGCCGGTCACGGTGAGGGCCGTGGCCGGACGTCCGTGGATGGGTGAGGCGCTTCTCCACGCCCTCAGATCCCGTCCGTGTCGTTGCGCCGCCGCAGGATCTCGTAGAGGGCTACCGCCGCAGCAACCGACGCGTTCAGGGACCCGATCCGTCCGTGCATCGGGAGGTTCACGAGCGAGTCACATGCTACCTGACTCAAACGGGCTAGTCCCTGGCCTTCACTGCCGACCACCAGCACGACCGGTTCGTCCAGTAACGAAGAGTCGAACAGCGACTGCGGAGCGTCCGCATCGAGGCCCACGGACCACACTCCGACCCCCTGCAGGTCCTTCAGGGCGCGCACGAGGTTCGGCACGCGCACGAGCGGCAGGTGCGCGAGTGCGCCCGCCGCGGCCTTCTCGGCGGTCGGGGTGACCCCGGCCGCCCGTCGCGAAGGCACCACCAGACCGTGCGCGCCGACCGCTTCGGCGGTGCGGGCGATCGACCCCAGGTTGTGGGGATCGGTGACCCCGTCGAGCGCCACCAGCAACGGGAGTTCGTCCAACGCACGTGCGCGTCGCAGGACGTCGTCGAGCGAGGCGTAGGGGAACGGCGGGGCCGTCGCCACGACGCCCTGGTGCACGAGACCCTCGGCGAGCTCCTCGATGCGGTCGCGCTCGACCTCGCGCACCGGGACCGTCCGCTCGGCGGCCAGGGCCAGCAGCTCGTCGAGGACGTCGGAGCGGTCACGTCCGGCGGAGACGTGCACGGCGCGCAGCTCACCCCCGGCTCGCAGGAGCTCACGCACCGGGTGCAGGCCGACCACCACCCGCTCGGTCGGGATCGGCTCCCGCCGCCCCCGGCCCCGGCCACCGCGGGTCTGACCACCCCCGCGTCCGCCTCCGCCCCGGGAGCTCACGACGTGGCGTACCAGCGGACGCCACCGGGACGGTCCTCGACCACGATGCCGATCGCCGCGAGCTCGTCACGGATGCGGTCCGAGGTGGCGAAGTCCTTCTCGGCACGGGCGGACGCCCGGTCGTCGAGCAGCGAGGTGACGAGCGGCGCGAGGCGCTCCCCACGGGCGCGGTCGCGCGCCACGGTGCCGGCGAGGTCGAGCCCGAGGACCTCGTCGCCCAGCTCGGTGAGGGTGTCGGCCAGCGCCCGCACCGCGGCCGCCGCCTCGGCGTCTCCCCCCTCGGCCCCCTTCAGCCGTTCGTAGCCGTCGGAGACCAGCTCGTGCAGGGCCGCGACCGCCTTCGGCGCGTTGAGGTCGTCGTCCATCGCGGCGGCGAACGCCTCGCGGTGCGGTCCGGTGACCGCGTCGTGGCTCGCCGGCGTGTCCCCCGGCTCGTCGGGCACCACGAGGCGGGCGGTGCGCAGCCACGTGGCGAGCCGCTCGAACGCCGCCCCACCCTCGTCGAGGTAGGCGTCCTCGAACGTCAGCGGCGACCGGTGGTGGGCGGACAGGTACCACAGCCGCAGCGCGTCCCGGCCCCAGCGCTCCTCGGCCTCGACCAGCGAGACGATGTTGCCGAGCGACTTGGACATCTTCTCCTCGCCCATCCGCACCATGCCGTTGTGCACCCAGTGACGGGCGAAGGGGGCTCCGTGGGCCGCCTCGTGCTGGGCCACCTCGTTCTCGTGGTGGGGGAAGACGAGGTCGAGCCCGCCGCCGTGGATGTCGAAGCCGTGGCCGAGGTGCTTCGCCGCCATCGCCGAGCACTCGATGTGCCAGCCGGGACGGCCCGGGCCCCACGGGGACGGCCACGACGGCTCGTCCGGCTTGGCGGCCTTCCACATCGCGAAGTCGAGCGGGTCGTCCTTGCCCTCGGCGCCGACGACGTCGTCCTGGCTGACCATCTCGTCGATGTCGCGGCCGGACAGTTTCCCGTAGCCCTCGAACCGACGCACCCGGAACAGCACGTTGCCGTCCGCGACGTAGGCCTTGTCCTCGTCGATGAGGAGCTGGATGAGCTCCTGCATCTCCAGGATGTGACCGGTGGCGAGCGGCTGCACGTCGGGCGGCAGCACCCCGATGCGCGCCATCGCGTCGTTCCAGGCGCGCAGGTAGCGGGTGGCGATGATCGACGGCGTGGTGCCCTCGCGTCCGGCGCGGATGATGATCTTGTCGTCCACGTCGGTGACGTTGGTGACCGCCAGCACCTCCGAGCCCGACCAGACGAGGTAGCGGCGGAGGACGTCGAAGACGACCGCCGCGCGCCCGTGACCCACGTGCGCCTCGGCCTGCACCGTCGGTCCGCAGACGTACATCGACGCCTTGCCGGCCTCGCGCGGCTCGAACGGACGCTTCTCCCGCGTGAGCGTGTCGTACAGGTGCAGGGGCATGGCGTCGTTCCCGGTGAGTCGGCGGAGGTGGAGCCTACGCCGGGAGGTCGATCATGCCGTAGCGCAGCGCCTCCACGATCGCCTGGCTGCGGGAGTTGACGCCGAGCTTGTCGTAGACCTTGGTGAGGTGGTTGCGCACGGTCTTCGGGCTGATCA
>JAHWJY010000089.1 GCA_019348135.1 Actinomycetota bacterium
GGGGCGAGCGCACGATCAGCCTGCGCACCACCGACGAGTCGGTGCTGGAGCCGGGGATGACCTTCCACTTCATGCCGGGGCTGTGGATGGAGGACTGGGGGCTCGAGATCACCGAGAGCATCCTCATCCGCGAGGACGGGCCGGCCGAGACCCTGGCCGACGTCCCTCGCCAGGTGTTCGTGAAGCCGTGAGCGACCGGAACGACGTCCGCGCGGACGCCCTGCGGACCTTGGGCGAGCTGGTGGCGTTCCCGACGGTGACGGGGACGCCGAACCTCGACCTCATCGCGTACGCGGAGGCACGCCTCGGCGCCGTCGGCGCCGACCTGCGCCGGACGGTCCACCCGTCGGGCGAGCGCGCCAACCTGCTCGCGACGATCGGACCGGCCGTCGACGGCGGGGTGGTGCTGTCGGCGCACACCGACGTGGTGCCGCCGGACGCGGACGGCTGGACCGACCCGGCGTTCGCGGCGACGCTGCGGGACGGACGCGTGTACGGCCGCGGCACGGCGGACATGAAGGGCTTCCTGGCGTGCGCGATCGCCATGGCCCCGCGCTTCGCCTCGGCGGGCCTGCGGGTGCCGATCCAGCTCGCCCTCACCTACGACGAGGAGGTGGGGTGCCAGGGCGCGCCGCTGCTGATCGACGACCTCGTCCGGCACGGGCCGGTGCCGGCCGTGGCGATCGTGGGCGAGCCGACGCTGTTCCGCATCGTGCACGGCCACAAGGGCTGCTACGAGTACACGACGACGATCACGGGCGTCGAGGGTCACGGCTCGGCGCCGGCGAAGGGCGTCAACGCCGTCGAGTGGGGCGCCCGCTACGTCGACCACCTGCTCGACCTCGCACGGTCGCTCGCCGGGGCCGCCCGCGACGACGACGGCTACGACCCGCACGGCACGACGATCAACGTGGGGACGATCTCCGGCGGGACGGCGCGCAACGTCGTCGCCGGCAGCTGCTCGATCGAGTGGGAGTTCCGCCCGGTCACCGCACGCGACGCCGCGTTCGTCCTCGACGACCTCGCGGCCTTCGAGGCGGAGCTCGACGCCGAGCTGCGGTCGCGGTCCCCCGGGGCATCGCTCGTCCGCACCGTGGCCGGCGAGGTCGGCGGGTTGGAGCCGGAGGGCGCCGGTGCCGCGGTCGAGCTCGTGCGCGGGCTCCTCGACGACGCCGAGGTCGGGGTCGTGCCGTTCGGGACCGAGGCCGGGCTGTTCCAGGAGGCCGGCATCCCGGCCGTCGTCTGCGGCCCCGGCAGCATCGACGTGGCGCACCGTCCGGACGAGTACCTGGAGCTGGAGCAGATCGACCGTTGCCTCGACCTGCTCGAGCGGCTCACCGAGCGCCTGACGGCGCCGGCGTGACGTCGCGGCCTACCGGGCCGCGAGCGGGTTCCACGGCGCGCCGACCTCGCGCGGCATCGCGACCTCGAGGACGGCGAGCTCGAGCACCAGCTCGGCACCGAGATCGGAGCCCTTGAGGTCGACGTCGGTCTGTGCCAGTCGGTCGTGGCACCACGCGAGCTCGCCGGGGTGGAAGCGGCTGGCGATGCCCTTCAGCCGACGGTGCTGGCCGGGGCTCATGCCGGCGTCCTTCGGGCCCCCGCCTCCCCGCACGACGAGGAGCTGGCGGAACCGGAACACGATCGCTCCGAGGAGGGCGAGCGGGGCCTCCCCCGCCTCCAGCGCCCCGCGGAGGGCGACGAGCGCCCCGGCCGCGTCGCGGTCGGCCACGGCGTCGGCGACGGCGAACCCCGACTGGCGACCGTGCCCCTCGACCGCGGCCTCGACGTGCTCGGCGGTCAGGACCACGTCCGCGGGACTGCCGGCCACGACCTGCCCGACCTTCGACGCGATCACGCTCGGGTCGGCTCCGGCATGGGCCCGCAGGGCCCGGATGGCGCTGGTGTCGGCCTTGCGGGCCAGCCGCCGGAACTCCTCCCCGACGAGACGGTCCCAGCCGCCGTCGTCCCAGTCGGCGGGGGCCTTGACGTCGATGCGCTCGCCGTGCTCCTTGGCGAGCTTCGCGATCTTCTGCGCCTTGCCGGTCCCGCGCGCGACGAGCACCACGACGGCCTCGTCGCTGGGATCCGCGAGGTAGTCCTCGAGCTCGGCCTTGAGGTCGCCGGCGATGGCCTCGACGCCACGCAGGACCAGGCACACACGGCCGCCGAACAGCGACGCCGTGCGCAGCTCCGGGAGGTGCGCGGTCTCCTGGACGTCGTGGGTCTCGACCTGCAGCTCGGCGTCGGCGGACGTGAGCTCGCCGAGGACGCGCTCGAGCTCGCGGTGGAGCAGGAGGTCGTCGTCGCCGGCGATGAGGGTGACGGGAGCGGGCATGGGGCGAGCGTAGCGACGGCGCCGACACCGCCCGGGCACGTGCCGGGGGCGCCGGGGACGGCGCCGCGAGCTCGGGGTCCGTCGGCGGCACGGCGACGCGCACGGTGCCCTCGCGGTCGGTCCGGCGGAGCTCGGCGCCCATGGCGGTGAGCGCGGCGACCGTGCGCTCGTGCGGGTGGCCGTACCGGTTGTCGGCACCGACGCTGACCACGGCGACCCGGGCACCGGTCGCGTGCAGGAACGCGGCGTCGGTCGTGCCGGCGCCGTGGTGCGGGACCTTCAGCACCCCGGCGCGGAGCAGCGCCGGCGTCCGCAGCAGGTCGCGCTGCGCCGGCAGCTCGGCGTCGCCCGTCAGCAGGACGGCCCGTCCGCGCCAGCTCGCGCGGAGCACGATCGAGGTGTCGTTCGGCTCGCTCTCGGACCACCGGTAGGGGCGCTCGGGCGGCGGACCGAGGACCTCGAGCGCGAGCTCGCCGAGCCGCGCGCGCTGGCCGGCGACGGGTGCCACGACGGGGACGGCGCGCGCAGCGAGCGTGCGGTCGAGCTCGGCGAGCGACGCCAGCTCGGTCGGCACCGGGCGGTACCAGACGGCCCCCACCCGGCTCTGGGCGACGATCTCGGGGAGGCCGTCGACGTGGTCCGCGTGCGGATGGCTCAGGACGACGAGGTCGAGGGCGCGACGACCGTGGCCGCGCAACCACGCCGCCGCGCGACCGTCCCCGCCGCCGTCGACCAGGACCGTCGCGTCCGGCGACTCGACCAGGATGGCGTCGCCCTGCCCCACGTCGATGGCGGTGACGGTCAGGACCCGCACGGGCGCGCGATCGAGCGCGGCCGGCACCGCGGCCACGACGAGCAGCAGCGCCGCCGCCGGCGCGGCCACCCGCCGGAGCCGCGTGCCGGGATGGCTGAGGAGCCAGACCGTCACCGCGGCGACCGTGAGGACCGTGAGGGGGCGTGCGAGGCTGACGACGCCGCCGCGGAACCGCAGGCCGTGCGCCACCCCCAGCACGGCGGACAGCGCCGGCCGGGCGAGCGCCATGACGATCCCGGCGAGCTCGACGGAGACGACGGCCAGGACCGCGCCGAGACCGACCACCAGGGACGCGACGCCGGCCGCGGGCACCGCCACGAGGTTCGCCGGGACGGAAGCGAGCGGGACCTCGCCCGCCGTCGCGAGGAGCAACGGGGCCACCGCCAGCTGGGCGCCGACCGTGAGGGCGACGAGCTGGGCGGGGCGGTCCGGGAGCCGTCGCAGCCGCCGCCGGACGACCGGCGCCAGCGCGAGCACGCCGGCGGTCGCGGCGGCCGACAGCAGGAGCCCGAGCGACCCGGCGAGGGCGGGATCGATCGCGAGCAGCACCAGCACACCGCCGGCGAGGGCGTGCCGCGCGTCCCGTCCCACACCACGGGCGTCGGCGAGCAGGACGAGCGCGACCATGACACCGGCCCGCAGCACGCTCGGCTCGAAGCGGGTGAGGAACGCGAAGGCCAGCACCCCAGCGGCCACGGCCCACCGACGACCGCGCGCACCGATCCGCAGCACGGCGCACGCGCCGGCGACGGCCGCCACGATCAGCGCCAGGTTCGATCCGCTGACGGCCGTCAGGTGGGTCAGTCCCGTGTCCCGCATCGCCTCCTCGTCCGCCGGCGGCAGCAGTCGTGTGTCGCCCGTGACGAGGCCCGCCGCCAGCCCGGCCGGTCCGGGCGGGAGGTAGCGGCCGGCGCCGTCCCGGACCCGGGCGCGCAGCCACTCGCTCGCGCGACCCGCGACGCCGGGCGGGGAGACGGGACGCCAGCGCGACGGCGACAGCTGCGCCACGACGTGCAGCCGACGGAGGTGGTCGTCGAAGCCCCGGTCCCCCAGGGGCGCGGCCGACGTCCGCCCCTCCCATCGCGACCCCAGCACCGGCGGGTCCCCGTCGCCCCGCAGGAGCGCGCGCTCGCGGGTGCGCTCGCCGTCGACGGCGCCGACCCGGACCACGCTCCACCACCCGAAGGGCGTCGGACGGGGCTCGACGACGACCTGCGCGGTCACGGCGACGGTCCCGCCGCGTGCCGCGAGCTCCGCCAGCGGCCCACCGGTGAGCGCCGCGCGGTGGACGGCGGACGCCCCGGCGAAGACGCACACGGTCGCGACCACGGCCAGCACCGTGCGTCGCCGGTGCGCGGCCACGACCGCGAGGACGACCCCGCCGGCGAGCACCGTTCCCGCGACCGGCCGCCCGGGGGCTCCGAGCCAGCCGAGCTGGGACCCGACGAGCGCCGCCACCGCGAGCGCCGGCAGCGCCCCGAGCGCGCCGGGCGCCTCCCTCATCCCACCGTCACGAGCTCGGCGAGCGACTGGAACGTGCGCTCGCCGATCCCCGGGACGTCACGCAGCTGTCCGACCTCGGCGAACGGCCCGTGCTCCTCCCGGTGCGCCACGATCCGCCCGGCGAGCACCGGCCCCACGCCGGGGAGCGCCTCGAGCTCCGTCGCGGTCGCGCGGTTCAGGTCGATGCGGCCCTCCCCCGGGCCGTCCCCCGGGCCGTCCCCGTCCGTCTCCGTCCCCGCCGACGCGCCGAGGGACGGCGCCCCGAGGAGGGGCACGACGACCCGCTCGCCGTCGATGAGCTCCCGTGCCAGGTTCAGCGCGTCCGGATCCGCGTCCGGCGTCACGCCACCGGCGGCGCGGACGGCGTCGGCGACCCGCGAGCCGGCCGGCAGCGTCAGCACCCCCGGGGTCACGACCGCCCCCGCGAGGTGGACCGTGACGTCCCCGGGCCCGGTCCCGTCATCGCTCGGCGCGAGCACCGAGCCGGCGACCGGCACCGCAGCGACCGGGCCCGCCCCGCCGGTCCGCGTCCAGGTCGCCAGGACGGCCACAGCGACGACGCCGGCGAGCAGCACCGCCAGCCCGGCGAGCTCCGCGGGCGAGGCGCGGAGCCGGGCGGCGAGGGAGGACAGGAGGTCGTCGGGCACGGGACAGCGTCCCGCGCTCCGACGATCGCCGCCGGTCGGGCCGGGACCCGACTGTGGACGGTGCTCCTACTCCTCCCGGTCGGTCACGGCTGGCACGACGGGTCGTCGAAGTGGCCCGGCGTGCTCGGGAAGGCCTGGCCGTTGTTGTCGCGGGTGTCGGTCTTGTAGACGACCGCCAGCTGGCGGTACGCGGACGACGACGGGTCGCGGACGTCCGCGAGGCTCGCGCCGACCCCGGTGACGAACCCGAGGGTCTCGAGCCACTCCTCGATCGCCGGCGAGCGCTGGCGGATGTCGCCGTCGTCGCCGTAGGAGGCGTTGCAGCGGGTGTACATGTTGAAGTTGCCGACCCAGTCGATCAGCCGGTCGCCGAACTCCTCTGGCCCGTTCTGACCGATGTCGCCCTGGAGCACGTCACGGTCGTAGCCGCCGTAGATCCAGTCCACCCCGTGGTGGTGCTGGTTGTCGTCGACGGTCGCCGGCACGTTCGCGTCGTCGTCGTCGGTGGCGGTCATCTCGTGCCAGAGCGCGGGATCCTCGGGACGGGGACGCCAGTCCATGATGTCGGCCGCTTCCACGCGGTCCCCCCCGGAGCCGTGGCCGCCGAAGATGACGTCGATGAACGAGCCGTAGATGTAGCCGTCCGGCGTCCCCGGATCCGCCGCGTTGGCCGGGTCCGCGTCGCCGCGCCCGCCCCAGATCACGTCGGCACCGTCGGCGCCGAACAGCCAGTCGCCGCCGTCCTCGCCGTTCATGAGGTCGTCGCCGAACGCGCCGTGCACGACGTCGTGGTCGGGTCCACCGAACATCCGGTCGTCGCCGCCGACGGTGAGCCCCGGTGCCTCCACCCGCTCGCCGTCGCCGTCCATGTCGCCGTCGCCGTCGTCGAGCAGGTCGACGCGTCGGTCGAGGTCGCCCGGCCGCAGCGGCAGGATCTGCAGGAACGCGGGTCCGGCGGTGTCCGCCGACGCCTGGGCCACCTCGTCGCCTTCGACCACCTTGCGGTCGGCGATCACGCCGCGGTCACCGATCATGGCGTCCTCGCCCGTGCCGCCGAACATCAGGTCGGCCCCGAGCTCGCCGTACATGTCGTCGTTGTCGGCGTCGCCGTGGAGCTCGTCGCCACCGTCCTGGGCCCACTGGTAGTCGTCGCCGGCGTTGCCGTGGAGCAGGTCGTCGCCGTGCGTCGACCCCGGCCCACCGACGTCGAACCGGTTGGCCTGGCGCACCACCGTGGTCGCGTTGTACTCGACGTACGTGAGGTACGCCGTGCCCGCGATCGTGCGCAGGAGCTCACCGTTGTCGCCGAGCTGGAAGTCCGCGGCGCCATCGCCCCAGATGCCGTCGCCGGCGTCCCGGTGCCCCGGCCGTGAGGAGCCACCGAGCTGGTCGTCCTGGGCGTCCGCGGCCGCGCCGCCCGAGAGCGACGGCTCCGGGGACAGACACGAGGCCGGTCCGATCCCGACGACCGGTGCGCCACACGTACCGACCCCCGCGTCCAGCGGCGGGAGCGTCAGCCCCCGCGCGGCCACGTCCGCCAGGAGGGTCGCGTCCGCGGGCAGACGGTCGCCGAACAGCCCGTCGCTGCCGCCGTTGCCCTCCTGGTAGTCGTCGGCCGGGCCGCCCGACAGGATGTCGTCGCCGTCCTGGCCGAACTCGACGTCCACACCGGCGCCGCCGGAGAGGAGGTCACCGCCGAAGCGGTCTCCGTCGAGCACGTCGAGGTCGAACAGGGTCACCCCCCGTTGCGAGTCGATCCCGAGCTGGGTCGTCACGTACGTGTAGCTCGCGGCCGGGTCGATGATCCGGGTGAGCACCCCGTTGTCGCCGAGGAGCACGTCGGCACCGGCACCGCCGTACAGGACGTCGGTGCCGTCGGGGTCGCCGCGGTCGCCGTCGTCGGTGGCCGCGGTCAGGAGGGAGGTCCCGCCGACGAGGTCGTCCTCGCCGTCGTTGCCCTCGAGGAGGTCGTCGTCCTGGTTGCCGTGGACGAAGTCGTCCCCGGCGTTGCCCTTGACGACGTCCTTGCCGCCCTGCCCCGACATCCGGTCGGCGCCGCCGTTGCCGAGCATCCGGTCGCCGCCCGAGACGGCCTCGAGATCCGCGCCGAGCCGGGTGCGGTCGTGCAGCGTCACCTCGCGCAGCCGTCCCAGGGTGACGTCGTCGACCGCCCAGGCGGTCGGGTCACCCGAGGAGACGACGCCGTCGATGTCGGCGTTGTCTCCGACCATGACGTCCTGCTCCGCGTTGCCGAGCATCACGAGCTCGCCCTCGTCCGCAGCGCCGGCCGGCGACAGCAGACCCGGGTGGACCGAGGACGAACCTCCGATGAGGTCGTCCTCGTCGCCCTCGAGCAGGACGGACATCGCCTGGCCCGGGTCGGTCTCGTAGGTCGTGGACATGCCGTAGAGCTCGTCACGTCCGCCGTTGCCCTCGAGGTGGTCGTCGCCGGCACCGCCCTCGACCAGGTCGTCGCCGGCACCGCCGTAGCCGCGGTCGTCCGCGGAGCCACCCTGGAGGTGGTCGCGCGCGCCGGCGTCGGGCGCCACCAGGACGACCGTCCACTGCGGTGCGCCCGCCGTGACGAGCGATCCCGAGGGCCAGCGTCCGGCGAGGTCGGCAGCCGCCGCCGGGGTCACCTGACCGCGGTCTCCCAGCATGACGTCCGCGCCGTCCTGGCCCTCGAGCTCGTCACCGCCGAGGCCGCCGAACAGCTGGTCCTCGCCGGCGCCGCCGTAGAGCTCGTCGGTGCCGTCCTGGCCGTGCAGCCGGTCCCGGTCGGCCCCGCCGTCGAGGAGGTCGCCGCCGAAGTCGCCGGCGGCCTGCTCGTGGAGCGGCACGATCGTCGCGACGTCGGTGACGTCGCCGATGGCGCCGTTGTCACCCAGCAGGACGTCGGTGCCCGCACCGCCGTAGAGCTCGTCGCGCTCGTCGGTCGTCGCACCCGCGAGGGGGTCGGCCTCGTCGGACCCACCGACCATGCGGTCGTCGCCCGCCTGACCGTGGATCGTGTCGGCGCCGCTGTTGCCGAACAGCAGGTCGTCGTCCGGGCCACCCTCGATGACGTCCGCGCCGGCGTTGCCGCGGACCGTGTCCGCGCCGCGCTCGCCGTGGAGGAGGTCGCCGGCACCGTTGCCGTGGAGCTGGTCGCCGCCGGAGCCACCGTGGATCGTGTCCACGTCGCCCTGACCGAAGAGGTGGTCGTCGCCGTCACCGCCGAACAGCTCGTCGCCGCACCCGGCGGCGCAGTCGTCGTCGTCCGGTTCGATGGCCGGAGCGAAGCCACCGCCGCTCGCGATCGTGGCGTCGTCGCCGGCGAGCCGGTCGTCGTCGTCACCGCCGTGGAGCTCGTCCGCGCCGGCGTTGCCGACGACGTCGTCGGCGCCCGCCTCGCCGTGGAGCTCGTCGTCCTCGGTGCCGCCGTAGATGTCGTCCTGGCCGTCACCGCCCCACGCGGTGTCCTCGCCGGCGTCGCCGAACAGGTCGTCGTCGCCGACGCCGCCGAGGAGCTCGTCGCCGGCGTCCCCGCCGTGGAGCCCGTCACAGCCGGCCCCGCCGTCGATCAGGTCCTCGCCGGCCTGGCCGTAGACCGTGTCGTCGGCGTCGGCCCCACACGATGCGGCGTCCGCGGCGTCGGACGTCTCCGGCGTGTCGCCGTGGACCTCGTCGTTGCCGGCGCCGGCGTAGATGGTGTCGTCGCCCTCCTCGCCGTGGATGACGTCGTTGATCGCCGGGGTGTCGTCGACCGCCTCGGGCTCGACCCCGGTCTCGAGGTCGGTGTCGTCGTTGCGGACGTCACCCCAGATGTCGTCGTCACCCTCGCCGCCGTGGATGAGGTCGTCCCCGGTCCCGCCGGAGATCTCGTCCTCGAGGTCCGCTGCGACGATCGTGCCGTCGTTCAGCACGATGCTGCGCCCGCCGTCGACGCGGTCTGCGCCGGTGCCGCCGTCGAGGTCGTCCCCGCCGGGGCCGCCGTCGATCACGTCGCCGTCCCCGTCGCCGCGCAGGAGGTCGCTGCCCTCGCCGCCCAGCAGGATGTCCACGCCCGTGTCGCCGTGGGCCTCGTCGTCACCCTGCAGCAGGGTGACCTGGTCGTTGCCCGTGCCCGCCTGGATGACGTCGTCGCCGGCGCCGGTCGTGACGATGTCGTTGCCGTCGCCGAGCGAGCCGACGACCGGCGCGGTGAAGGCCGGGACCTCCCCGCCGGTGTCCGTCTGGTCCGCGTAGTCGCCGCCGGCCTTGCTGCCCTGGAACAGGATGGCGTCGTCGTCGCCGGCGGCGTCGAACTCGACCCAGAACCCCTCGTAGGTCTTGCTCGCGTCCTTCGGGTCGGCGCTCTGGGTGTGGCCGAACGCGGTCACCGAGTACAGGCCGGGGACGTCCGCGTCCCCCGTGGGCCCGTCGTAGACGGGTGCCCGCAGCTCCCGGACGGTGAACTCCTCCTTCGTGACGCC
>JAHWJY010000251.1 GCA_019348135.1 Actinomycetota bacterium
TACGGTAGGGCCTCCGTCAACCGCCGAACCACTGTAACGCTGCGTTCGCGGCCGGTTCCGCCGTCGCGTGCACCGGTCCACATGGGGGTCTGACAACGTACCCCAGCTGTCCACTGTTCCTGGCACTCCCCACATCTGAGTGCTAACGGCTCAGCCCGGGCTCCCGGGACAGGTCGGCCGTGGTCCCCTCCGCTGCACCGCCGTAGGCTCGCCCCCATGCGACACCTCCGCCCCTCCCTCGTCCTGGCCGCCGGCACGCTCCTGCTCAGCGGGTGCGGCGGCGACGCCGCCCCTGGCATGGACGCCGCGGTCGCGGAGGATCTCGCCGGCCGCGCCGACGCCCTCGCCGCCGGGCTCGCGGCCGACGACGCCTGCGGGGCCCTCGAGACGGCGGCCGAGCTCGTGCGCGTGACCAGCGAGCAGCGCGACGCCGGGGCGGTGCCCGGGACCGTCGCCGCCGAGGTGATCGCCACCACGGAGCGGACGGTCGAGGGCCTGACCTGCGAGCCGGCGCCGGAGCCGCCCGCCGCCCCGGATGACGACGACAGCGACGACGAGCCCAAGGACGACGACCCCCGGTGGGGCGAGCGTGACGGGGACGAGGGCAAGGGCGAAGGCGAGGGCGAGGGCAAGGGCGAAGGCAAGGGCGAAGGCAAGGACAAGGACGAGGGCGACGGGGACCGGGGCGACTGATGTCCCATCCGACGCCCCCCCGGGGCACGGCTGGCCCGGACCTCCCGCCGGGCACGCCGGCGACGCTCTCCGGCCGCTACGTCCTCGACGGGATCCTCGGCAGCGGGGGGATGGGGCTCGTCTACCAGGCGAAGGACGGGGTCCTGGGACGGCAGGTGGCGGTCAAGGTCCTCGCCGACAACCTCGCGCTCGACCCCGAGGCGCGCGAGCGCTTCTCGCGCGAGGCGCGGGCCGCGGCCCGGCTGACGCACCCCAACGTCGTGCAGGTGTTCGACGTCGGCGAGGAAGCCGGCCGGCCGTACTTCGTGATGGAGCTGGTCCCGGGCGCGAGCCTCGCGGACGCGCTGCGGGACCACGGCCCGCTCGCCGCCCGCGAGGTCGAGGACATCGCCGCCCACGCCCTCCGAGGGCTCGCCCGCGCGCACGCCGCGGGGGTGCTCCACCGCGACCTCAAGCCGGGCAACCTGCTGCGGAACCAGGCGGGCGTGGTGAAGGTGACCGACTTCGGGGTCGCGCAGGCGGCGGAGCTGCCGGGCATGACCCGCACCGGCCTCGTCCTCGGGACCCTCCCCTACCTCGCGCCCGAGCGGCTCGCCGGAGCGCCGGCGACCGTGGCGAGCGACCTCTACGGGCTCGGCGCCACGCTGCTGGAGCTGCTCACCGGGACCTCCCCGGACGACGGGGGGGCGGGTGCGGGGGGGACGCCGTGGCAGCAGCTCGACACGGTCCCGCCGGCGCTGTCCGGGCTCATCCGCACCTGTCTCTCCCCGGATCCCGCAGATCGCCCCGCGTCCGCCGACGAGGCGCTGGCCATCCTCGAGGGCGACCTCCCGCTCCCCGCGGCCCCCCGGGGGTCCACGCCGGCGACCGAGGAGCTGCCGGTCGAGGGGCACGCCCCGACGCTGGCGCACGGCCACCCCGGCGCCGTCGGCCACCCCCAGCCGCTGCGGGCCCGGGGCTGGGTGCGGTGGGCCGTCGCCGCCGGGGCCGCGGTCCTCCTCCTCACGGCGCTGACGAGCCTCGCGCAGCGCGACCCGCGCGCGGCCACCGTCGACGATCCTGCGCCGGGTGAGGCCGAGGGCGCGGGCGAGGGGGTGCCACCGGGCGACACGCCCGAGGAGACGGCGCGCAACCTCGCCGAGTGGCTGCGCTCCCGCGGCCGCTGAGGGCGACCCGGACGGTCACCACCACTTGGTGGGCAGGTCCTCGGGGTCGTAGGCGTCGACGTACGCCAGGAGGTCGTCGACGTCGACGGCCACGTGGTAGAGCACCGCGTACTCGGGTCGGGCGAAACCGGTGGCGTACAGCTCGTCGAAGAAGTCGAGCAGTGGCGACCAGAACCCGCCGACGTCGAGCAGCACGATCGGGTGGCGGTGGTAGCCGAGCTGCTTGAGCGTGAGCACCTCGAGCAGCTCCTCGAGCGTGCCGAACCCGCCGGGCAGCGCCACGAAGGCGTCCGCCCGGGTGATCATCTCCTGCTTGCGACCGGCCATCCCGTCGGTCACGACGAGCTCGTCCGCGGCGGTGTCGGCCAGTCCCCGTGCCTCCATCAGCTCCGGCACGATGCCCGTCACGCGGCCGCCCCCCGCGCGGACCGCCTCGGAGAGCACGCCCATCAGCCCCACCGAGGTGCCGCCGTAGACGAGCTCGTCGCCGCGGGCCGCGATGGCCGTGCCGAGGCGCCGCGCCGCGTCGCGGTAGGGATCCGCGACGGTCGTGCTGGACGAGCAGTAGCAGGTGAACCGCACGCCCTCAGCCCTCGGGCCGGAGGGTCGGGAACAGGATGACGTCGCGGATGCTGGCGGCATCGGCGAGGAGCATCACGAGCCGGTCGACGCCGATCCCGAGCCCGCCGGTGGGCGGCATGCCGAGCTCCATCGCGCGGAGGTAGGCCTCGTCGACCTCCATCGCCTCGTCGTCGCCCTCGGCCTTGGCGCGTGCCTGCGCCTCGAACCGGGCGCGCTGGTCGTCCGGGTCGGTGAGCTCGGAGAACGCGTTGCCGAGCTCGCGACCGACGACGAGCACCTCGAAGCGCTCCGTGACGTGCGGGAGGTCGCGGTGCCGGCGCGCCAGCGGTGAGGTCTCGACCGGATGCTCGGTGACGAAGGTCGGCTCCCACAGGTCGTGCTCGACCAGTGCCTCGTAGAGCTCCACCACGAGCTTGCCGACGCCCCACCCGGGCTGGCACTCGATCCCGTGCTCGCCGCACAACGCCACCACGTCGCCGTGCGGACTGTCGTAGGACAGGTCCTCGCGCCCGGTGGCCTCGCGCACGAGCTCCAGGACGCTCCGCCGCGGCCACGGGCCCGTGAGGTCCACCGGCCGCCCCTGGTAGGTGAGCCGGAGGGCGCCGAGCGCCGTCATCGCCGCCCGTTGGACGAGCGCCTCGGTGAGCGCCATCACGTCCTCGTAGTCGGCGTAGGCCTCGT
>JAHWJY010000252.1 GCA_019348135.1 Actinomycetota bacterium
ACCGGGTCGTCGCCGGTGCCGTCGTCGAGGCAGGCGTCGTCGCGGTAGTACGGCACCACGGCCGGGTTGCCGAGGGTCGTCGGACCGGTGAGGTCCAGCGAGTACACCAGCGAGCCCGTGCCGCCCGCGCCGGCGACCTGCTCCCAGCGGTAGAGCGCGCTCGGGAGGTCGAAGGTCGGGTCCGGGGCGTCGAAGAACGCCGGCATGCCGTTCACGTCGTCGACCTGGCCGACGTCGTCGTTCTGGCCGTCGATCGGGACACCGTCGGGGCGCAGGGCGTTGAAGTACGTCTCGGCGACGCCGCGGTTGTAGTCCCAGGACGTGTAGAGCCCGTCCGGCGGGATGGGGTGGACGCGGACGTAGTAGCGGTGCTGGACGAGGTCGCGGTAGAACGTCTCGACCTTGGTCACGTTGGTGCCGGAGTCGGCGCCCCACAGTTCGCGGATGGCGCGGACCGGGCCGACCTTCCAGCCCAGGAGGGTCGAGTTCGCCTCCCAGTTGACCTGCTCGTCCTCGAAGCCGACGACGGAGATGGTCGAGTCGGGGCTCTGCTGGAACGCGCGACCCTTCCAGCGGTCGACGAGGTCGGGTCCGTAGCGACGGGGACCGAAGCGGTCGTCGCCGCCGTCGCCGGGCACGGCCTTCCTCACGGCGGCCGGGTTCTGGTCGGTCGACGCCACGGCGAGGTCGCGGAACATCCAGCGGCCGGACATCGTGGCCTCGTAGGCGGCGGTGCGCACGGTCGTGCCGTCGAGCGGGAAGCGGTCCGTGCTCGCCCGTGGCGCCGCCAGCTCCTCCTCGGTGAAGGCCTGCGAGATGGTCCCGCAGACCGTGCCCAGGAGGTTGGCGCCGTAGCCGGTGTTGGACGTACCGAGCTTCTCGGGGTCGGCGGGGTCCCAGAACGAGCGGTCGGCCCAGCGGTCGGCGTCGGCGTGGCGCGTGAGCTCGACGTAGCCTGAGGTGTGGTCGAAGACGGGCGGCGTCTCGGCCTCGGCGAGGAAGAGGTAGACGGCGCCGGCGGCGGCCCCCGGCCCGTCGTCGCTCAGCGGGCCGCCGACCAGGACCTCGTGCCGGGAGGCGGGGTCGACGCCGGTGGGTGCGGGTGCATCGGCCGGTGCCGGTGCGCCGGCGTCGCCGGCGAGGAACACGAGCTCGTCGTCGAGGTCGAGCCCGGCGGCGGGGTCGGGCCGGGGGCCGAGGTGGTCCGCGGGCGTCTCGTCCGGGCCGGGCGTGACGATCCCGGCGGCGATCAGCGCCCGCACCTCGTCCTCGTCCTGCGGGTAGCGCGCCTCGCACGTACCGGCGACCTTCTTCCAGGCCTCCTCGCCGGTGGTGGTCGCGGTCGGGTTCCAGGCGTAGGTCAGCTCGACGTCGGTCCCCGAGTAGAAGGAGAAGTCGGACCGGCCGTTGGCGAGGAAGTGGGGGAAGCGCTCGTCGACCTGGACCGGGATCGCGACCCAGTCGCCGGCGCCGGCGTCCCAGCGGTAGCCCACGACGCGGTCGACGTCGACGCCGGCGGGCCCGGGCGGCACCGTCAGCGTGCCGTTGTGGGCGGTCCGGCGGAGGTCGCCCATGGGGTGGTCGCCGCCGGTACCCGACGGGTAGGCGGCGGGCGTACCGACCGCCGGCGCGCCGGCCCAGTCGGGGATGTCGGCGCCGGTCAGCACGACCGGCTCCGCGCGTCGCGCGGCGGTGACGGCGGCGAGCGGGTCGCCGGCGAGGTCCAGTCCGCCGGTCGCGCCGGTCGTCACGTCGGTCACGAGCGCCGTGGCGTCCGTCGTGAGCCCGCCGACGAACGCGAGGCTCGACGCGGCGAGGCCGGCGGTCGTGAGCAGGGCGAGGGGGCGGCGGGCCGGTGGGCGCACGTCGGGGCTCCGGGTGGGACGGGACGGAGGGGGTTCCTGTGGCCCAACGAGCGGGGATACCTCCCGGTACGCGGACGGGCGGGGTGGGTGCATCCAGGCCCGCATGACGTACGGGGATGCACCCACGGGCGGCCAGGGTTCCCACGGTTCGCACGACACGGGGTGGCCCGTGACCCCTCCAGGACGCACCTTGTCCGCGCGCCACCTCCGGCGATCCCCGTCCACGCCCTGCCGAGCGGACCGCATGACCGTCCTGACCGACCTCGACCGACGCCACGTCGCCTCGACCGTCCAGCGCGCCCTCACGGGCGACCGTCCGGCCGAGGACGACCGGTTCCGGGCCACCCAGGACGACACCGAGGCGCGCTTCGTGCGGGAGATGGCCGCCGAGGCGGCAGCGCACCTCGAGGGCAAGCCGGCGGACCGGATCCTCGCGTGGGCGGCCGCGGTCGTGCCGCGCTTCGTGATCACGAGCTCCTTCGGCGCCGACTCCGCCGTCCTGCTGCACCTGGTCGCCGAGACGACGCCGGAGGTCCCGGTCCTGTTCCTCGACACCGGCTTCCACTTCGACGAGACGCTGCTGTTCCGCCGCGACCTCGCGCGGCAGCTCGGCCTGTCGGTGCTCGACCTGCGCCCCGACCTGTCCGTCGAGCAGCAGGACGAGCGCTACGGCTCCGAGCTCCACCGCCGCGACCCCGACGTGTGCTGCCAGCTGCGCAAGACCGTGCCGCTGCGGCGGGCGCTGCAGAGCTTCGACGGCTGGGCGACCGGTGTCCGGCGCGTCCAGACGCCCGAGCGCGCGGCCACCCCCGTCGTCGAGGCACGCCAGCACGACGGCCGCTGGCTCGTGAAGGTCGCCCCGCTCGCGACCTGGACCGACGCCGACGTCTCGGCCTACCTCGACCGGCACGCGCTCCCCCGGCACCCGCTGGTGGCCCAGGGCTACCCGTCGATCGGCTGCGCGCCCTGCACCGCCCGCGTCGGCGACGGCGGCGACGCCCGCGCCGGCCGGTGGTCCGACTTCGACGGCAAGACCGAGTGCGGCATCCACCTCGCCGACGACGACGAGGTCGTCCGCACCAGCACCACGCCCGGCTGACCGCCGCCACCCCTCCCGGTACGACGAGAGATCACGACATGACCCGCGACGCCCGCCCCGTGGACACCGCCGCGCTCGGCATCGAGCCGGCCCTGCCCGGGCACGTCTACCTCCTCGGTGGCGGCCCCGGCGACCCCGGCCTGCTGACGATGCG
>JAHWJY010000253.1 GCA_019348135.1 Actinomycetota bacterium
ACCACGTCCTCGACGACCTCCACCGCGACGGCAAGGTCCAGCTCGACGAGCACGTGGCCGCGATCACCCCCGGCCAGCTCTACCTCAACGAGTGCCTCGTGCTGAAGGCCGGCCGGTCGTCGTCCGGGCTCGGCCGCGTCATCGACATCGACGACACCGGCGTGGCGACCGTCCACCGCGTCCCCGGCCACCGGCAGGTCTTCGGGATGTCCGCCCGCGACGTCCGCCAGACGTTCGCGATCGACCTGCTGCTCGACCCGGCCGTGCCGTGCGTGTCGCTCATGGGCATGGCCGGCACCGGCAAGACGTTCCTCGCCCTGGCCGCCGGCCTGGAGCAGGTGACCGAGGCCACGGCCTACCGGCGGCTGTCGGTCTACCGGCCGCTGATCGCGGTCGGCAAGCAGGAGATCGGCTACCTCCCCGGCGACCTCGACGAGAAGCTCGCGCCCTGGATGGCCGCGGTGCACGACAACCTCTACGCCCTCATGCGCCGCGAGGAGACGCCGGGTCGCGCGACCCGCGAGCACCGCCAGATCCAGACCACCATCGAAGGCCTGGTGGACCGCGGACAGCTCGAGCTCGCCGCCATCACCTACCTGCGGGGCCGATCCATCACCGACGAGTTCGTGATCGTCGACGAGGCCCAGAACATCGAGCTGTCGGCGCTCAAGGTCGTGCTGACCCGGATGGCACAGGGCTCGAAGGTCGTGTTCTGCGGTGACCTCGGGCAGGTCGACAACCCCTACATCTCGCCCCACGGCGGGATGGCGGCGCTGATCGAGAAGCTCAAGGGGACGCCGCTGTTCGGTCACGTGACCCTGTCGAAGGGCGTCCGCTCGCCCCTCGCCGAGTACGCCGCCACCATCTTCTGACGGTCAGACGACCGGGAAGAGCACGAGCAGCGTCGTCCAGACGGCGTGGGCGATGATCGGCGCGCCCACCGTCCGCGTCCGCTCGAGGAGCCAGGCCCACACGAGCCCACCGAGTGCCGCCGCGGCGACGAGCGAGATGCGCAGCGTCGCCACGTGGAAGAGCGTGTAGCCGATCGTGCTGACCGCGACCGCGACGAGTGCCCGGGGCGATCGCGGGAACCGACGCGTCGCGGCGGCACCGACGGCGGGCTGGAACGCCCCGCGCCAGAAGACCTCCTCGAGCGGGGCGGTCAGGAGCCCCGAGAGGATGAGCCGCGGGACCAGCGGCGTGTCGCGGGTGCGCTCGTAGATGCCCGTGGCGGTGTCACCGATCGCCGGCAGCAGCGCGTCGCCGAGATCGAAGACGACGTGGCTGACGGCGACGTGCACGAGCCCCACCCCGAGGGCCAGGGCCGCCTGCGCCGGCGTGACCGCGAACGGGGGGAGCGTCCCCGGCGGGCAGGCCGCGCGCGCCCACAGCCCGAACGCGCCGGTCACGAGGCCGCCCACCACGACCGTCGGGAAGAACGGCAGGGCCTCCACGTTGAAGGCGACCGCCCAGGTGGCGGCGAGCACGAAGAAGCCGACGACGAGCCGGCGCTCGATGGGCATCAGTTGAGCTTGGCGCGGGCACGCACGGCCATGCGGCTGACCTCGGCGAGGTCGGGGGCGTCGCCGGCCGCCTCGGCGACGTAGGCCTCGAAGGCGTCGGCGGCGGCGCGGTAGCGACCGAGGTGGAAGAGCAGCTCCCCCCGGGCCCGGTGGTCGTCCACGGGCGAGTCGGGCAGCACCTGCTTGAGCTCGACGGTCCAGAGCGCGTCCGTCAGCTGCCCGGCCATCGTGTAGTCGCGCGTGAGGTTGTTGAGGATCCGGCGGGTCACCGCGGCGACCGGCGACGGGCGCAGCATCGCGCGGGTGTACTCGCTGTGGCCGCCGGTGCCGACCCGGACGAGGTCGGCGAGCTCCCGTTCCCCCAGGACGCGCCCGCTCCCGAACGGGTCGACCACCACGATCCGCTCCCCGCCGTCGACCCCGGCCACCACATGGCCGGGCAGGCCGATCGGGAACACCCGCAGACGGAGCCGACGCGCCACGGAGACCCACAGCACCGAGAGGGTGACGGGCAGACCGCGCCGTCGTCGCAGCACGTCGTCGAGGAGCGCGTCCCCGGGGTCGCGGTCGTCGTCGGGGTGGCCGGCGAAGCCGAGGTCGCGGCCGAGGTGGGTGGCGAGCGCGCCGGCGACGAGCTCCGCGTCGTCGTCCTCGGGGAGCAGACCCGACGCGAGCAGGCTGTCGGCGAACGCGTCGATCCGCAGCAGGGCCGCGTCCACGTCGAGGTCCGGATGGGCCTCGGCCGCCACCAGCAGGGCCGCCTCGGCGAGGTCCGCATCGGGTCGACGGGTCAGGGTGGCGAGGCGGGTCCGGGAGGTGGCGCTCATGGGGCCGGAGGCTACCGAGCACCGCTGCAGGCCTGGGTAGGCTCGTCCGTCCACCCCGGAGGAGTCGTCGTGCCCGGTCCCGTCCAGCTCGAGCGCTCACCGGTGGGGGACGGTGCGGTCGTCACGGTCCGCATGCACCGGCCGGAGGCCAGGAACGCCATGGACACGGCGATGCTGGCGGCGTTGGTGGACGTCCTGGCCGAGACCGCCGAGGACGACACCGTCCGCGGCCTGCTGCTGACGGGCACGCGGGGGGTGTTCTCGGCGGGTGCCGACGTGCGCGAGGAGCTGGCCGACGGGGGACGGCGGCGCATGGAGCTGTTCACCACCTTCTACGAGACGCTCACCGCGTTCCCGCGCCCCACCGCGGCGGCCGTGGAGGGTCCGGCGGTCGGGGGCGGGGCCGAGGCGGCCGCCGCCTGCGACGTCCGGTTCGCGGGGAGCTCGGCGCGGTTCCGGTTCCCGGGCGCCATCTACGGCATCCCCGTCGGTCCCGCCCGGACCGTGGGGCTCGTGGGGCTCGGGACGGCCAAGGACTGGGTGCTGTCGAGCCGCGACGTGAGCGCCCTGGAGGCGGCCCAGGTCGGCTTCGTCCAGCGGCTCGTCGAGGACGGGGACAGCGAGGACGCCGCCATGGCGTGGCTCGCGTCCGTCGCGTCGCGCGACGCCGCCACCGTGGCGCTGCTGAAGCGGACGTTCAACGACTTCTCCGGTGTCCGCGAC
>JAHWJY010000090.1 GCA_019348135.1 Actinomycetota bacterium
TCAACCTCGCCAACATCGCGTTCAGCAAGTCCACCGACTCCGGGCGCACCTACACCCTCCAGAACGTCGCCGGGATCACGTTCACCGACCGCCAGTGGATGGAGGCCGACCAGGAGGACGTGTTCTGGTTCGTCGGCAACACCTTCGGCGGCGGCTCGCCGGCGGCCGGCGAGCCGCTGACGGGCTCGCTCGACAACCGGCTCTACAAGACGACCGACGGCGGGAAGACGTTCTCCGAGGGCCAGAGCATGGGGGGCCAGCAGTCGTCCGAGATCGTGCTCGACAAGAACACCGGCGCGCTGTTCCAGATCCACGAGGACGACCCCGATCTCGGCGACGACACGATCGGCATGCGCGTCTTCGCCAACGCCCGCAACGAGACGCCGCCGGACGTGACCTTCACCGACAACCTCATCGCCGACCAGCACTCCGAGGTGTCGTCCATCGGCCCGACGCCGGCGATCGACGCCGACGGCAACCTCTACGTCGTCTGGGACGAGGACGGCGAGCTCCGCGAGCAGGGCATCTGGTTCAGCGCCAGCGACGACGGCGGCACCACCTGGTCGACGCCGGTGCGCGTGAACGAGGGCCCGGAGTTCGCGTTCTGGCCGTGGGTCGCGGTCGGCGACGCCGGCAACGTCTCGGTCACCTGGCTCGAGCACGAGACCCCGATCGAGTCGAACGACCCGGAGCAGGCGGACGCCGGCTGGAACGTGATGGTCGCGCTCACCCGGACCGGTCTCGGCTGCGACGGCTCCGACGTGCCCGGCTTCCAGGTGACCCGGGCGAGCAGCGAGCCGATCCACACCGGCACCGTCTGCAACGGGGGCACGATCTGCCAGGCCGAGGCGGTGGACCGTCGGCTCGGCGACTACTTCGCGAACACGGTCGCCGCCGACGGCATGACCGTCGTCTCGGTCTCCGACACCCGACAGGGCGGGTCCGTCGCTCTGCCGCTGGCGGTGCGTCAGGTGAGCGGTCCGAGCCTCCGCGCCGCGGTAGCTCCGGCGGTCCCGGCCGAGGCTGCGGAGCCGACCGCCGCGGACGCCGGCGCGTCGCCCCTGCCGACCACGGGCGGCGGGCTCGCCCTGGCGGGACTCGGGCTCGTGGGGTTGGCGGCGACGGCACGGAGACGCCGCACCTGACCCGACCGCCGGGCCGGATCCTCCCCAGATCCAGGGACGGCGTGACGTCCGTCTCGACCGTTGAGGTTGCGCGGTGCCGTCAGGACGGCGGCGAGCCGTCGGCGACATCGACCATGAGATCGCTGGAGAGATCCTCGAGGGCGTCGACGACCTGGTGCCGACCGATGCCGGCGGGCAGCCGGACCACCGCGGCGGCACGGAAGAGTGCGGAGCCCGCCATAGCCGCTGACTCCGTCCAGGTGCGCAGATCCACGATGCCGACGCCCAACGACGCCAGCCGGTGGGCGACCTCGTGCACGATCCCGGGCCGGTCGGCGCCGACCACCTCGAAGCCGAGCGTCGGGGCGTCGTCCGGGAGGTCCTCGTCGCGGGGCGCCGGCCGGACGGTGACGTCGAGCAGTTCCTGCTCGCGCAGCGGTTCGAGGGCCGCCACGAAGGCCGCGGACCGATCGCCGGGAAGGTGGACCAGGACGACGCCGGCGAACGTGCCGGCGAGCTCGGTGACGTGGCTGCGCTCCCAGCTGCCGCCGTGCTCGGCGACCACCTCGGCGAGGGCGTCGACGAGGCCGGCGCGGTCGTCACCGATGATCGACAGGACGTAGGGCTTCATGGCCGCACGGTAGCCGCGCCGTGCCCAGTCGCTGCCGGATCAGCACACCCGGCGCCGGGTCCTGGATACGTGGCCTACTTTGCCTCGTCTCCCGGCCACCGGGGCGACGACGGACCTCCGGTGCCACGCACACCAGGAGGCCTCCCTTGCGATCGCGTACCGCCACCGCGGTGGTCACGGGCGCGCTGACGGCAGCACTCGTGCTGCCGGCCGCATCCGCCACCGCCACCACACCCACGACCGACGGCCTCGTCATCAGCGAGTACGTCGAGGGCTCGGGCAACAACAAGGCGCTCGAGCTCTACAACGGCAGCGGCGCGCCCGTGGCCCTCGACGGCCTGCGCATCAACATCTACTTCAACGCGAACACCACGCCCGGCAACGACATCCCCCTGTCGGGCAGCCTCGCCCCGGGGGCGGTGCTCGTCGTCGCCGACGACGGCTTCGCGCTCGATGCCACGCCGGACGTCACCGACAGCGGCAGCTTCTTCAACGGCAACGACGCGGTCGTGCTGACCGACGGCACCGGGGTCGTCGACAGCCTGGGCGTCGTGCCCTCGCAGGGCTACTACGGCTCGGACGTGACGCTGCGACGCACGGACTTCACCCGCGACACCGACGCCACGGACGCGTTCGACGCCAGCGCCTTCGCGGTGTTCCCGCAGGACGACGTCTCGGATCTCGGCGTCGCGCCGGGCGCGGACGCCGGCGAGCCCGATCCCGATCCAGCCCCCGTCTGCACGACCGCCGACGAGGACCTCACCCTGATCAGCCAGATCCAGGGCAGCAACGCCGACCCCGACCGGCGCTTCGACTCGCCGCTCGACCGCCAGCAGGTCACGATCCGCGGCGTGGTCACGCTGTCCGACGACGACCTCGACGGCTACTTCGTGCAGGAGGAGCCGGCCGACGACGACGGCGACCCGACCAGCTCCGAGGGCATCTTCGTCTTCGACCGCCGCGAGCTGCCGAGCGCGGGCGAGACCGTCGAGCTCACCGACGAGGTCACGGCCTCCTTCGGCCGCACCCAGCTGTCGTACCCCGCCACCGAGATCTGTGACGTCGATCCGATCCAGGTCGCGCCGACCCCGCTCGAGCTGCCGCTGGACCGTCACGGCCGCGAGGCGCTGGAGGGCATGCTCGTCACCAACACCCAGGACCTCCGGGTCTCGGGCCTGTTCTCCGCCTACGCCTACGGCGAGCTCGGGCTCGCGCTGGACGGGCCCCTGACCCAACCGACCTCGGCGTTCTC
Source organism: Actinomycetota bacterium (assembly GCA_019348135.1). Lineage (GTDB taxonomy): Bacteria > Actinomycetota > Nitriliruptoria > Nitriliruptorales > Nitriliruptoraceae > JAHWJY01. Next base: position 3,008 of record JAHWJY010000090.1, read on the forward strand.
CCCCGACGACCCCTCGGCCACCGACCTGCTCGAGCACAACGCGGCCGCGTTCCTCAAGGTCAACGACCGCGACGAGCAGTTCTCGAGCTTCAACCCGTTCCCGTGGGAGCGGTTCGATGAGGACCTCTCGGCCGGTGACACCATGCCCGCGGAGGCAGTGGTCGGACCCCTGAACCACTCCTTCGGCGAGTACAAGATCGAGCCGGTGGGCCGCTTCCCCGAGACCGCGGACACCGACCCGATCCCGACGGTCCCGACGCTCGAGGACGGCAACGACGTCGTCTCGTTCAACGTCCTGAACTACTTCAACACCTTCGGTGACTCCGCGGTGCTGCGCGGCGCGACCAACCAGGAGGACTTCGAGCTGCAGACCGCCAAGATCGTCGACGCGATCCTCGAGATGGACGCTGCGGTCTACGGTCTCGTCGAGATCGAGAACGACTACGAGGAGTTCCACGACGACGACCCGTCGACCGTCCCCGCGGTCGTGACCCTGGTCGAGGCGCTGAACGACGCGGCGGGTCCGGGCACGTTCGCCCACGTCCAGCCCGACGAGGACCAGCTGACCGCCGAGGGCCTCGGGGGCGGTGGCCTCGGCACCGACGCGATCGCGCAGGCGTTGATCTACCAGCCCGCCAGGGCGACCCCGGTGGGTGAGGCCCGCACGTTCGACATCGACGCGCTGCTGGAGGGCGACAGCGAGAACACCCGCTGGCCCCTCGCCCAGACGTTCAAGCTCGACGGCGAGTTCGTCGAGGTCGTCGTCAACCACTTCAAGTCGAAGGGCTCCCCGTGCACCGACACCGCCGGCCCGGACTTCGACCTCGGTGACGACGTCGAGACGGCCCTGACCGGCAACTGCAACCTCACCCGCGAGTACGCCGCCCGACGGCTGGTCGAGTGGGTCGAGGCCGGCGCCTCGGGCTTCCCGACCGACGACACCCTGCTCATCGGTGACTTCAACGCCTACGAGGAGGAGGGCCCGATCCGGATCCTCGTCGACGCGGGGTACGCCGACCTGGTCCAGGAGCTCGGCGACGACGCGTTCACGTACAAGTTCGACGGCCGCTACGGCCGGCTCGACTACGCGTTCGCTTCGCCGTCGCTCCGCGACAGCGTCACCGCCACGGAGGTGTGGCAGATCAACAGCCGCGCCCCCTACGGCTACCTGTACGACAACTCACCCAAGCCGGCCGACGAGTACCCGCTGTACTGGGCCTCGTCGGACCACGACCCGGTGATCGTGTCCGTGACCTCGGACGGGGCCCACGGCACCGCCGGCGATGGGAGCGGCCGCGGTCGCTGACGGCCCCGGCCCAGCGGCTGGACCCGGTCGACCGCAGGAGCGTTCCAGGAGCCCCAACCCGAGCGCGAGATGGCATGCTCGTGCGAACGGGGAGCTGGGTGGGTCCATGCGGAGGCGGAGCGAGCTGCCTGTCGGTGTCGCGGCGTTCGTCGGCCGCGCCCCCGAACGGGCGAAGCTCGCCGACCTCATCGCGGACGCACGGGTGGTGACGCTGACCGGCTCGGGCGGCTGTGGCAAGACCCGGCTGGCGGCGGAGGTCGGCGGGGACGTGGCGTCCCGCTTCCTCGACGGCGCGTGCTGGGTCGACCTGCAGGGCGTGACCGAGCCCGGCCTGGTCGCCGCGGCCATCGGCGGGGCGGTGGATGTCCACGAGCGTCCCGGACGGTCGCTGACCGACACGCTGGCCGACGAACTCCGGTCACGACATCTGCTGGTCGTGCTGGACAACTGCGAGCACCTGGTGGAGGCGTGCGCCGAGCTGGTCGGCGCCCTGTCGTCGGCATGTCGGCACCTGCACGTGCTCGCCACCAGCCGTGTCCCACTCGGCATCGCCGGCGAGGCGACGTTCGGGATCACCGGCCTGCCGGTGCCGGACGCCGACGCCTCCTCCGCGAGCGCGGTCGCGGCGTCGGAGGCGGGGCGGCTGTTCGAGGTGCGGGCCCGCCAGGCGACCGCGGACTTCCGGATCGGTGACCACAACGCGTCAGCGGTGGCCGAGATCTGCCGGCGACTGGACGGGATCCCGTTGGCCATCGAGCTGGCGGCGGCGCGCGTGCGGGTGCTCGCGCCGAGCCAGATCGCGGCCGGGTTGTCGGACCGGTTCGCGTTGCTGACCGGCGGTGTGCGCGGCGCCCCGGCACGCCAGCGGACGCTCGAAGCGTCGCTGGACTGGAGCTACGACCTCCTCGACGACGTGCAGCGCCTGGCGCTGGCGAGGCTGTCCGTGTTCGCCGGATCGTTCGAGCTGGACGCCGCCGAAGCGGTGGTGGGTGGGGACGGCCTCGATGACGACGACGTGCTCGACCTGGTCGCTGGGCTGGTCGATCAGTCGTTGGTGCAGGTCGCGCAGCGTCAGGGCAGCGCCCGCTACCGGCTGCTGGACACGATCCGGGTGTACGCCCGGCAACGACTCGCAGAGCTCGACGATCGCAGCCGGGTCAATGGCCGGCATCTGGCGTTCCACGTCCGGCTGACGGAGCGGGCGAACGCCGGTCTCACCGGTGGACAGCCGCGACCCTGGGTGGCGCGGCTCGCGGCCGATCTGGACGATCTGCGTGCCGCGATGGACTGGGCGACCGAGTCGAAGGACCTCCGGGCGCTGGTGGACCTCACCGAGCCGATCGTCCGCTTCTGGTTCGACCGCGGCCTGTCCCGGGAGGTGCACCGAAGGTTGCACGACGCGGCCGTCGCGTCCGACGCCGCCCACGACGACCGCGCACGGACGTTGATCACCGCGGCAGCCTTGGCCCTCGCGAGCTGGGAGCCGGCCAGCGCCTATCGGTCGGCGAGCCTGGCGATCGACGCGGCACGCGCCGCCGAGGCGGATGGACCACTCGCGGTCGCGTTGGGCGAACGAGCCTGGGCCGGGGCGGTCTCGGGCCTGTCGACCAACCAACAGATGGACGCTGACGTCCAGCAGGCGCTCGAGCACGCCCACCTGTGCGGAGATGCGTCGACCCACGCCTTCGTCCTGGCCCTCGTCGGGGCAGCGCGGTTCTGCGGCCACTCGATCGACGCCGGGTGCCGACTGTTCGAGCAGGCCCTGGAGGTGTGTGAGGCCAACGAGCTCGCCTTCCAACTCCCGGCCGCCCACGCGTCCCTCGGCGCAGGCCTCGGGCCGGGACCGGAGTGGTCCGGGCAGCTGGAACGATCACGCCGACACGCCCGGCGCGCCGTCGAGCTCAGCCGACAGGTCGGGCGTCCCGGGTGGGAGGTGATCGGGCTCACCGGACTCGCGGCGGCGGCCGTGCTGCAGGGCGATCACGGCCGAGCGCAGCAGTGGCTCTCCGAGGCGCGAGCCGTCCTACGGTCGGGAGCCCTGGAGGGTTCCCAGTACGACGTGGCGCTCCGACACTGGCTGGCGTTGTCCGCCTACGCATCCGGGGACATGGACACCGCCCGGGCCACGGCCGCCCAGATCGTCCGGATCGGCCGCGGTGTCGGCAGCCGGTTGGACGAGTCCATCGGCGAGTGGCTGCTGGGCGTGCTCGCACGGGCCCAGGGCCATCACGACGACGCGCGAGCACACCTGGAGGCCAGCCGCGCATCGTCGAGCGACCCACGGCTCCCCTGGCCGCTGGGGAGGTCGTTGCTGGGCCTCGCGGAGCTGGCCCAGGAGGACGAGGACCCCGAAGCGGGGTGGGAGCTCGCCCACGACGCGCTGGAGGTCCTCGACGACTACGGCGACCGGATCGGGGCCGCGGCGGCGCTGGAGCGGATCGCCCACCTGGCCGTGGCTCTCGGCGAGCCCGCGAGGTGCCTGCGCCTGCTCGCCGCGTCGCAACGGTTCCACGAGGAGACCGGGATCGTTCGCTTCCCCGCCCAGGCCGACCACGTCGAGCGTGCGCGCCACACCGCGCAGGAGGTACTGGGCCGCACCGATGCCGCCGCATGCTGGGACGCCGGCGGTGAGCTGTCGCTGGCCGAGGCGGTCGCCTACGCCCGCCGAGGGCGGGGCGAGCGTCAACGACCGCAGATCGGCTGGATGTCACTGACGCCCACCGAGCGCGACGTGGTGCGGCTGGTGGCCGACGGCCACACCAACACGGCGATCGGTCAGCGCCTGTTCATGTCCGTCAACACGGTCAAGAAGCACCTGACACACGTCTACGCCAAGGTCGACGTCGACGGACGCGCGGAGCTCGCCGCCCAGGTCGCCCGCCGCGACCTGTAGTGCTCCCTGACCGCCGAGATGTACCCGGCCGGGTGACGTTCTCCCGGTCCCCCTGCGTCATCGTGCAGGCATGGCCCCACGGAACCCAGGAGACCGCACATGAGCGAGCACCGCACCCACCACGTGACCACCACCGACGGCGTCACCATCGGCGCGACCGTGCACGGCGACGGACCGCCGCTCGTGTTCCTGCAGGGGATCATCGGCGACGGCGACCTCGACTGGCAGGCGTTGGTGCCGCACCTGAGCGACCGGTTCACCTGCCATCTGCCGAGCATGCGGGGCCGCGGCCTCAGCGGCGATCACCCCGACCTCCGCTTCGCGCGGCAGGTCGACGACGCGCTCGCCTACGTCGGCAGCGTCGCGGGGCCGGTCGGCCTGGTGGGCTGGTCCGGCGGCGGCGCCATGGCGCTCGCCGTGGCCGCGCGATCCGATGCGGTGGGCGCGGTCGCGCCCCTCGAGCCGGGGATGCTGAGCCTCGCGGACGAGCAGGAGAAGGCCGCGCTCGGCGGCGCGATCACGTACATGAGCGAGCTGGCCGCCGAGGGCAGCTTGGCGGCTGCGTCCCGCGCGTTCGCCGGCTGGCCCTTCAACGACGAGGAGCTCTCCACCGCCGACGCCGTGGGCTACTTCGAGGCGGCAGGCCGCTACGCTCCGAACCTGCTCGACTACCTCCGGCAACTCATGCAGGAAGGGCCCACCGTCGACGATCCGGCGGTGCTCGGCGCGATCACCGCTCCCGTGCTGGTCCTGCACGGATCCGACACCAGGCCCTTCTTCCGTACCAGCGCGCAGCACGTGGCCGACCACGTGCCCGACGCACGGATCCAGGCGATCCCTGGCGCCGCGCACGCCTCCCCGCTGACCCAGCCCGACGCGCTCGCCGAGGCACTCATCGGGTTCTTCGCGGCAGCTCGGCAGCCGGCGTGACGCGGCCCACGCCTGCCGGCCAGGACTCCGACACGGGCCGGCCCAGCGACCTCCAGGTCCTCGCGGTCGAGGGAAGCGAGCTCACCCATCGGGTGCGCGGCGATGGACCGCCGGTCCTGCTCATCCATGGGGCCTTCGGGGTGCTGGAGGTCTGGGGCGACGTCCAGGACTCCCTCGCGACCACCCACCGGGTCATCAGCTACGACCGCCGCGGCCACGGGCGGTCCCCGAACGGCACGTCGGACATGCGGGTCCACGCCCGCGATGCGGTGGAGCTCATCGAGCAGGTCGCCGGGGAACCGCCGATCGTGGTGGGATGGAGCGGCGGGGCCGGCGTCGCGATGGAGCTCATCCGGACCCGCCCCGAACAGGTCAGAGCCGCGGTCCTCATCGAGCCGCCGTTCCACCTCCCCCGCCACCAACCGCTCCCCAGTCTCCGCCTGCTCCTCGCCTTCAAGCGTGACGCGATGCGGGGTCGCCGACGCGAGGCCGCGGAGACGATGGCGGAGTTCGCCTTCGCCCGACGCGGCGGCGGCAACGGCTGGGACGAGCTCGACGAGCGCCAGCGTGCGTGGTTCCTCGACGATGCGGAGGGGCTGTGCACCGAGTTCAGGATGCGGGAGTGGTTCAACACCTCCGCGGACCACATCTCGGCGAAGGAGATCTCCCGCTGGTCGGTGCCGATGACGTACCTGCTGGGGGAGGACAGTGCCCCGTGGGTCCACGCGATCCACGGCGCACTCACCGGGTCGGCACGCCAGTTCCACACGGTGCGGGTACCGGGCGCCTGCCATCTGATGCCTCTGCAGCAGCCCGCGGCCGTCGCCGAAGCGGTCCGCTCGGCCGTCGGTGTGTGAACCCCCCTCCCGACGACACCCCGTTGACCCGTCGACGGAGCGGGCGGATGGTTCGCGGGATCGCGGGACATCGGCCAGAGGAGGAGGAGGCGCGCTCGACGCCGCGACCGCCGCCGAGGCAGCGGCGGGGACGTGGCTGAAGGACCTCCTGGGCATCCCGGGCTCCGCGTCGGTCGGCTTCGTGGCCGGCGGCCAGGAGGCCAACACCGTCGGGCTGGCGGCTGCCCGGCATCACCTCCCGGCCGAGGCAGGCTGGGACGTCGAGCGCCGGGGACTCGCCGGCGCACCCCCGTTGCGGATCTCGCGTCCAGGTCGGCAACGTCAGCACGGGGCGTGCGACGACCTCCGTGCGAGATGCGACGTGGCACACGAGCACGGCGCCTGGGTGCACGTCGACGGGGCCTTCGGGCTGTGGGCGGCCGCCAGCCCGACCGCCCGACACCTGGTGGAAGCGATCCTGGCCGCGGCCGGCCGCTAGATCACCGCTCGACCTCGGAGG
>JAHWJY010000254.1 GCA_019348135.1 Actinomycetota bacterium
GTGATGTCGTCGAACTCGTCCTTGAGACGGTTCAGGACCTCACCGATGGTGTGGGTCCTCACGGCCGGTGACCTGCTCCGACGAAGAGGAGCTTGAAGCGGCCGATCTGCACCTCGTCACCCGAGGCGAGCAGCTGCGACTCACAGCGCTCGCCGTTGACGTAGGTGCCGTTCAGGCTGCCCAGGTCCGTGACCGACATCGTCCCCTCGGCGCGCTTCACCTCAGCGTGACGTCGAGACACGGTGACGTCGTCGAGGAAGATGTGGCTGTCCGGGTGGCGACCGATCGTCGTCGTGTCCCGGTCGAGGAGGAACCGCGAGCCCGCGTTCGGTCCACGGACGACCACGAGCATCCCGGTGCCCTCGGACAGCTCGGGGACGTCCTCCACGTGCTCGGTGTCGTCGAAGGCACCGATGTCGATCGCCGCGGTCGTCGTGTCGATGTCCGGACCCGCACCGCCCCCGACGGGAGCGCCACAGTTGGAGCAGAACCGGGCGTCGTCCGGCAGCTCGTGCCCACACTGCGTGCAGAACATCCACGACCTCCTGTCGGTGGGGGGATCCCGTCAGCTGGTCAGGTCCCGGTAGGCGGCGGCGTCGAGCAGCCCGTCGAGCTGCGAGCGGTCGGCCGGGGCGATCGTCACGAGCCAGCCGTCGCCGTACGGGTCCTCGTTGATGACCTCGGGACGGTCCTCGAGGACCTCGTTGCGCTCGACGATCGTGCCCGTGATGGGCGCGAACAGGTCCGAGACGGACTTCGTGGACTCGACCTCACCGAAGGGTTGACCCTTCTCGACGTCGGCCCCCGGCGACGGGAGGTCGACGTAGACGACGTCGCCGAGCTGGTCCTGCGCGAACCACGTGATGCCGACCGCGACGGCGTCCCCGTCGTCGCGCGTCCACTCGTGGTCCTCGGTGTACCGGAGGCCTTCGGGCAGCTCACCCTCGGACACGACCGCTCCCCTCCTCGATCAGCACCGGCGTCGCTGGGCCCGGGTCGGGACCCCGCCTGGCGAGCGGCACCCTAGCGGACCGACCCCTGCGCTCGGCGGGCCTCGGAGGTGTTCAGGCGTCCGGCGCCCGCGTCTCGCGCGCGGCCCGGGCGGCCTGGAGGTCCCGCCGGGACCGCAGCACGTACTGGCCGGCGGCGACGTAGTACAGGACCGTGTTCACGACCCACGCGACCCACGCGATCGCCTGCCACACCGGCTGCGGGTCCCCCGGCCCGTCCCCGAGGCCGGCCGCGAGGATGAAGCCGGGCAGGGCGAACATCAGCCCGAAGGTCGCGGCCTTGCCGATCCTCGTCACCGGGGGCGGCGGCACCTTCCGCGCCATCAGCACCAACCCCCCCGCCACCACGAACACGTCGCGGGCGAGGAGCACGACGATCACCCACCACGGTACGACCCCGGACAGGATCATCGCGATGCCGACGACGAGGAACAGCAGCCGGTCCGAGATGGGGTCGAAGAGCTTGCCGAAGTGCGACACCTGGTCGAACCGTCGCGCGATGTAGCCGTCGAACCAGTCGCTCATCGCGAACCCGGCCAGCCACCAGAACGCGACCATCCAGCGCTCGTCGAGCAGGAGCACGTAGACGTACGGCAGCACCAGGATGCGCAGCAGCGACAGCACGTTGGGCACGGTGAGGATGCGGTCGGAGACGACCTCGGGACCGTCCTTCTTCCCCACGTCGAACACGCGCACGGTGCTTCTCTCTTATCGGTCGGGCTGGCCGGACTTGAACCGGCGACCCCTCGCCCCCCAGACGAGTGCGCTACCTGACTGCGCCACAGCCCGTTCCACGCTCCCGGGTCGCCCTGGGACCGTGCGCCGGGACGCTACCCAACCCCGGTCCGGGCAGCCAACCGTGCGGACGGTTCAGCGCCGTTCCGCGCGGTCCCGCGGGGGCCGCTCGTCGAAGTTGACGGGCACGCCCGTGAAGTCGTAGGTCTCGCGCAGCTGCCGCTCGAGGTACCGGCGGTAGCTCGCGGGGAGCTTGCCGTTGGTGAACGTGACGAACCGCGGCGGCGCGGTCTCGGCCTGCGTCACGTACTTCACCCGCAGCGCCTTCTGGCCCTGGGTCGGCGGCGGCACCCGCGACGTGGCCTCCTCGACGAAGCGGTTCAGCTCACGCGTCGGGATGCGCTGGCGGTAGTTGTCCCACACGGTGCGCAGGTGCGGGACGAGCCGACGGACGCCGCGACCGGTCGTGGCCGAGATGTTCACGCGCGGCGCCCACGACGCGAACGACAGGAGCCGGTCGAGCTCCTTCTCGAGGTAGAAGCGCCGGTCCTCGTCGACGAGGTCCCACTTGTTCAGCACCAGGACGAGCCCGCGGCCGCTGTCGCGGATGAGCGCGGCGAGCCGCTGGTCCTGCTCCCCCAGCGGCTCGGAGGCGTCGAGCACGAACAGCACGATGTCGGACAGCTGGATCGCGCGGCGGGTGCGGTCCACCGAGTACAGCTCGGTGTCCTCGCCGTGGCGGTAGCGCCGACGCATGCCGGCGGTGTCGACGAAGACCCAGGGCTCGCCGTCGATCTCGATCATGGTGTCGACGGCGTCGCGGGTGGTGTGGGGCACGGCGTCGACGATCGACCGCTCCTCCCCCAGCAGCAGGTTGAAGAGCGACGACTTGCCCACGTTCGGCTTGCCGATCAGGGCGACGTGCGGGACCGCGGTCTCGTCCGGCACCTCCGCCGGGGTCTCGGGCAGCAGGGCCACGACCTCGTCGAGGAGGTCGCCGACGCCGCGGCCGTGCCGGGCCGAGACCGGGTGGGGGGTGCCGAGACCCAGCCCGTACAGCTCGTGGACCAGCGGCTCCTGGCGGTCGGAGTCGACCTTGTTGGCGACGAGCAGCACGGGCACGTCGCTGCGCCGCAGGAGCCTGGCGTAGCGCTCGTCGTCCTCCAGCGCCCCCACGGTCGCGTCGACGGTGAAGACGACGACGTCGGCGTTGCTGACGGCCGCCTCGGCCTGCTCCACGATCCGCGCGGCCATGCCCTCGGCGCCGTGCTCCCAGCCGCCGGTGTCGACGACCAGGAACG
>JAHWJY010000255.1 GCA_019348135.1 Actinomycetota bacterium
GCGGTGTACTCCTTGAACACGTCGTAGCGCCCGGTCCGCGTGGCGTGCTGGAGCTTGAAGACGGTCTCGGGGTTGAAGAGGTGGTGCTCGCCCTCGCGGCGCCACTGGTACTCGCCGCCGAACCAGAGGTCACGGTGGGCCGCCTCCTCGGGCCGGGGGAGGTGGGCGAAGCGGTGACGCTCGGCGACCTCGGCGGCGATCTGCTCGAGCCCGATGCCCCCGAGCTTCGACGCGGTGCCGGTGAAGTAGCGGTCGACGAGTTCCTGGGACAGCCCGATGGCCTCGAAGATCTGCGCGCCGGTGTAGGACGCCACCGTCGAGACGCCCATCTTCGACATGATCTTCAGCACGCCCTTGGAGCACGCCTTGATGTAGTTGCGCTCGGCCTCGAGCTGCGGCACGCCCGGGAGCGCGCCCTCGCGGATCATGTCGGCGATCGACTCGAACGCGAGGTAGGGGTTGATCGCGGCCGCCCCGTACCCGATGAGCAGCGCCATGTGGTGCACCTCGCGGGCGTCACCGGACTCGATGACGAGGCCCACCTTGGTGCGGCTCTGCTCGCGGATGAGGTGGTGGTGCACGGTCGAGGTCAGCAGCAGCGACGGGATCGGCGCGAGCTCGGCGTTCGAGTACCGGTCGGACAGCACGATGATGCGCGCCCCGCCCGCGATGGCGGCGGAGACGCGCGTGCAGATGTCGTCGAGGGCACGGCGCAGCCCCTCGCCGCCCTCGGCGACGGGGTAGAGCCCGTCGATCGCGAACGGCTCGAAGCCCGGCTGCTCGCCGTCCTCGTTGACGTAGAGGATCTTGGCGAGCTCCTCGTTGGACAGGATCGGGCGCGGGAGCACGATCTGTCGGCACGAGTCCGGACCCGGGTCGAGCAGGTTGTGCTCGGGACCGATGCTCGACGACAGCGAGGTCACGAGCTCCTCGCGGATCGCGTCGAGCGGCGGGTTCGTCACCTGCGCGAACAGCTGGGCGAAGTAGTCGAACAGCAGCCGCGACCGGTCGGACAGCACCGCGAGCGGGGTGTCGGTGCCCATCGACCCGATCGGCTCCGCACCCGTGCGGGTCATCGGCGCGAGGATGATGCGCAGCTCCTCCTCGGTGTAGCCGAAGGTGCGCTGCCGGCGGACGACCGACGAGTGCTGCGGGGTCAGGAGCTCCCGCGTCGGGAGGTCCTCGAGGTGGAGGAGGCCGTCCGCGAGCCACTCGCCGTACGGCGCGGACGCCGCGAGGTCGGCCTTGATCTCCTCGTCGTCGACGATGCGGCCCTCCGCCGTGTCGACGAGGAACATCCGTCCCGGCTGCAGCCGGCCCTTCTGGACCACGGTCGCCGGGTCGATGTCGAGCACCCCGACCTCGGAGGCCATCACGACGAGGCCGTCCTCGGTGACCCAGTACCGCGAGGGGCGCAGCCCGTTGCGGTCGAGGACGGCGCCGATGACGGTGCCGTCGGTGAACGCGATCGCCGCGGGTCCGTCCCACGCCTCCATCTGGCAGGAGTGGAACTCGTAGAAGTCGCGCTTCGCCTGCGGCATCGACTCGTGGTTCTCCCACGCCTCGGGGACCATCATCAGGACCGCGTGGGGGAGGCTGCGCCCTCCGAGGTGCAGGAGCTCGAGGCACTCGTCGAAGCTCGCCGTGTCCGAGGCGCCGGGGGTCATGATGGGGAAGGCGCGCTCGAGCGCGGCGCCGAACGCCTCGCTCGCGAGCGTCCCCTCGCGGGCGCGCATCCAGTTGCGGTTGCCCATCACGGTGTTGATCTCGCCGTTGTGGGCGACGAGCCGGTAGGGGTGGGCGAGCGGCCACGACGGGAAGGTGTTGGTCGAGAAGCGCGAGTGCACCAGCGCGAGCGCCGACTCGACACGCTCGTCGGCGAGGTCGAGGAAGAACTCGCCCACCTGGAGGCTCGTCAGCATCCCCTTGTAGATGAGGGTGCGCCCCGACAGGCTGGGGAAGTAGACGCTCTCGTCGCGCCCCGTCGCGCGCTCGTCGCCCGCCTCCGGGGGGATCGCGACGTCCGCGGAGCCGCGCCCGGTCTCGCCAAGGTCGGGCAGCGTCGAAGACGAACCCGCGCCAAGTTCGTGCTCGATGCGCTTGCGGAGGACGAAGGCGCGCCGCTCCAGGTCCATGCCCGAGAGCGGGGCGTCCTCGGGCCCCGCCACGACCAGGTGCCGGAACGTGGGCATGACGTCGCGGGCCATCGACCCGATGGTGGAGTCGTCCGTCGGGACGTCGCGCCAGCCGACGACCCGCAGCCCCTCGTCGACGACGATCTTCTCGACCGCGGCGGCCGCGGCGTCGGCGGCCTCGGCCTCGCGGGGCAGGAAGGCGCAGCCGATGGCGTAGGACCCGGGCGCGGGCAGCTCGAAGTCGCAGACCTCCCGGAGGAAGGCGTCCGGGACCTGGATGAGCATGCCCGCGCCGTCGCCGACGTTGTCCTCCGCGCCCGTGGCCCCGCGGTGGTCGAGGTTCACGAGCGCCGTCACCCCGCGACGGATCATGTCGTGGCTCTTGCGCCCGTGGACGTCGACGACGAAGGCGACGCCGCAGGCGTCGTGCTCGAAGGACGGGTCGTAGAGACCCGTGCGCGGGGAGCTGGGGACAGGGGTGTGCACCATCGGCATCCCTCGGGTGGAGTCGGGAACGGGGCGTGACTCGCGGGGGACGCCGTTGTCCCGTCAGCGGAGGGGAGCGTACCGGCCGGGTCGCGCGACGCGGGAACCCGCGAGCGGGCGCCCGTGGCGGCAGGGCCAGGCAGTTGTGTCCGTACGGACGGTCGCCCCCCCTTCCCGTATCACGGACCGTGACGCATCATGACGTCACCCCCTCCCGCCTCGCCCGTGCGTGGCGAACCCCCGCCCCGGAGGCCCTACCCGTGAGCTCCGACCGCTCCGCCGGTGTGCTCGGAGCCGAGGGCGACGTGCTGGGCGAGCGGTACCGCCTGGTGCGCAAGCTCGGCACCGGCGGGAGCGCGAGCGTGTTCCTGGCCGAGGACGAGCGCCTCGGCCGGCACGTCGGCGTCAAGCTCCT
>JAHWJY010000004.1 GCA_019348135.1 Actinomycetota bacterium
AGGTCGACCTCATCAAGCAGGTCCTCGAGGTGCTCACGATCCCGATCGCCGAGGTGGCGGGCGTGGAGGCCGACGACGTCCTCGCCACGATCGCCACGCGTGCCATCGAGGCGGGGTTCCACGCCTACATCGTGACCGGCGACCGCGACTCGATGCAGCTCGCCGACGATCACCTGACGATCCTCTACACCCTCCGCGGCATCTCCGAGATGGCCGAGATGACCCCCGAGGCGATCGCGGCCAAGTACGGCGTGCCGCCGCGTTGCTACGTCGACTACGCGGCGCTGCGCGGGGACAACTCCGACAACCTCCCGGGGGTCCCGGGCGTCGGCGAGAAGACGGCGGCCAAGCTCATCACCGAGTACGGCGACATCGACGGCGTCTACGCCCACCTCGAAGAGATCAGCGGCAAGAAGGTGCCCGCGATGCTCGCCGAGCACGAGGAGCAGGTGCGCATCAACCAGCGCGTGATGCGGCTGCGCTGCGACATCGACGTGGACGCCGACCTCGCCGACCTGCGCATGGGATCGATCGACATGCCGGCGCTGCGGCAGCTGTTCGGGGCGCTCGAGTTCCGCGTGCTGCTCGACCGGTTCGTCGACGAGGTCCTCGGCGAGGTCGAGGAGGAGCAGGCCACGGCCTTCGACCGTGCCCCGCAGCGGCTCGAGGAGGGCGGGCTGCACGACTGGCTGGAGGATCTCACGGGACCGCTCGCGGTCCACCCCGAGGTCTCCGACCGCGTCCCGCACCTGGCCTTCCCGGCCGTGGGCCTCGCCGCGGCGGGGCGGGACCCCGTGTCCGTGCGCTTCGAGGACCTCGGGCCGGCCGACCTGGAGGCGCTGGGTGCCGCCCTCGCCGACCCGGGCCTCCCCAAGGTGGTGCACGACCTGAAGACGCTCCACCACGCCGTCGCGGCGCGCGGGTGGAGCGTGACGAACGTCACGCTGGACACCGAGCTGGCCGCCTACCTGCTGAACCCGGAACAACGGTCGTTCGACCTCGAGCGCGTCGCCGTCCAGTACCTCCAACGGACGCTCCAGCACGGCGACGGGGAGGACGCCGGCGACCAGCTGAGCCTCGGGATCGACGAGGACGCCTGGGAGGACCGTGCCCTGCGCGCTCTCGCGACCCTCGAGCTCGCCGAGCACCTCGGGCCGCAGCTCGAGGAGCGCGGCCAGGACGAGCTGATGCACACCATCGAGGGACCGCTCGCACCGGTCCTCGCCCGGATGGAGGAGCACGGGATCGCGCTCGACCTCCACGTGCTCGACGAGATCCGGGAGCGGCTCGTGGCCCGGGTCGCGGAGCTCGAGGACGAGATCCACGACTGTGCCGGACGGGAGTTCAACATCGGGTCCGGGCCCCAGCTGCAGCAGATCCTGTTCGAGGAGCTGGAGCTGCCGAAGACCCGCCGGATCAAGACGGGCTACTCGACCGACGCGCTGGCGTTGCAGTCGCTCGCGGGCATGGACCCGATCATCGAGCCCATCCTCGAGTGGCGGGAGATGACCAAGCTCCTGTCGACCTACGTCGACGCGCTCCCACCGCTGCTCGATCCCGAGACCGGCCGGATCCACACGACCCTGTCCCAGACGGTCGCCGCCACGGGCCGGCTGTCCAGCACGAACCCCAACCTCCAGAACGTCCCGGTGCGGCGGGACGAGGGGCGCGAGATCCGCAAGGCGTTCGTCCCGGGGGAGGGCTTCGACCGCTTCCTGGTGGCCGACTACTCCCAGATCGAGCTGCGCATCATGGCGCACATGTGCGCCGACGACGGGCTGCTGCAGGCGTTCCGGTCGGGGGAGGACGTGCACGCGACGACCGCGGCGAAGGTCTTCGACCTGCCGCTCGACCAGGTCGACGGCGCGCTCCGGGACCGCGCCAAGGTCATCAACTACGGCCTCGCCTACGGACTCACCCCGTTCGGGGTCGGACAGAAGCTCGGCATCCCCCCCGACGAGGCGGTCGAGATCGTCGAGACGTACATGGCGCGATTCCCCAAGGTGCGCGAGTTCCTGGACGCGGCGGTCCTGCAGGCCCGTCGCGACGGCTACACGACCACGCTCTTCGGTCGCCGGCGCTACCTGCCGGACCTGATGTCCGACAACCGCAACCGGCGGCAGATGGCCGAGCGGATGGCGCTGAACGCGCCGATCCAGGGCACGGCCGCGGACATCATCAAGCTCGCCATGATCCGCGTCCACGAGGCGCTCGAGGCCTCGGACCTCCACGCCCAGCTCCTCCTCCAGGTGCACGACGAGGTGATCCTCGAGGTCAGCGACGCCGACGCGGAGGGGCTGCGGGAGCTCGTGGTCTCGGCGATGTGCGGGGTGGCCGAGCTGGCCGTCCCGCTCGAGGTCGACACCGCCCTCGGCACGACCTGGTTCGACGCCCAGAAGCACTAGTCGCCCGAGGGCGTCCGGCCCCTGACGGCTCGTCCCGTGGACGGGTGCCTGACGCCCGGCAGCGCGGACGGCCACCCCTGTTCGTGGGGGAGGTCGGGTGTCGTCGGGGCGGGCGGCCCGGTGGGATGGGGGTCCGACATCCCTCCGACCGCGGGACGACACGTGAACCGGATCCCTCCCCTCGAACCGTTCCACCAGAGGTACGAGACGGTGGCCGTGCGCATCGGTCTCGTCGGCAACGCGCTCTTCGTCCTCGGCAGCCTGCTCTTCCTCCTCGGCCCGAACCTCGCCGCGACGCTGTGCTGGCTGCTCGGCAGCACGGGGATGCTGGTCCGCGCGATCGGACGCCTCTACGCCGACAAGCGGCACGAGTCGGCGCACCGGCCCACCCATGCGATGGCGAGCGCGAGGCGGGAGACCGACACCGCCGCCGAGTGACGTCCGACCGGGCCGGCCCGGCCCGGTCGTTCGTCCCGGGGCCCAGGCCGGCCGCCGTCGGTCGGGGAAGTAGCGTCGCCCGCCCGCCGACACGGAGGCGCGACGCTGGTGACCCGGTCCGGCCGCCGCACGCCGGGACGTCCGGCGGTGCTCCTGGTGCTCCTGACCCTGCTGGCGACCGCGTGCGTCGGACCGGCGCTGCGCGACGACGACTACCGACGCAAGGCCGTCGCCAGCCTGGAACAGCTGGAGGCCACGATCGCCGGCACGGAGGTGGCCCTCGACGCCGCGATCGCCGGTCGGTCCTTCGCGACCAGCACGGCCGTCACGCTGCGCCAGCACGAGGAGACGGTGTCCTGGACCCACACCGCCTTCGCGTCGCGGCAACCGCCACCCGGGACCGACGCGATCCGCGCCGCCGTCGTCCCCCTGCTCGCCGAGGCGTCCGCCGTGATGGGCGACATCCGGATCGCGGCGAACCGGACCGACGTCCGGCGGCTCGCGGAGCTGCGGGGGCGGCTGGGTGAGCTCGGAGGACGGGTCGAGGGCTCCCTCCGGGAGGTCCGGCGGTGAAGAAGCTCGCGTCCCTGACGCTCGGGATCCTGACCGCCGTCGGGGCGTTCATCGACATCGGCGACCTCGTCACGGACGCGCTCGTCGGTGCCCGCTACGGCCTGAACCTCGCGTGGGTGACGCTGCTGGCCGTGGTCGGCATCGCCGTGTACGCGGAGATGGCCGGGCGCGTGGCCGCGGTCACGGGCCGTCCCGTCTTCGACCTGGTCCGGGAACGGCTGGGCCCGAGGATCGCCCTCGTCGACCTCACCGCGTCGTTCGGGCTGACCGGGCTGCTCCTCGTGGCCGAGCTCGCCGGCGTGGCCCTCGCCATCGAGCTGGCCACCAGCGTGTCCTACCTCGCGTGGATCCCGCTCGTGACCGTGCTCGTCTTCGTGCTCGTGTGGCGCGTGCCCTTCACGGGGATGGAGCGCACGTACGGGGTGCTGGGCCTGGCGATGCTGGTCTTCGTCTGGGCCGCCGTCGCGCTGGGGCCCGACTGGGGCGCGCTGCTGCGTGACGCCGCGACGCCGAACGTGCCCGCCGGCGAGCCCGTCCCCACCTACGTCTTCTACGCGATCGCCCTGCTCGGGGCGCAGATGACGCCGTACGAGGTGTTCTTCTTCTCCTCGGGTGCGGTCGAGCACGGCTGGACCGCCGAGAACTTCCTCGAGATGCGGATGAACGTCCTCGTCGGGTTCCCCCTCGGGGGTCTGCTGGCCCTCGCCATCCAGGTCGTCGCCGCCGTCGTGTTCCACCCGGTGGGCGCCGAGGCGGAGTCCGTGGCGATGACGGCCCTGCCCGTGTCGGTCGCGCTGGGACGCGTCGGTCTCGCGCTCGCCATCGTCGGGATCGTGGCGGCCACGATCGGGGCGACGCTGGAGACGCTCATGTCGACCGGCTACACGGTGGCCCAGTACTTCGGCTGGCCGTGGGGGAAGTTCGAGAAGCGGGACCGGGCGTCGCGGTTCAACCTGCTGCTCATCGTGGTCCTGCTCGCGGCCGCGGGGGTCGCGCTGACCACCATCGACCCGATCCGGCTCACGATCTTCGCGGTGTTCCTGGGCGCGGCGACGCTGCCGTTCACCTACCTGCCGGTCCTCGTCGTCGCGAACGACGTCCGGGCCATGGGCGAGCACCGCAACGGCCGCCTCGCCAACTCGATCGGGACCTTCTACCTCGTCCTGCTCACGGTGGTCTCGCTCGCCGCCATCCCCCTGCTCGCCATCACGACCGCCGGCTGAGGAGCGCCCGTTGCCCGCCATCACGGACGATCCCCTGCACGTCTCGTTGCGCCTGCTCGACCGGCGCGTCGTGGACGTCGACGGCGAGCCCGTCGGCCGGGTCGACGACCTCGCCTTCGAGCAGGACGCCGACGACGCGCCCCGGCTCGTGAGCATCCTCATGGGCCCGGAGGCGCTGGGAGCCCGCCTCGGCGGGGTCCTCGGCCGGGTCGTGGCGGGCGCGGGGAGGCTGCGTCCGGACGCGGCCGGTCCGCCGGAGGTCGCCGTGACCGACCTGGAGGAGGTCGACACGGAGGTCCGGCTGGCGGCACACCGCGACGACCTCCCGTTCCCACGGTCCGAGGCATGGGTGCGCGACCACGTCATCGGCCGCATCCCGGGCGCCGAGCGGTCCTCCTCCGGGGGGAAGGAGCCGGGCGGTGAGGCCGGCGTCCGGCAGCCTCCCGGGACCGGCCGCGGGGGCGAGGTGGGTCGGGGCCCCGCCGACGGCGGTGCACGCCGGCTGCGGGCGAGCGACCTGCTGGGCACGCCGGTCGTCGAGCGCTCCGGGCGCCGGCTGGGCCGGCTGCGCGACCTGCGCCTGCGCGCCGACGGTGACGTCCACCGCATCGACGGGCTGGTCACCGGGCGCGGCGTGGTCGCCGAGCGCCTCGGCTACGCCTACGGCGAGGTCGTCGGTCCGGCGCTCCTCGTCGCGCTCATGCGCCGTGCCGAGCGCCGCACCTCCCACATCGACTGGGAGGACCTCGTCGAGCTCACGGCCGACCGGATCGTCGTCCGCGACGGGGCGGCGGCGCGCCCGGGGGAGGGGGCCACGTGACCGTGGGCATCGCGGCCCTCGTCGGCTGGTCCGGGCTCGCCCTGTTCGCGGCGCTGCTCGTCTGGTTCGTCCTGCGGGACCGCTGACCGGGACCGCACCCGCGCCGGGCGCGGCTCACCGCTCCAGCGCGTCGATGGCGTCCTGCAGGGTCTCCACCGGGACGACCTCGAGTCCGTCGGGCGCCGCCGCCCGGGCCTCGTGCGCCTGCGTCGCGGGGACGAGGAACACGTCCGCCCCCGCGAGCTCCGCGCCGCGGACCTTCTCGCGGATGCCGTCCACCGGACCGACGTTGGCGCTGGTGTCGATGGTCCCGGTGCCGGCGACGACGCGGTCGCCGACGAGATCCGCCTCGCCGGTGGCCTCGTAGAGCCCGAGCGCGACGAGCAGGCCGGCGGACGGGCCGCCGACCGCCGCGTCGGCCCGGGGTCGGACCTCGACGGGGGTGTCGATCACCAGGTCGACGGTCGTCGCCAGCACGCCGAGCCCGGCACCCGCTCCCTCGGGCAGCTGTCCGATGCGGACCTGCTCCAGGACCTCCTCCCCCCCGCGTCGGAGCGTGAGCTCGACCTCCTCGCCGGCCTCCCTCGCCGAGAGGTCGGCCGCCAGCTCGCTGGCGAGCCGCACGGGCGTGCTGTCCACGGCGACGATCACGTCGCCCCGCTCGAGGACCCCGGCGGCGGGGGTGCCGGGGACCGTCCGCTCGATCCGGGCTCCGTCGCCGGTGATGGTGACGTCGGCGCCGGCGGCCCGCATGCCGATGGCCGCTGCCGTGCGCACGCTCTCCTCGAACATCCGGACCTGCAGGTCCACGAACTCGTCGGGGTCGACCCCGCGCGGGACCACGTTCGGGGCGAACGTGAGGCTCCGGTGCTCGTCGAACCACACCTCGATGGCGCCGACGGCGCTCGCGGGCTGGACCAGGACGGCGGTGAACCGCACCGAGTCGGGGATCGGCTCGGCGAGCTCGGCGTCGTCGTCCACGACCTCGAGGATGTCCGCCACCGGCGTCGCGGCCACCGGGACCAGCGCGAGCAGGGGCAGGGGCACGACGAGCATCGCCCACGCGATGATCGCGGCGGCGGCGGTGAAGAGCAGCTTCCTCATCGGTCGTCCTCACCGGGGACGTGGCCGCGGTGTCCCGCTCGTCGGTCCCGGCGACGGTCCGGGGCGGGCAGGTGGTCCTGGGGTCGACGGCGCGCGGACCGGAGCGGCGCGTCCATGCGCACGGAGCGTTCGAGCACCCGGCGCAGCTGATCCGAGGAGACCACGCCGATGACCTCCCCGTCCGGTCCCGTCACCGCGACGAGGTCCTCGGAGGATGCGGTCCGCACGGCGTCGAGCAGCGGCGTGTCGTCGGGCAGGCAGGGGATGTCGCCGAGCCGGCGGCCGACCGCCAGGGCGGCGTGCCCGGCGCGCGACCCGGCGGGGACGGACGCCACGTCCTCCACGCCGACGAGGGCGACCTCCTCGCCGTCGCGGACGAGCGAGAGGACGCTCTCCGGCCGGTGCCGGAGCTCGTCCGCCGCACCGGCGACGTCGATGTCGGCGGAGACCCGGGGGAGCGGGTCCGCGCTGACGAGGTCCGCCAGGGTGGCCCCGCCGAGCTTGTCCTGCAGCTCGTGCTGCACGATCTCGGACCCCGCCGCGTTGGCGAGGAACCAGCCGATCACGACCCACCAGATGCCGCTCAGGAACGCGCCCGGGACGGCGAAGAGCTGCAGCAGCCCGACGCCGGCGATGAGGTAACCGATGACCTGGCCGGCACGGGCGGCGACCCGGATGGCGCGGCGGCGGTCGCCCGTGAGCTTCCACACGGCGGAGCGGAGGATGCGGCCGCCGTCGAGCGGCGCCCCGGGGAGCAGGTTGAAGACGCCCAGACCGAGGTTGATCCAGCCGAGCGTGCCCGCCACCTCGGCCACCACGCCCCACCCGGCGGCCCGGCCGTACGTCGCCACGAGCGCGAAGGTCGCGGCGAGCACGAAGCTGGAGAAGGGACCCACGGCGGTCAGCGCGAACTCGTCGAAGGGGCGCTCGACGTCGAACCTCGTCTCGGTGGCGCCGCCGAAGAGGAAGAGCGTGATGCCGCCGACCTCGACCCCCCGGTGGCGGGCCTCGAGCGAGTGCGCGAGCTCGTGCACCAGCACGGACACGAAGAAGAGCAGCGACGCCACGACCCCCATCGTGATGGCGGCCGGAAGTCGATGGTCCCCGAGGGTCGCGTACCGGTTCGAGAAGCTCCAGGCGACCAGGAGCGCGATCAGCACCCACGAGCGGTGGATGCGGATGTCGATCCCGCGGATGCTCCCCACGCGGAGCGCGCCGGCCCGCAATGCGGCCTCCTGGTCGGTCGGAGGACCAGACGTAGGACACGCCCGGTGGCCGCGCAGGCCGGCACCCCGGCCGGACGCCGCGTCGCGCGCGCCGGGAGGAGTCGGCGGTCGCTCCGGCGAACTCCTCCTCCGCCCCCCTCCGAGGTCGCTCATGCCGGTCACCCGTCGTGTCCCCGTGTCCGTCGCGATGCTCGCGGCCGTCGTGCTGCCGGCCGCCGCGCCGGCGGTCGTCGTGGCTCCGGACGAGGTCCCGGACCGCGGGCCCGTGCTGTCGGAGCCGATCGAGCGCGGGTCGCTCGTCCTCGACGCGACGACCACGCGCGCCCCGTCGGTCCGGACCGTCGACGGCGACCCGTCCGACTGGATCGGGGCGGCGTCCGGCATCAGCGGCACGACGGTGTGGGACGCCGGCGAGCACATCCACAGCGACTTCCTCTTCGACGCCCACGGTGCGGACGACGGGGGCGACGCCGCACGGCTGGCGGACTTCGCCGAGCTCTTCTACGCGGAGACGCGGACCTGGCGCATCGACCAGCTGCTGCGCACGTCGGGCAGTCAGCTCGGCGTCCCGGAGCCCGTGGGGGCCGACGACGAGTACGGCGACCAGCCCGGCGGCCTCGACGAGGCCGACCTCCGCGAGGTGCGGTGGGGGGCGGACGCGACGGGGCAGGGGCTCCAGCTCCTCGTCCGGCTGGCGAACGCGACCGACCCGTCACGCCTCGGCGTCCTCGTCCTCGCCGACCGCGACGGCGAGGGCGGGCCGGTCGGCTTCGGAACCGACCTCACCGCGACCCGGTTCGACCGTGCCGTGATGCTGACCGGCGCCGGCGTCGTGGCGCGCGACCTCGCCACCGACCTGGACGTGGCCGCGGACGGCCGGGTGCGCATCGACGTCGACGGCTGGACCAACACCCTCGAGGCGGGGCTCCCGGCGGACCTCCTCACCACCGCCGGCGGGGACAGCTTCGACGTGTCGGTCATCACCGGACGGTTCGGCGAGGACGGCGCCTTCGTCCCCCTCAACATCGCCTACCGGCACGCCGAGCCGCTGGAGATCTTCAACGACCGTCTCCAGGCGCTCGACCTCCACGGCGGCACGGTCGACCGGTTCTCGAGCGGCCCGATCGCCGTCGCGGACCTCGTCGGCGGGCGGAGCGAGCCCATGCTCCGTCCCGGACCCGGGTACCACGAGCGCCACCTCCGCTCGGGCGAGGACATCTCGCGGGAGCAGGGCCAGCACGGGATCTGGCAGCCGTACGGCGTCTACGTCCCCACCGGCTACGAGCCGGGGTCGCCGACGCCGACCACCTTCTGGCTGCACTACCGCGGCGGCAAGGCGCACTCGGGGGTCGTGATCAACCCCCGCCTGGTCACGCAGCTGGGCGAGGAGCCCACCAACCTGATGGTGTTCCCGCACGCCCGCGGCACGTCGGAGTGGTACGTCACCGAGTCCCACCAGGACTTCTTCGAGGTCCTCGACGACGTGCACGGGCTCCTGCCCGACATCGACCCCACGCGTCGCTACCTCTCCGGCTACTCCATGGGTGGCTACGGGTCGTGGCTCCTCGGCACCCTCTACCCGGATCTCTTCGCCGCGGCCTTCGTGCAGTCGGGCGCCGTCACGCAGGGCGCCTGGCTCGGGGGCGGGCCGGACGACGAGCCGGACCCCTTCCTGGACCAGGGCTGGATCGAGGCCAACGACGGTGACGCGCGGGCCCAGCTGACCTACCGCGCGCTCGAGAACCTGCGGCACGTGCCCGTCGCGATCGACCACGGCACCGACGACGAGCTCGTCCCCGTGACGGGCATCGAGCGGATGGCGGCGCGGCTCACCGAGCTCGGCTACCCCCACCGGTTCACCCGCCTCGTCGGCTACGAGCACTTCACCCAGGCGATCGTCGACGAGTGGGCCGACGGGGCGGCGTTCCTGCAGCGGCACCGCGCCCCGACGGATCCGCGCGAGGTGACCTACGCGGTCGTGCCGGCTCTCGTGTGGGCCGTGAACGCGATCGACCCACCGGCGGAGGCCACCTTCGACTTCGCTCCCGACGGGGCGTACTGGGTCGACGACGTCGTCGTCCGTGAGGTCGCGATCTCCGACGAGGAGCGGGCCCGCCCCGACCCCTCCGTGGAGGGGCTGGTCGAGCTGACCGCCGAGGCGCTGGCGGCGCCGGCGACCGTCACCGTGCCGGACCCCGGCGTCGCGTCCCCGCCCGGGCACTCCACGCCCTACGTCCGGACCGGGCTGCAGGACGTCGCCGTGGAGGACCCGACCGGTGCGCTCACCCCGGCGCTCGCCAACCGGTTCTCGGGCACGCTCGCCAACGTCGCCTCCGTGTCGCTGGACGCCGGGCGCATGGGGCTCGACCTCAGCGAGGCGACCGGCGCCGGGTTCGGCTTCGAGCTGACCGTCGACGGACCCACGACGATCCGGCTCGTCGACGCCGCGGCCGGGGGCCGGACGCTGTTCGACGACGCCCCGCGGTCGTTCCCGGACGGCGTCCACGTCGACCGGGACGGCACCGACGTGGTCATCACGCTCGCCGGCGCGGGCACCTACGCCTTCGCGGCGCTCAGCTGACCTCGAGCTCCGCGGTGAGGGTGCTGGCCGCGGGATCGAGGTCGAGCGCCCCGCCGGCGACGTCGTCGATCCGGATGGCGTAGGTCCCGGCGGGACCTGCCATGCGGAACCGCGCCTGGCCCATGAGGTCGGTCGTGGTGGCGCCGGTGGCGGTGCGCTCGGGCCCCGTCACCGTGGCCTCGACGTGGAGGTCGGGGCAGCGCTTGCCGTCGGCGTCCTTCACGGTGGCGCGGAAGGTGACGCGCAGCTCCCCGTCGTCGAGCGCCTCCGGACCCGCGGCGGTGACCGCGACCACGAGCGGCTGCGTGAAGATGCCGTCGCGGGGCAGGTCGTCCGGCACCTTCTCGAGCGTCTGGTCGAGCGGCTCGGCGCGGCGACGGAACAGCGGCACGGTCGTGGCGTCCTGGTGGGGGAGCACGCACGCTACCCCAGGTGCGCACCGGGACGTCCGCGGCGCGTCGCCGGGGGTGCCTGCAGGCGGTCCTCTCCGGTACCGTGTGGGCTCGCCGTGGGGCGTTCGCCCGACGGTGCCCCGGAGCTGCAGCGGACCGATGCTGCCCTCCGCCCAGACCCCGACCCACTACGAGAGAACACTTCCCGATGTCCGAGACCCCCGAGACCACGCCGTCCACCGAGACGGCCGCCCCCAACGCCGACGCCGCCGGCACCGCCGCGGAGCCGACCGTGCCCACGGTCGACCGTTCCGCACCCGCCGGTTCCGCCGGTTCCGCCGACGACTTCGTCGTGATGCAGGACCCCGGCTCCCAGATGACGAGCACGGGCGACTCCATCGTCGAGAACGACATCTCCGACGAGGACTTCGAGGCCGCCCTGGAGGGCACGCTCAAGGCGATGACCGAGGGACAGGTCATCGAGGGCGTCGTCGTCAAGATCGACCCCGACGAGGTCCTGCTCGACATCGGCTGGAAGTCCGAGGGCGTCATCCCGTCGCGCGAGCTGTCGATCAAGCTCGACGTCGACCCCAACGACGTCGTCCAGATCGGTGACGTCGTCGAGGCGCTGGTCATGAACAAGGAGGACGAGGAGGGCCGTCTCGTCCTGTCCAAGAAGCGCGCCCAGTACGAGCGCGCCTGGGGGACCATCGAGCGGATCTACACCGACGACAACACCGTCATCGGCACGGTCATCGAGGTCGTCAAGGGTGGCCTCATCCTCGACATCGGGCTGCGCGGGTTCCTCCCGGCCTCGCTCGTCGAGATGCGTCGCGTGCGCGACCTGCAGCCGTACGTGGGCGAGCAGCTCGAGTGCAAGATCATCGAGCTCGACAAGAACCGCAACAACGTCGTGCTGTCGCGCCGGAAGTTCCTCGAGGAGACCCAGAGCGAGTTCCGCAACGAGTTCCTCTCCACGCTGCAGAAGGGCGAGATCCGCAAGGGTGTCGTGTCGAGCATCGTGAACTTCGGTGCGTTCGTGGACCTCGGTGGCGTCGACGGTCTCGTCCACGTCTCCGAGCTCTCCTGGAAGCACATCGACCACCCGTCCGAGGTCGTCGAGGTCGGCGACGAGGTCGAGGTCGAGGTCCTGGACGTCGACATGGAGCGCGAGCGCGTGTCCCTGTCGCTCAAGGCGACCCAGGAGGACCCGTGGCAGAAGTTCGCCCGCGAGCACGCCGTCGGCGAGCTCGTCGAGGGCGAGGTCACCAAGCTGGTGCCGTTCGGTGCCTTCGTCAAGGTCGCCGACGGCATCGAGGGCCTGGTCCACATCTCCGAGCTGGCGGACCGTCACGTCGAGGTCCCCGAGGCGGTCGTCAACGTCGGCGACAAGATCGAGGTCAAGGTCATCGACATCGACACCGTCCGTCGCCGCATCAGCCTGTCGCTGAAGCAGGCGGGCCCGGACGCGCCGGCGCAGGACACCGGTGGCGGCTACGGGGAGGAGCCGGCGGTCGAGACCGCGTACTCGTCCGGTGACGACGACACGGCGGGCAGCAACACGCTCGCCGGCGCCTTCGCCGCGGCGGGCCTGGGTGGCTCCAGCGCCCCGACCCCCGAGGAGATGGCGCTCGCCGAGGCCGAGCTCCCCGAGGACGTCGCGTCGCCGGCCGGTGAGGCGGTGGCTCCCGAGGACGCCCCGCTCGACGCTGCCCAGCAGCTCGACGAGGCCGACGTCGACCCGGCGGGCGAGGTCCCGGCCGAGCCGGCCGAGCCGGCCGCCGCGGAGCGCGA
This sequence comes from Actinomycetota bacterium, assembly GCA_019348135.1. GTDB lineage: Bacteria > Actinomycetota > Nitriliruptoria > Nitriliruptorales > Nitriliruptoraceae > JAHWJY01. The sequence continues at coordinate 12,557 of JAHWJY010000004.1, forward strand.
CCCCGAGGCGTCGGACGTGCCGACCGCCGAGGACGACGAGGCCGGCGAGGCTGCCGAGGAGTCGACCGACGAGGCTGCCGAGGAGTCGACCGAGGCCTGAGCCTCGCACCACCCGCACCACCCGTGCCCCGGTCCCGTGACCGGGGCACGGTCGTTCCCGGCCGTCGGGGTCCGTGGAGACCGGCGGTAGGCTCCGGGCGTCCCCGAGCCCCCGTGCCACCGCGAGTCCCCGTGTACCTGGTCGGCCTCACCGGCGGCATCGGCAGCGGCAAGTCGACCGTCGCCGCGCGGCTCGCCGAGCTCGGGACACACGTCGTCGACGCCGACGTCGTCGCCCGCGAGGTGGTCGAGCCCGGCACCCCCGGACTCGCGGACATCGTGGACCGGTTCGGCCCCGACGTGGTGGCGCCGGACGGCTCGCTGGACCGCGCGGCCCTCGCGGCGATCGTCTTCTCCGAGGAGGAGGCACGGACCGCGCTGAACGCGATCACGCACCCGCGCATCGCGGACCGCATCGCCCAGCACATCGCCGCGCACGCCCGGGCCGAGCGGGACGAGCCCCGCCAGCGCATCGTCGTGATCGACCATCCGCTGCTCCTCGAGACCGGTCAGGCGGCCGCCTTCCCGGCGGTCGTCGTGGTCCTGGCCCCGGAGGAGCTCCGGCTCGAGCGGGTCGTCACGTCCCGGGGCATGGACCCCGACGACGCCCGCGCGCGGCTGCGTGCCCAGGTCGACGACGACGCCCGCCGATCCGCCGCGACCCACGTCATCACCAACGACGGCGATCTCCCGCACCTGTACGCGCAGGTCGACGCCGTCCACGCCTCCCTCCGCGCGGCCGCCGACGCGCCGCCCTCCTCGTGACCGTCGCACCCGTCGCACGCTGGCACCGGGTCCTCGCGGCGACCGTCGCGAGCGTGCTCTTCCTCGCCTCCGTGCTGGGGATCAGCCGGGCCCGGCAGCAGGCGGGGGACCGCCCGGTCGCCGCCGCGCCGGAGAGCTCACCGACACCGACGCCGCCCCCCCGACCGGGGACGGCCCCGCCGACACCCGCACCGACCGCGACCGCGGAGCCGCGGGATCCCGCGCTCGCGCTCGCCGATCCGGACGCGGCGGCGGCGCTGGGCGCGGACCGGCTCCTGGCCGCCGGGCTCGCGGCGGCACAGGGTCCCTGGCGCGACCTGGGCGACGCCGCCTGGCCGACCAGGAACGAGCGCCCCGTCTACGTCGGCGCGGTCGCCCTCGACGACGACGGCGGTCGCGTCACGGCCGACCTGGTCGTCGCGACGCGGTTGTCCGAGCCCGCCGGCGAGCTGGTCCTCCGGCTCCTGCCCGGCGCCCGTGCGCTGGGTGACGGGACCGGCCTGACCGTCACGGCGACGGTCGACGGGGACGTCACCGAGGCCGTCGTCGACCGCGACGGGGCACGGCTGGTGGTGCCGCTCGGCCGGGAGCGGGGGGCCGGCGAGGCGGTGCTCCTGCGGTTCGACGTCACCTACGACCTCGTGACGGTGGGGCGCATCGTCGACGATGGCGGGCCGGCGGCCTTCGGGCTCCTCGCGAGCCACCCCGTCGGCGCCACGCTGGGGCACTGGCTACCCCTGCTGACGCTGCCGGGTGAGGACGGGGCGATGGTCCCCTGGGGGGACGTCGGGGGGTTCCCCGTCGCGATCTGGTCGCTGCGCACCGTCCACGACGGGACGCTCGTCACCGGCGGTGCCGACGGCGACTGCCCGGAGCCCGCGGCCGGCGGACGCGCCTGCACGTGGTCGCGTGGCATCGCCCTCCGCGACGTCTCCGCCGTGCTGTACCACGAGGAGCCGGTCACGGCCGCGACCGACGTGGCCGGCATCCGCCACCGGGCGGTGGCGGCGGTCGGCACCGCGGCGGCGGCCGAGGCCGTGCTCGGCGAGGTGGTCGGGGCGGCCGTCTCCTTCGGGAACCGGTTCGGCGCGCTGGCCTGGAACGAGGTCGACACGGTCGCCGTGCCGCTGGGGCGCGGGGCGGCCGGCATGGAGTTCCCCGGGCTCTCGCTGATCGACGACGAGCAGTGGACCGAGATCGAGGGCGGCTTCGGCACCGCGGTGATCGCCCACGAGATCGCCCACCAGTGGTTCCACGCCCTCGTCGGCAACGGGTCGCTGTCCAGCCCCGTCGTCGACGAATCGCTCGCCCAGTACCTGAGCTACCTCTACTGGCAGGACACCTACGGTCCCGCGGCCGCCCGCGCCTACGCCCAGCGGTCCTTCCTCGACCGCTACGAGGCCGCCCGTGCCCGCGGCGTCCGCGACGAGGCTCCGGCCCAGCCCGTCGACGCCTTCCCCGACGCCGAGACCTACGGCGTGATGGTCTACGCGCGGGCGCCCCTCGCCTGGGTGGCGGCCGAGGACGAGCTCGGGGCCGAGGCCGTCGAGGCGTTCCTCGGACAGGTCGTGAGCCGGTACGGCCTCGACACCGTCTCGGACCGTCAGCTCGTGGAGGACGCCTTCGCCTTCGACCCGGAGCTCGGTGCCATCCTCCAGCGGGCCTGGTTCACCGACGAGCCCCTGGCGTAGGACCACCGGGGCCCTGCGGCACGTCGGGGGGGGTGTGCGCGCCGCGCGCGTCACGGACCGTGACCCTGCAGCGCCCGCCGGGCGCGCCGACGGGTTGCGTGCGACGGATGTCGCCGCGGCACGACCGCCGGCGACCCGTCACCCACCCCAGGGAGCCCGCGTGACCGACCCCACGATCACGGACGCCGGACCACGTTCCGCCGCGCGGTGGATCGGGGTCTGGGGGGCGGTCGCGGTGGTGGTCTGCGTCACCTACGTCCTCGCGCCGGCCTCCGCCGCCGGGCCGATGTACGTCGTCGTGTCCTCGCTCGGCATCCTCGTGATGGCGGTCGCCATCCGACGCCGCCGTCCCGCCCGTCCCCTCGGCTGGTGGTTCCTCGTGGCCGGGGGCGCGGCGCTCCTCGCCGGCGACCTCTACTGGCACTACTGGGAGATCGTCCGCGGTGCGGAGGCGCCGTTCCCGTCCGTCGGCGACGCCATGTACCTCTCGGCCTACCCGCTGCTGACCGCCGGCGCGGCCCTGTTGCTCCACGCGCGTGGCCGGCGGCTGTCCCACGCGATCATCGACGCGTCGCTGGTCGCCACCAGCGTCGGGACCGCAGTCTGGGCGACCCTCGGCGAGGCCATCCTCCACGCCGGCGCCGCGACGCCGCTGGAGCTCGCGGTCTCGCTCGCCTACCCGGCCGGCGACGTCCTCGCCATCGCCGTCGCCGCCCACCTCGTGTTCGGTACCCGTCGCCGGCCCCTGAGCCTGTGGCTCCTCGTCGGCGGTCTCACGGCCATGTTCGTGTCGGACCTCGCCTACGGGCACGCGATCATCGCCGGCACGTACCTCAGTGGCGGGTGGATCGACACCGGCTGGCTCGTCTCCTACCTCGCGCTCGCCGGCGCGGCGCTGCACCCCTCGATGCGGCGGGTCGGTGCGAGCGGCGAGTCCGTGCGCACCCTCAGCCGTCCGCGGGCCCTCGCCCTCGGCGTCGCGGCGAGCGCCACCACCGTCGTGCTGGTCGTGCGCGCGGTCCCGGGCCACCCGCAACCGGGTGAGCTCGTCGTCGTCGCCGTCATCGCGGTGCTGACGACCCTCCTCGTGGCGATCCGACTGGGGCGTCTCGCACACACGCTCACCGCCCTCGTCCAGCGCAGCGACGCGACCGCCGCCCGACAGCGGACCCTCGTCGGCGCCTCCTCGGCGCTGCTCGAGGCCCGGGACGCCGCGGCCTTCGCCGTCGCCACCGAGCTGGCCATGGACCGGCTCGTCCCCGGGGCCGCCCACCGCCGCCTGGAGCTGACGCCGGCGTGGGGCCGGAGCATCGGACTGCTCGACCTCGCCGCCGAGGCCGACGGCGACGGCAGCGAGGCCGGCGAGCTCCACCCGTTCGAGGTCCCCGTCGTCATCGACAGCACCGAGGTCGGACGTCTGGTCCTGTTGGCGGGCCGGGAGCCCGACGCGGACGAGGCGGACGCGCTCGCCTCGCTGGCCGTCCTGGTGGCGGCCAACCTCGCCCGCATCCGGCTGTCCCTCGAGCTCGCCGAGCGTGAGGCCCACTTCCGGTCGCTCGTCCAGAACGCCCCCGACTGCATCATGGTCTACGACAAGAGCGCGACGATCGTGTACGCGAGCCCGTCGCTCGAGCGGTTCGGGATCTCCCCGGAGTCGATCGTCGGTCGGTTCGCCTACGACCGCGTCGAGCCGGGGGACGGGCCACGCCTGCGTCGCCTCATGGCCGAGCTGGTCGCGGCGGGGCCGGGCGCGATCCAGTCGGCGGAGTACCGCTGGGTCCTCGACGACGGCAGCTGCCTCTGGGTCGAGGGGACGTTCACCAACCGGCTGATCGACCCGAGCGTCCGCGGCGTCGTGGCCAACCACCGCGACATCAGCGACCGCAAGGTGCTCGAGGAGCGCCTCGAGCACCAGGCCTACAACGACGAGCTCACCGGGCTCGCCAACCGCACCACGTTCACCGAGCGGCTCCGCGCCGCGCTCGACCGTCAGCGCCGCGGCGGTCGCGAGGTCGGTGTCGTCTACATCGACCTCGACCGCTTCAAGCCGGTCAACGACACGCTCGGGCACGAGGCCGGCGACGAGCTGCTGGCTGCGGTCGCGGGGCGGCTGCGCTCGTGCGTCCGTCCGGAGGACACCGCGGTCCGTCTCGGGGGCGATGAGTTCGCGATCCTGCTCGAGTCCGTGGGGTCACGCGAGCACGCCACGGCCGTCGCGAACCGGGTCGTCGACCTCCTGCGACGGCCCTTCCCCGTCGCCGGCACCGAGGTCACGATCGGAGCCAGTGTCGGCGTGGCGACCAGCGGGGACGGGCACGTCGAGATGGACGAGCTCATCCGCCGGGCCGACGCCGCCATGTACGCCGCCAAGGCGGACGGCCGGGGCCGGGCGCTCGTCTTCGAGCCCGCCATGCACGAGCGCATCGTCGGGCGCATGCGCCTCGAGACCGACCTCCGCGGCGCGGCGAAGCGCGGGGAGCTGCACCTCGCCTACCAGCCGATCGTCGACCTCGAGACCCTGGAGGTCGTCGGCCTCGAGGCACTGGCCCGCTGGGACCACCCGGTCCGCGGCCCCATCGCCCCGCTCGACTTCATCCCCCTCGCCGAGGAGAGCGGCCTCATCATCCCGCTCGGTGCGTGGGTCCTGCGTCAGGCCGCGACGACGGTCTCCGCGTGGCAGCGTGCCCTCGGCCGGCCCCTGACGATCGCCGTGAACGTCTCCACCCGGCAGCTCGCCGACCCGTCGTTCGTGGACGGCGTCCGGGAGACGCTGGAGGCCACCGGTCTGTCCCCCGGGTCGCTGGAGCTCGAGGTCACCGAGAGCCTCATCGCCGAGGACCCGGAGGCCGCCGTGCTCACCCTCGGGGCACTGCGTGAGCTGGGCATCGCGATCGCGATCGACGACTTCGGCACCGGCTTCTCGTCGCTGAGCTACCTCCGGAACTACCCCGTCGACACCCTCAAGATCGACCGCTCCTTCGTGGACGAGGTCGCCGACGGACCCGAGAGCTCCGCCGTGGCCCGGGCCGTGCTGCGGCTCGCGCGCGAGTTCAACCTCTCGACCATCGCCGAGGGCATCGAACGCGTCGACCAGCTCGAGGCCCTGCGGGAGCTCGGGTGCCTCCGCGGCCAGGGCTACCTGTTCTCCCGGCCGCTGCCGGCGCGGGGCATGGAGGCGCACCTCGGCCTCCTCCCGATCGCGGACCCCGCCGAGACCGCCGACCTCTCGGCCTGACCACCACAGTTCGACGTCGAGAGACCGCCGTTCCGTGTGGCACTGCTCCCGCATCCGGGACGACCGCCGCACGGAACGCGGTTCCGCGTCCCGGTCCCGCCCGCCGGGAGGGCGTGTCGCAGGCCGCGGATACGCTGCCGGCATGCCTCCGTTCCGGGTCGTGTCCGACTTCGAGCCCGCCGGCGACCAGCCGACGGCGATCGAGCGCATCGTCGAGGCCTTCGAGGCCGGCGAGAAGGCCGTCACCCTCCTGGGCGCCACCGGAACGGGCAAGACCTTCACCGCCACGAAGGTGCTCGAGCGGCTGCAGCGCCCGGCGCTGGTGATCGCGCCGAACAAGACGCTCGCGGCCCAGCTGGCGAACGAGTTCCGCGACTTCCTGCCGGACAACGCCGTCGAGTACTTCGTCAGCTACTACGACTACTACCAACCCGAGGCGTACGTCCCGTCGAGCGACACCTACATCGAGAAGGACTCCTCGGTCAACGACGAGATCGAGAAGCTCCGTCACCGCTCGACGCAGTCCCTGCTCGGGCGCCGCGACGTCGTGGTGGTCGCGAGCGTGTCGTGCATCTACGGCCTCGGCTCGCCCGACCGGTACCGCGAGCACACCCTCCGGTTCCGGGTGGGGGAGGAGGTCGGGCTCGATCGCGCGATGCGGATGCTGGTCGACCAGCAGTACAGCCGCAACGACCTCAACCTCGTCCGCGGGACCTTCCGCGTCCGCGGGGACACCCTCGAGGTGCACCCGGCCTACGAGGACCGGGCGCTGCGGATCGAGTTCTTCGGCGACGAGGTCGAGCGCATCGTGCGGGTCGACACGCTGACGGGCGAGACCTCGGTACCGCTCGAGGAGGTCGCCGTCCTGTCCGCCTCGCACTACGTCACCGACAAGGCCACGCTCGAGCGGGCGATCAGGACCATCGAGGCCGAGCTCGAGGAGCGCCTCGCGGAGCTCGAGCGCCAGGGCAAGCTCCTCGAGGCGCAGCGCCTCCGGATGCGGACGGCCTACGACCTCGAGATGATCCGCGAGGTCGGGTTCTGCAACGGCATCGAGAACTACTCGCGTCACCTCGACGGCCGCTCGACGGGTGAGCCGCCGTACACGCTCCTCGACTACTTCCCCGACGACTTCGTGGTCTTCATCGACGAGTCGCACGTGACGGTCCCGCAGATCGGCGGGATGTACGAGGGCGACCGCTCCCGCAAGGAGACGCTGGTCGAGCACGGTTTCCGCCTGCCCTCGGCGATGGACAACCGGCCGCTGCGGTTCGACGAGTTCCTCGAGCGCATCGGACAGCGGCTGTTCGTCTCGGCGACCCCGGGCCCCTACGAGCGGCGCGAGTCCGACACCATCGCCGAGCAGGTCATCCGCCCGACCGGGCTCGTCGACCCCGAGGTCGTCATCCGCGGCACCAAGGGCCAGATCGACGACCTCATGCACGAGATCAAGCAGCGCTCCGACAAGGACGAGCGCACGCTCGTGACGACGCTGACGAAGAAGATGGCGGAGGACCTCACCGATTACCTGCTCGAGAACGGCGTGCGGGTCCGCTACCTGCACTCCGATATCGACACCGTCGAACGGGTCGAGATCCTCCGGTCGCTGCGTCTCGGCGAGTTCGACGTGCTGGTCGGCATCAACCTGCTGCGCGAGGGCCTGGATCTCCCCGAGGTGTCCCTCGTGGCCATCCTCGACGCGGACAAGGAGGGCTTCCTCCGCTCCGAGACCTCCCTCATCCAGACGATCGGTCGCGCCGCTCGCAACGTCCACGGGCAGGTGCTGATGTACGCCGACAACATCACCGACTCGATGGCCCGCGCCATCGACGAGACCACCCGTCGGCGCGAGAAGCAGGTCGCCTACAACGCCGAGCACGGCATCGACCCCCAGACGATCCGCAAGCGCGTCGGCGACATCATCGCGGCCGTCCGGGCCCAGGAGTCCGGTCAGGAGTACGTGCCGGCCCACCGCCCCCGGCGCGACCTCGACCTGGATCCGTCCGCCCTCCCACAGGAGGAGCTGGGGGCGCTCATCCGCACGCTCGAGCAGGAGATGCACGAGGCCGCGGCGGAGCTGCGCTTCGAGTACGCCGCGCGGCTGCGCGACGAGCTCGCCGACCTCAAGCGCGAGCTCAAGGCGATGAAGACCGCCAACGTCTGACGGTGCTCCCGGGCGTCCGCCGACGGCCCCCCGGCGGGCTAGGTTCCGCGCCGACCGGGGACACGGAGGCGGCCGGTGACGGACGTGTTGCGGTGCGCCGGCCTGCGGAAGCGGTTCGGGGACGTCCAGGCGGTGGACGACGTCGGGTTCACGATCGCCGCCGGCGAGACCTACGGCCTGCTGGGACCCAACGGGGCCGGCAAGACGACGACCATCTCGATGGTCTGCGGTCTCCTCGAGCCCGACGCCGGCGACATCGCGGTGGCCGGACAGCCGATGTCGCCCCGTGCCCGGGCCGCCAAGGCCCACGTGGGCTACGTCCCGCAGGACCTCGCCATCTACCCCGACCTCTCGGCCCGGGAGAACCTCACCTTCTTCGCCCGGCTGCACGGCGTCCCGGGGCGAGAGCTCTCTCGCCGGGTGGATGCGGTGCTCGAGCTCATCGGCCTGGAGCAGCGTGCCCGCGACCGCACGAGCGACTACTCGGGCGGGATGAAACGGCGTCTCAACATCGGCATCGGGCTGCTGCACGAGCCCACGCTGCTCGTCCTCGACGAACCCACGGTGGGCGTCGACCCGCAGTCCCGCAACGCCATCCTGGAGTCGGTGGCGACCCTGCGCGACGAGGGCATGGGGGTCCTCTACACGACGCACTACATGGAGGAGGCCGAACGGCTCTGCGACCGCATCGGGATCATCGACGCGGGGCGGCTCCAGGCCGAGGGGACCCGTCGCGAGCTCGTCGGGATGATCGGTGAGGCCGACCGTCTCCGCCTGGTCGCGTCGGGGGACCTCGTCGCCGCCGCGGCGGTGCTCGACCGGTCGTCGTACGTGTCGTCGACGCACGTCGACGACGACGGGCTCGACGTGGTGCTGGCGGGCGCCGGTCAGCACCTCCCGGCCGTCCTCGCCGAGGTGGCGACGACGGGCGTCTCGGTCACGGCCGTGTCCGTCATCGAGCCGGATCTCGAGTCCGTGTTCCTGCACCTCACGGGTCGCGGGCTGAGGGACTGACGTGGGTCCGGTGTGGCTGCTCAGCCGGAAGGACCTGCGCCTGCGCCTGCGTGACCGCAGCGCGTTCCTCTACGGCATCGTCGCGCCCTTCGTCCTCGCGGCGATCCTCGGCCTGGTGTTCGGAGGCGTCGGCGAGGGCGCCGACGTCACGATCGGGATCGCCGTCGCCGACACCGGCGAGGTCGGCCTCGGGCTCCAGCGTGCGTTCGACGACGGGTCCGGCGACCGGGAGATCGGCGATCCCGTCCGGATGGCGCGCTTCGCGGACCGTGACGCCGCGGCCGCCGCGGTGGACGCCGGCGAGGTCGGCGCGGCCGTGGTCGTCCCCGCCGGCACCAGCGACGCGCTGCGGGGCACCGGGCCGGTCGAGCTCGAGGTGCTGACCCGCGCGGACGAGGGGCTCGCCGCCACGGTGGCGGACGCGGTCGCCCGTGGGCTGGCGGCGGATCTCACGACCCGTCGCGTCCTCGCAGCGGTCGGGACCCTGGCCGGTCTCCCGGCGGACGACGTGGCCGCCACGGTCGCCGATCCGCCCGAGCTCCTCGCGCTCACGGACGCCGCCACGGACGACCGACAGCTCGACGCCGACACCTACCTCGCGGCGGGGATGGCCGTCTTCTTCCTGTTCTTCACCGTCCAGTTCGGGGTCACGAGCCTCCTCGACGAGCGACGGGAGGGGACCCTGGCGCGGCTCCTCGCGGCCCCGCTGTCGGCCCGTCAGGTCGTGGCCTCGAAGGCCCTGACGAGCCTCTTGCTGGGGCTCGTCTCGATGACCGCGCTCGTCGTGGCGTCCAGCCTGTTCCTCGGCGCGAGCTGGGGTTCGCCCGGCGCCGTGGCGCTGCTCGTCGTCGCGGCCGTCCTCTCGTCGGTGGGGCTCGTGACGTTGCTGGCCTCCTTCGCCCGGACGGCGGAGCAGGCATCCACCTGGCAGTCGATCGTGGCCGTCGTCTCCGGCATGCTCGGGGGAGCGTTCTTCCCGGTGGGCGAGGGGGCCGTGCTGCGGGCGTTGTCGCGCCTGACCCCGCACTCCTGGTTCCTCGGCGGGCTCAGCGACATCGCCGGGGGCGCCGGTCCCGGAGCCGTCGCGGCGTCGCTCCTCGTGCTGGTCGCGTTCGGTGCGGCCACGGGCGTGGTCGGTGCCGTCCGGCTCCGGAGGGGGATGGTGTGAGGGCCGTCCTGGCGATCGCGACGATGAACCTGCGTCGCCTCCTGCGCGAGCGGTCGTCGCTGTTCTTCGTCTTCATCTTCCCGCTGGCGCTGATCCTGCTGATCGGCGCCACGTTCGGTGGCGGCGTCGAGCGGAGCCTGACCGTCGCGTCCGGCGGCACGGCGCTCGGCGAGGAGCTCACGGCCGCGCTCGCCGACGTCGAGGGCGTCGAGGTCGAACGCGTCGACACGGCCGGCGAGGTCGCCGACGCGGTCGCCCTCGGTCGGGCGACGGCCGGCGTCGTCGTCGACGCCGAGGCGGGGCAGGTCCGGTTCCTCACGCGCCCGAGCTCCACCGGACCGGCGCTGCGGAGCGCGGTCGACGCGGCCGTCGCGAGGGTCTCCACGCGGGCGGCCGCGATGTCCCTCGTGGGACCGGGCCGGACCGGCCTGGTCGACGACGTCCTGGCGGCCGTCCCGGCCGTGGCCGTCACCGACGCACGCATCGGCGGGGACCCGTCGGGCCTGGACGACCTCGGACGCTTCGACCTCGGGGCGGCCCAACAGCTCTTCCTGTTCGTGTTCGTCACCTCCCTGTCCGGCTCCGCGGCGCTCATCCTCTCGCGCCAGCTCGGGCTCACGCGACGCATGCTCGCGGCCCCGGTCACGACCGCGCAGGTCCTCGCCGGCGAGGCGCTCGGCCGCTTCGCCATCGCGCTCGTGCAGGGGCTCTACATCATCGTCGGGACGGCGCTGCTCTTCGACGTGGCGTGGGGGGACCCGCTCGTCATCGGGGTCGTGCTGATCGTCTTCTGTGCCATCTCCGCTGGAGCGGCGATGCTCGTCGGCGCGAGCCTGCGCAACGACCAGCAGGCCAGCGGCATCGGCGTGATGGCGGGGCTCGGCATCGCGGCGTTGGGGGGCAGCATGATCTCGCTCGACTTCATGACGATCGGGATGCGCCGGGTCGCGCACGTCACGCCGCACGCCTGGGCCCTCGACGCGGTCGCCGAGAGCGTCCGGTTCGGGGGCGGTCTGGGTGACGTCGTGGTGGAGATCGCCGTGCTCCTGGCCTTCGCGGTCGTGCTCCTCACGGCGGCCACCTGGGCGCTGCACCGGGCGACCGTCCGGACGGCGTCGTGACGGGACTACCATCCGGGGCCCAGACGACCGCAGGAGAGACACCCCCGTGACGGACATGCTGTTCGAGATCCACCGTGGGCTGGGGTACGTCGCCTTCGTGGTCGTGCTGGTGGCGTCGGTGATGGCGTTCAACCGCGCCAAGAACGGGCAGGAGTTCTCCGACGGCATGCCCAAGGCCGCGGTCATCCTCCTGGACATCCAGGTGCTCGTCGGCGTGGTCTTCTACGTCCTCGGCGAGGGATGGGAGGCCGAACCGGTCGTGGCGCTCGTCCACCCCCTGGTCAACGTCGCCGCGGTCGGACTGGCCCACGCCGGCCTCGGCCGTGCCCGGCGGGAGCAGATGGCCCTCGACGCCCACCGCACGGTGGGTCGGGCCCTCGCCGTGGCGATGGTGCTGCTCCTCGTCGGCATCGGGCTCGTCTCCACCAACTGAGCCATACGTCCGCCGGGCGATGCCCCCGTTGGTACGGTGCGCCGTCGTCGCGGGGGGCGCGGTGGGTGGATCCATCCCTGAGGACGGGGCTCGAGCGGCGATCGAGCACCTCCTCCGCGCTGCCCACCGGCACCTCGGGATGGAAGCGGCGTTCCTGGCGGAGCTGACCGAGACGCAGCAGCTGTACCGCGCGACCAGCGACGAGACCGCCAGCTTCACGATCCTCTCCGGAGGTTCGCTGCCGCGGCTGGAGAGCTTCTGCCAGCACGTCCTCACGCGGAACGCGCCGTGGGTCGTCCCCGACACCCGGGAGGACCCGACGGCCCGGGCCCTCGCGATCACCGAGACCGGGCGCTTCGGCGCCTACATCGGTGTGCCCGTCCGCCTCCTCGACGGCACGGTCTTCGGCACGCTGTGCTGCATCAGCCACGACGCCTGTCCCGGACTCGGCGACCGCGACGTGCACATCCTCGAGGCGCTCGCCGACGTCCTCGCCTTCCACGCCACCCAGATGCGGGACGCGGGGGAGCAGCTCCGTGGCCTGCGCTCCGGGACGGTCGAGCTGGCCGATCGGCTGCGGTCGCAGGAGACACGCCTGGGACTGCTGTCGGAGGTCGTGCGGGGCGCCCGGACACCGACGATCGTGTTCGACCCCGTGAGCCTCCGGGTGGACTACTGCAACGACGCCGCCGCGACCCTGCTCGGCAAGACCCCCGGCGACGTGCTCGGGACGCCCCTGTGGCAGCACACCCGTCGCTGGACCGAAGCGGGGATGCGCGAGGAGCTCGGCAGGGTGCTCGGCGACGGCCCACCGACCCGTTCCTTCGAGACGGAGGTCCCCGAGACCGGGCAGGTCTTCGACGTCCTGGTGCAGCGGATCACGACGGGGTCGGGCGAGGCCGCCGTGCTGCTCACCGCCCACGACGTGACCGAGCATCGGCGCTCCTCCGAGCGCCTCGAGCAGGCGTTGGCCATGGAGCAGGAGGCCGGCGAGGGACTGCGCCGGCTCGACAGCATGCGCAACGCGTTCCTGACGGCGGTGTCGCACGAGCTCCGGACGCCCCTGACGATCGTCCGGCTCGCGGCCGAGACCCTGAGCAAGGGTCGCGCCGCCCCGGATCTCGCCCAGCAGCTGCTCGAACGGATGATGTCCAACGCGGACCGGCTCGACCGGCTGCTCGGTGACCTCCTCGACCTCAACCAGTTCTCGCACGGGCAGCTGCGTCTCGTGCGGGAGGAGGTCGCGCTCGACGAGCTCGTCCGGGAGGCCCTGGCGCAGGTCGAGCTCGACGACCACGAGCTCGTCCTGGAGCTCGAGCCCGTCTCCGCCGTGGTGGCACGCACGAAGGTCGAGCGCATCGTCGTCAACCTCGTCGTGAACGCGTCGGTGCACACCGGGTCCGGCACGATCACCGTCCGTCTGGCGCGGGAAGGTGAGGCGGCGATCCTGTCGGTCGAGGACGAGGGAGCGGGTGTCGCCGAGCAGGACCGGGAGGTCCTCTTCGAGCCGTTCCGGCAGGGCGAGACGGCCCCCTCGCACCGCCCCGGCACCGGCATCGGCCTGTCGCTCGTGGCGGCGTTCGCCGAGCTCCACGGTGGGCGTGCGTGGATCGACGAAGCGCCCGGTGGCGGCGCGGCCTTCCGCGTCCTGCTCCCGACCGCCGCCCAGGACTGACCCATCACCCGATCCCGCGCACCCACCCGGGGACCGCCACGGCCGTCGCGACGAGAAGCGCGGTCCACGCGGCGAGATGCACCACGACCGGGAGGACGACGAGCACGGTCCCCACGTGACGCCACCCGCCGCCCGACGACGCCGCGAGACGCCTCCCCGTCCAGATCAGGATCGTCGCCCCCACGAACACGGGGACGAGGACCACCACCCCGATCAGCGCCGTGGTCGCGGCGGGTCCCGGCGTGCAGCCCCACCCGATCCCGTAGCACGTCGGCGGGTCGGCCCGGTCGGCGAACCACAGGGCGACGAACCCGATGAACGACCCGGACGCGAGCAGCACCACGACCGCCAGGTTGGCCACCTTCGCCATCCATGGCGTGGCTGCGCGCTCCACCAGCGCGTCCCAACGACCCGGAGGCGGGAGCCGGGATCCCTGCATGCCCATCTCCTCGTCAGCGGGGAAGCGTCCAGACGGAGGCTACGACGAGGCCGACCAGCGCGACGGCGTGGTGCACGACGGGGAGGACGACCAACGCCACCGAGCAGCCCGCCGGTCACGCTCGTCCTCGGATGGCCGCAGGGTCCTGAGGCCACGTCACCAGCCGCGGGCGCGCCACTCGGCGAGCTGCGGTCGTTCCGTGCCGAGCGTCGTGTCGTCGCCGTGGCCGGGGTAGACCCAGGTCTCGTCCGGCAGGCGGTCGAACACCTTCGACTCGAGGCCGTCCATCAGCTGCGCGAACCGGACGGGGTCCTTCCACGTGTTGCCGGGCCCGCCGGGGAAGAGGCTGTCCCCCGTGAACAGGTGCGGTCGCTCCTCGCCCTGCACCAGGAAGTGGAGCGACCCGTCGGTGTGTCCGGGGGTGTGGATGACCTCGACGCGGAGGTCACCGACCTCGATCACGTCGCCGTCGGTCAGCTCGACGTCGACCGGCCGGGGGAAGAGCTCCGCATCGCCGGGGTGGCCCCAGATCCGGAGCCCGGGGTCCTGCTTGAGGTCGTCCCACGCCCGCACGTGGTCCCAGTGGCCGTGGGTCTGGACGACCGCGAGCGCCGAGACGTCGGTCAGCTCCTGGCGGATGCGGTCCGGCCGGGCGGCCGCGTCGACGACGAGCGCCTCGTTCGTCCGGGTGCACGCCAGCACGTAGACGTTGTTGTCCATCTCCTCGACGGAGAACTTCCGGATCCGGAGATGGCCGTCGCGCCGCTCGATCGCCGGCCCGTCGGGCTCGACGTGTCCCTGCTCGCCGTACTCGGTCATGGTCGACCTCCTCGCCGCGACCGTAACCGCCATCCCTCGCGCCGGGGCACACGACCGGCCCGTCCCACCGGTCGGTGAGCGGCATGGTCGTGCGCGGTTCAGAAGGGCAGGGGGTCGCCGAACGGGTCGGTCGGCGGATCGCCGGGCGGGTCGGGGCCGGCGGCGGGTCCCGGGTCGGGTCGGAGCGGGGTGCCCTTCGGCAGCGACCGGTAGGTGCGCCCGTCGCGTCGGATGGTGAACACGCCGGTGGCGGGGTCGAGGTGGTTGGACCAGCCGCGCCGGTGGAGGTGCTGGTGCCAGCGGCTGCGGAGGCTGACGAGCCGGTCGGGGTGGTGATCGCCGCCCTTGGCCCGTTCGTGGGTGTGGTGGACGTCGGTCCACGCGATCGGGGCGCGGGAGCCGGGCATGCGGTCGCCACGGTCGCGCAGGGCCACGGCCCGTTGGACGTCACGCGGGACCGCGGGGGCGTGGCGCTTCCTCGAGGTGGCGAGCGGTCGGGCGCCGTCCATCAGGGTCACCCGCAGGTCCGCGTCCTCGGTCAGGGCCTCGACGGTGCGGGCGGTCAACGTCGCGAGCGGTCCGTCGACGTGGAGGTCGACCGTGCCGGCGGCGTTGGTCGACACCTGCGACAGGTCGACCAGCACGTTCAGGAGTGGCTTCGCGGTGCGGCTGGGTCCGCCGGCGAGGTGCTCCTCCGCCAGACGCTCGAGACCGATCGCGAGCCGCTGGCCGCGGGTGGTGTCCGCATCGATCGGTGGGGCGGCGTCCAGCAGGGCGTTGCTGATCTTGGCACTCCGCGGACCCGGGCCGTACTCGCCGTAGACCTTCATTCCGCCGTCGAGGCGCGCCTGCAGCGACAGGAAGTCGGCCTGCTCACGCCGTTCCTCGGCACGCTCGGCACGGGCGTTGTCCTCGAGGTCCCACACGGCCCGGTCGACCGCGTCGAGCAGCCCGTCCGGGCCGTACGCGTCGACCTCGTCGACGGTGGCGGCGATGCGTCGGTCGAGGACACCGCGGTCGGCGACGCGCAGACGGGAGGCCTTGCGGCAGATGTTGCGGACCTGCCCCCACGACAGCTGCCCGTCCTGCCACAAGCCGGTGACGGTCGGGAGGCTGCGCAGAACGTCGGCGGCGGTCAGGATGGTGGACCGGTCGGAGGAGATCTGTCGGCACAGGTTCGCGAGCAACAGGTCCGGTGGCAGCCCCTCGACGGTCTCGCACACCCCCGTGCCGACCGTGGCGGACAGCGCCAGGACCGCATCGCAGATGGCCCGCTCGGCGTCCGCGAGCCGGTCGACCGCCGAGGCCAGCGCCCCGGCCGCCTCCGCCACCGACGGCACGACCGGACCGGTCGGGGGAGCGGCGCGGTGGTTCGAGGTCATGACGGGAACCTACCCCGCACCTGTGACACCGGTCGAACGGGTGTTCGACTGCTTGTGGAGAAACCGGCTACCCTCGGCTGGGTACCCTCGAGCGGCTGCGTCCAAGCCGAGCGCCCCCAAGGACCGCGCCAGTGTCGATCGACTGCATCACCGTCCGCGGTGCCCGCGAGCACAACCTCAAGGACGTCAGCCTCGAGCTCCCGCGGGACTCGCTGATCGTCTTCACGGGACTCTCCGGCTCCGGCAAGTCGAGCCTCGCGTTCGACACCATCTACGCCGAGGGCCAGCGCCGCTACGTCGAGTCGCTGTCGGCCTACGCCCGGCAGTTCCTGGGGCAGATGGACAAGCCCGACGTCGACTTCATCGAGGGCCTGTCGCCGGCGATCTCGATCGACCAGAAGTCGACCTCGCGGAACCCGCGCTCGACGGTCGGGACCATCACCGAGATCTACGACTACCTCCGGCTGCTGTACGCCCGCATCGGCAAGCCGCACTGCCCGAACTGCGGGCGCGAGATCGCCAGCCAGACGGCCGAGCAGATCGTCGACCAGGTCCACGAGCTCCCCGCCGGCACGCGCTTCCAGGTGCTCGCCCCGGTGGTCCGCGGTCGCAAGGGCGAGTACGCGCAGCTGTTCCAGAAGCTGTCGACCGAGGGCTACGCCCGCATCCGGGTCGACGGCGAGGTCCACGACGTCACCGACGTGCCGAAGCTCGAGAAGCAGGTCAAGCACCACATCGAGGTGGTCGTCGACCGGCTGGTCCAGAAGGAGGACATCCGCCGGCGGCTGAACGACTCGATCGAGACCGCGCTGCAGCTCGCCGAGGGCGTCGCGATGATCGAGGTGCTGCCCTCGCGGGACGCCGGCGAGGGCGTCGAGCCCGAGACGCTGGTCTTCTCCGAGCACCTCGCCTGCACGAACTGCGGCATCAGCTTCGACCAGCTGGCCCCGCGCAACTTCTCGTTCAACTCCCCGTACGGCGCCTGCGACACGTGCTCGGGTCTCGGCACCCGGCTGACCGTCGACCCCGAGCTCGTGATCGGCGACGAGCAGCTCGCGGTCGGTGACGGCGTGATCGTCCCCTGGGGCGGCGGCCAGCAGAGCAACTACTACCGGCAGCTCCTGCGCGCGGTCGTCAAGGACCAGGGGGGCGATCCCGACGCCCCGTGGCACACCCTGACGCCGGAGGTCCAGCACGCGGTCCTCCACGGCATCGGTGACCGCGTCCACGTCGAGTACAAGAACCGCTACGGCCGCAAGCGCTCCTACCGCGCCAACTACGAGGGCGTCCTGCCGAGCCTGCTGCGCCGGCACGCCGAGACCGACTCCGACCACGTGCGGGGCCAGGTCGAGCAGTTCATGCGCGAGGTGCCGTGCTCGGCGTGCGAGGGGCGGCGCCTGAAGCCGATCGTGCTCGGGGTGAAGGTCGGCGGCATCTCCATCGCCGACCTCACGGCGCGGTCGGTCGCCGACGCGGACGAGTTCGTGCGCAACCTCGAGCTGAGCGATCGCGAGGAGCTCATCGGTGCGCGCGTGCTGAAGGAGATCCGCGAACGGCTGCGGTTCCTGCTCGACGTCGGGCTCGAGTACCTCACCCTCGACCGTGCCGCCGGCTCGCTGTCCGGAGGCGAGGCCCAGCGCATCCGGCTCGCGACCCAGATCGGCGCCGGCCTGGTCGGCGTCCTCTACGTGCTCGACGAGCCGTCGATCGGGCTGCACCAGCGCGACAACGAGCGGCTCATCGAGACCCTGCTCCGCCTGCGGGACCTCGGCAACACGCTCATCGTCGTCGAGCACGACGAGGCCACGATCGAGGCGGCCGACTACATCGTCGACATCGGGCCCGGCGCCGGCGAGCACGGCGGCGAGATCGTGCACGCCGGCTCGGTCGCGCAGCTGAAGAAGATGCACCGGAAGTCGCTCACGGGCGCCTACCTGTCGGGCAACCGGAGCATCCCCGTGCCGACGACCCGGCGCGAGGGCAACGGCAACGAGCTGCGGGTGCTCGGCGCGGTCGAGCACAACCTCGTCGGGCTCGACGTGTCGTTCCCCCTCGGGACGTTCACGGCGGTGACCGGCGTCTCGGGGTCGGGGAAGTCGACCCTCGTCAACGACATCCTGTCGCGGTCGCTCATGCGCCACGTCTACAGCTCGCGCGAGATCCCCGGCAAACACCAGCGCATCGAGGGCCTCGAGCACGTCGACAAGGTCGTCGTCGTCGACCAGTCGCCGATCGGCCGCACGCCGCGGTCCAACCCCGCGACCTACACCGGCATGTTCGACCACATCCGCCGGCTGTTCTCGACCACCCCCGAGGCGAAGGTCCGCGGCTACCAGCCGGGCCGGTTCTCGTTCAACGTCAAGGGCGGGCGCTGCGAGGCGTGCAAGGGCGACGGCACGATCAAGATCGAGATGCACTTCCTCCCGGACGTCTACGTCCCGTGCGAGGTGTGCAAGGGCCGTCGCTACAACCGCGAGACGCTCGAGGTGCACTACAAGGGCAAGACGATCAGCGAGGTCCTGGACCTCACCGTCGAGGCGGCGCTCGGGTTCTTCCAGAACCTCCCGGCGATCGCCGGCCACCTCGAGACCCTGAACGACGTCGGCCTCGGCTACGTCCGTCTGGGGCAGCCCGCCACGACCCTCTCGGGCGGCGAGGCGCAACGGGTCAAGCTCGCGAGCGAGCTCAAGAAGCGCGCCACGGGGCAGACCGTCTACATCCTCGACGAGCCCACGACCGGCCTGCACTTCGAGGACATCCGGCGTCTGCTCGACGTGCTCCACCGGCTCGTCGACAAGGGCAACACGATCATCGTGATCGAGCACAACCTCGACGTCATCAAGACGGCCGACCACCTCATCGATCTCGGCCCGGAGGGCGGCAGCGGCGGCGGCAGGATCGTCGCCGAGGGCACGCCCGAGGACATCGCCACCGTCGGCGCGAGCTACACGGGCAAGTTCCTCCGCGAGGTGCTCTGACTAGAGGTCGACGGTCGAGCCACCGCCCGGCTCGGCTCGCGGCGTGCCGACGGGCGGGATGCGGTCGGTCGTGTCGACGAGACGCGGTCCGTCGTCCGGACCGCGCCACGGCTCCCGCGCCGGCGGGTCGCCGTCGGCGATCCGGACCGGCTCACCCCAGCGTTGGGCGCCGACCTCGAGGAAGGGCGCCGGCATCCGGATCCCCTCGCGCTCGAACGCGTACTTGAGCCGCTCGCGGAGCTGGCGGTTGACGTCCCAGTTCCGCAGCGGCCGCGTCGGGATGACGAGCCGGAGGGAGAGGCCGTCGGGCCCCCAGTGCTGCACCCCCCAGATCTCGGGCGGGCCGATGATGTCCTGGCCCCACTCGCGGTCGTCGGCCATCCCGTCCGCCACGGCCTGGACGATCCTGCGGGCCTTCGGGATGTCGGTGTCGAGCGCGAACGGCACGTCGAGCGTGGCCCGCGCCCAGTGCTGGGTGAGGTTGCCGACGGTCTTCATCTCGCCGTTCGGGATGTGCCACACGACGCCGTCGATGTCGCGCATCCGGGTCACCCGGAGGCCGACGTTCTCGACCTCGCCGACCTTCTTCTCCACCTCGATCCAGTCGCCCACGCCGAACTGGTCCTCGACGAGCATCGAGACGCCGGCGAGGAAGTCGCGGATGAGGTTCTGCGCCCCGAAGCCGATGATCAGTCCGGCGAGGCCGGCGCCGGCCAGCAGCGGCCGGAGGTCGACCGCCTGCGACAACGCGAACAGCAGCGCGGTCATCCAGATGACCACGCCCAGCGCCGACCGGATCGCCCCTCCGATGGCGTGCAGCCGCTGCATGCGACGGGTCTCGGCCCGGGGCGTGCCCGCGTTCGTCCCGAGCTGGTGGCCACGCTCGACCCGTCGGCGGACCTCGACCTCCATGCGTGCGACGAAGCGGTCCGTGAGGCGGCGGGTCACCCGGTAGAGCAGCAACGCCACCAGGAGGATGAGCACGATCCGTGCCGGCGTGGCGAAGAACACGTCCGCCGTCCTCGCCAGCTCGCCGTCGCCCTTCGACACCTCCCACACGAACCCGCACAGCCACCCCGGCTCCTCGCCGCAGGCGCCCGAGAGCGTCGTGAGGTCGGGCTCCTGGGCCAGGAGGAGCGGG
Source organism: Actinomycetota bacterium (assembly GCA_019348135.1). Classification (GTDB taxonomy): domain Bacteria; phylum Actinomycetota; class Nitriliruptoria; order Nitriliruptorales; family Nitriliruptoraceae; genus JAHWJY01. The sequence goes on from JAHWJY010000004.1 coordinate 32,681, forward strand.
GACGCGAGGGACACGGGGACGATCCTGGGGTCGGACGCGGGACGGGGGGCCGACGAGCGTAACGGGCCATCGGAGCCCAGCGGAGGGGGTCACACCGCGCCGGTACCGTTGTGGTCCCCGCGTCCCCCGTCGGGCGAGCCGAGGTCCGCGCTTGCAGAACCCCGCCCTCACGTTCCGGCCCGACGCCGGCGCGATCCCGGACGCTCCCGGCTGCTACCAGTTCCGGGACAAGCACGGGCGGGTCGTCTACGTCGGCAAGGCCAAGTCGCTGCGGCAGCGGGTCGGCAACTACTTCCAGGCGTGGCACAACATCGCGCCACGCACCCAGGCGATGCTCGAGTCCGCGCGCTCGATCGACTGGATCGTCGTCGAGAACGAGGTCGAGGCGCTCCACCTCGAGTACACCCTGATCCAGCGCTACCGCCCGCGCTACAACGTCAAGTACCGCGACGACAAGAGCTACCCGTACCTCGTCGTGACGACGTCCGAGGAGGTCCCGCGCGCACGGGTCAAGCGTGGCAAGGTCGACAAGGGCGACCGACGCTTCGGTCCGTACGCCCACGCCTACGCCATCCGCGAGACGCTCGACCTGCTCCTGCGGGTGTTCCCCATCCGCACCTGCTCCCAGGGCGTCTACGACCGGGCGGCCCGGACCGACCGACCGTGCCTGCTCCACCACATCGATCGGTGCGCCGCGCCCTGCACGGGGGTCGTCTCCCTCGAGGAGCACCGCGCCCTGGTCGACCGCTTCGCGGCCTTCCTCGACGGCGAGACGGAGCCGGTCCTGAAGGAGCTCGAACGGCAGATGGCCGGCGCGGCCGACGAGATGAACTACGAGGCGGCCGCACGCCTACGGGACCAGCTCTTCGCGGCCCGCAAGGCGCTCGAGAAGCAGCAGATGGTCGCCGAGAAGCCCGAGGACTTCGACGCCATCGCCGTGTACGAGGACGAGCTCGAGGCCGCCGTGCAGGCGTTCTTCGTCCGGCGCGGCCGGCTCGTCGGCCGCAAGGGCTGGACCGTCGACAAGGTCGAGCCGCTGACGACCGCGGAGATGCTGACGCAGTTCCTGATCCAGCTCTACGAGGAGCGCGAGGACGACGTGCCGCCGCAGGTGCTCGTGCCCGTCGAGCCGGACGAGGCCGACGCGCTCAGCCGGCTCCTCGCCGACCTGCGACGCGAGTCGCGCGCCGGCGAGCGCGGACGTCCCATCCAGCAGGTCCGCTTCCACGTGCCCCAGCGGGGCGACAAGCTCGCGTTCCTCCAGACGGTCGAGGAGAACGCGCGCGAGGCGTTCCAGCGCAACCGGCTGAAGCGTGCGAGCGACTTCACGTCGCGCACCCAGGCGCTGCGCGAGCTGCAGGAGGCGCTGGACCTCGAGGAGGCGCCGCTCCGGATCGAGTGCTACGACATCTCGCACCTCGGGGGCACCGAGGTGGTCGCGTCCATGGTCGTCTTCGAGGACGGACTGCCGAAGAAGTCCGACTACCGCCGGTTCAAGCTGAGCCAGGACAGGAACGACGACTTCGCCGCGATGCGCGAGGTGATGCGCCGGCGCTTCGCCCGCTACATCGAGGAACGGGCGGCGCCCGTCCAGGACGAGGAGGGGGAGCTGCGGCGCTTCGCCTACCCGCCGAACCTGGTGATCATCGACGGGGGACCGGGCCAGCTCACGGCCGCCCTGGAGGGCGTCTCCCAGCTGCGGGGCGACGGGGACGCCACCGGCGTCGTCCTCGGCGACATCGGGTTCGTGTCGCTCGCGAAGCGGTTCGAGGAGCTGTGGGTCCCGGGTCGCTCGCGCCCCGTCGTGCTCCCGCGGGGCTCCGACGCCCTCTACCTGGTCCAGCGCCTGCGGGACGAGGCGCACCGGTTCGCCGTGACCTACCAGCGGACGCGCCGCACGAAGAGCGTGGCGTCGTCCGAGCTCGACGACATCCCCATGATCGGTCCGGCGCGTCGCAAGGCGCTGCTGCGTCGCTTCGGGTCCGTCAAGGCGTTGCGCACGGCGTCCATCGAGGACCTCATGGGGGTGGAGGGCATCTCCCGTACGATCGCGACGACCGTGTACGAGCACCTGCACGGGGACCGCGACGACACCTCGGTGACCCAGGAGGCCAGCCCGTGACCGGATCCCCGGTGGCGACGGACGCGACCGACGCGCATCCTCCCGAGGTCGTGGTCATCACCGGGATGTCGGGAGCCGGGCGGACCCAGGTCGCCAAGGTGCTCGAGGACCTCGACTTCTTCGTCATCGACAACCTCCCACCGACGCTGCTCGACAAGGTCGTCGAGCTGGCGTTCGGCCCGGGGTCGAGCGTGCGTCGGATGGCGCTCGTCGCCGACATCCGCGGGCGCGCGTTCTTCGGCACGCTCGTCGACGCCGTCCGGCAGCTGCGCGAGACGACCGGCAACGTCCAGGTCGTCTTCCTCGAAGCCGACGACGACACCCTCGTCAGCCGCTTCGAGGAGTCCCGCCGCCGGCACCCGGCGGCCGAGGGCAACAGCGGCGTGCTCGAGGGCATCCGCAACGAACGCGAGCTCATGACCGAGATCCGGGGGCTCGCGGACCTCATCATCGACACCTCGGACCTCAACGTCCACGAGCTCCGTGACCGCGTCGTCGACGCGCTGGGTCGGCCGAGCGAGGCGACCCTGCACATCAACGTCGTGTCGTTCGGGTTCAAGCACGGAGCCCCGCGGGACGCGGACCTCGTGATGGACGTGCGGTTCCTGCCGAACCCCCACTGGGTCGACGAGCTGCGGCCGTACAACGGACGCGACGAGCCCGTGCGCGACTACGTCCTCGGCCAGCCCGCGACCGGACCGTTCCTCGACGCGTTCCGGTCGCTGCTCGACGTGGTCGTCCCCGGCTACGTCGACGAGGGCAAGCGCCACCTCACGATCGCGATCGGCTGCACGGGCGGCAAGCACCGGTCGGTCGCCATCAGCGAGGCCGTCGCGACCTACCTCGCCGAGACGAGCGGCCTGCCGGTCGCGGTGGACCACCGCGACCTCGGCGCGGAGTGACGGCCGTGACGGAGTCCCCGGACGCCGGCGTGCGCGCCGTGGCCCTCGGTGGAGGGCACGGGTTGAGCCGGTCGCTCCAGGCGCTGGCGCGCGCCTTCGACCACGTGACCGCGGTCGTGACGGCGGCGGACGACGGGGGTTCGTCCGGGCGCCTGCGCCGGGACCTCGGGGTCGTCCCGCCGGGCGACCTCCGGATGGCGCTGGCGGCGCTCAGCCCCGCCTCCCGTCTGGTGGACGTCCTGCAGTACCGGTTCGACCGCGGGGAGCTCGACGGGCACAGCCTCGGCAACCTCTTCGTGGTCGCGCTCGAGGACCTCCACGACGGCGACGTCGTCGCCGCCCTCGACGAGGCCGCCGCGCTCCTCGGCATCCGCGGACGCGTGCTGCCGTGCACGACGACGCCCGTGTGGCTGCACGCCCAGACGGGTGACGGCGACCACGTGGACGGGCAGTCCGCGGTGGCCGGCACCCAGCGGGTCGAGCGCGTCTGGCTGGAGCCGGCCGACGCCCCCGGGACGCCGGCCGCGCTCGAGGCGATCGCCGCCGCCGACCTGCTCGTGCTCGGTCCGGGGTCGCTGTACACGAGCCTGCTCCCGAACCTGCTGGTCACCGACGTCGCCGACGCCGTCCGGGCGGCGGAGGCGCCCGTGGTGTACGTCGCCAACCTGCGCGAGCAGCCGGGCGAGACCGAGGGCATGACCCTCGGCGAGCACCTCGACGCCGTGCTCCAGCACGTCCCGGGCCTGGACGTGACCCACGTCGTCGTCCACGACGGCAGCCGACCGAACGGTCCGGGACGCGCGCTGCGGGCCGACGCCGGCGCGATCTCGCGCGCCGGCATCGAGGTGGTCACGGCCGACCTCCTGGACGGCGACGACGGTCACGACCCCGCCGCCCTGGCGGCCGTGCTGCGCGACCTCGTCCGCTGACCGTGACCGGCGACGGCCCCGCGCCCCCGCACGGCAGCGGGTTCACCGAGCGGGTCAAGCAGGAGCTGGCACGCCTGGAGCCGGGTGACCGCGTCACCCAGCGCGCGGAGCTCGCCGCCATCCTCCGCCTCGGCGGCGCGCTCCACCTGCACCCGGGGGCGCCCCCGGAGGAACGCCTCACCGTCGAGGTGGTCACGACCTCGGGTGCCGTCGCCCGTCGTGCCTTCGCGCTGCTGCAGCGGGTCTACGAGCTCCGGCCCGAGGTGCAGGTGCGCGCCCCGGGAGGTGTGCGCCGGCGGACCACCTACGTCGTGGTGGTCGCCGTCCGGGCCGAGGACCTCGCCCGGGACATCGGCATGCTCGACCCCGAGGGGCGCCCGTCCGGGGAGATCCCGCGGGCGCTCGTCGCCGACCGCGGGCACGCGGTGGCCTACCTGCGCGGCGCGTTCCTGGCGGCGGGATCGGTGAGCGCCCCGAGCCGACCGCCACACCTCGAGGTCCCGACCGGGAGCCCGTCGCTCGCCGACCGGCTCGCCGTCCTCGTCCGCCGGACCGTCGACCGGCCCGCCAGCACGGTCGGGGACGAGCGCCCCCGCCTCGTCGTCAAGTCCGGCGAGACGATCGGGGAGCTGCTGGCCTCGTGGGGCGCGACCGGCGCGTTCCTCGCCTGGGACGAGCAGCGGCTCCGACGCAGCCTGCGCAGCGAGGCGAACCGGCTGGCCAACGCCGACGCCGCCAACCTGCGGCGGACCATCGAGGCGGCCTCGGACCAGACCGCGGCGGTCGCCGAGGTGATCGAGCAGGTGGGGTGGGACGGACTGGCCCCGGAGCTGCGCGAGGTGGCGCTCGTCCGCCTGGCGAACCCCGCGGCGTCCCTGGCGGAGCTGGGGGAGCTGTGCGACCCACCGGTGGGGAAGTCCTCGGTCCATCGTCGGTTGCGTCGGATCCTGGCGCTCGTGGAGGACGGCTAGGCTCGATCGGGACGACCCTCAGACCCCCGATCAGGAGCACCTCCGATGGCGCTGCGCGTCGCGATCAACGGTTTCGGCCGCATCGGTCGCAACCTCTTCCGGGCCGCGAAGAAGACCGGCCTCGACATCGACTTCGTGGCGGTCAACGACCTGACCGATCCGAAGACGCTGGGGTTGCTCCTCAAGTACGACAGCGTCCACGGTCGCTACGACGGCACGGTGGAGGTCAGCGGCGACGGCCTCCTCGTGGACGGGGACGAGCTGCGCGTGCTGGCCGAGCGCGACCCCGCCAACCTCCCGTGGAAGGACCTCGACGTCGACATCGTCGTCGAGTCGACCGGCTTCTTCACCGACCGCGAGGGTGCGGGCAAGCACCTCGAGGCCGGGGCCAAGAAGGTCATCATCTCCGCCCCCGCGAAGGGCGAGGACACCACGATCGTCCTCGGCGCCAACGAGTCGAACTACGACCCGGCCGAGCACCACATCATCTCCAACGCCTCGTGCACCACGAACTCGGTGGTCCCGATGGCGAAGGTGCTCCAGGACGCGTTCGGCATCACGCAGGGCCTGATGACGACGATCCACGCCTACACGGGCGACCAGAACATCCACGACGCACCCCACAAGGACCCGCGTCGCGCCCGGGCGGCCGCGCTGTCGATCATCCCGACCACGACCGGCGCCGCCAAGGCGGCGTCGCTGGCGCTGCCGGTGCTCGAAGGGCGCCTCGACGGCATGGCACTGCGCGTGCCGGTGCCGGACGGCTCCATCACCGACCTCGTGCTGGTGCTCGACCAGGAGGTCACGGTCGACGAGGTCAACGCCGCGTTCCGGGCCGCCGCCGAAGGCGACCTCAAGGGGATCCTCGAGTACTCGGACGAGCCGCTCGTCTCCACCGACATCGTCGGCAACCCGCACTCGTGCGTGTTCGACTCGCTCAGCACCATGGCCAACGGCAACCTCGTGAAGGTCCTCGGCTGGTACGACAACGAGTGGGGCTACTCGAACCGCCTCGCCGAGCTCGTCACCTACGTCGGCGACCGCCTCTGATGGGGTCCGCCGGAGCGATCCGGTCCGTCCGGGAGCTGGACGCGGCCGGTAGGCACGTGTTCGTGCGCGCCGACCTGAACGTGCCACTGTCCGGGGGCGGGGTCGCGGACGACCTGCGCATCGAGGCGTCGCTGCCGACGCTGCGCCTCCTGCTCGACCAGGACGCGGCGGTCGTGGTCGCGTCCCACCTCGGCCGCCCCGGCGGCGAGCCCGACCGTGCCCTGTCGATGGCACCGGTGGGGGCACGGCTCGCCGAGCTCCTCGGTCGTCCCGTGACGGTCGCGACCGACGTCGTGGGCGAGGACGCCCGGGCGAAGGCGAAGAGCCTCGCGCCGGGCGAGGTCCTCCTGCTCGAGAACCTGCGGTTCGACCCGGGCGAGAAGGCCAACGACGACGCGTTCGCCGACGCCCTGGCATCGATGGCGGAGGTGTACGTCGACGACGCCTTCGGTGCGTCCCACCGGGCCCACGCCTCCATCGCCGGCGTCCCGGCGCGCCTGCCGGGCTACGCCGGGTTGCTGCTCGAGCGCGAGCTCGAGGTGCTGGGCGGCCTGCAGGCCGACCCCGCCCGTCCCTACGTCGCCGTCCTCGGCGGCGCCAAGGTCAGCGACAAGCTGGTCGTGCTCGAGCGTCTGCTCGAGAAGGTCGATGCGATCTGCGTCGGCGGGGCGATGTGCTTCACCTTCCTCCGGGCGGACGGTCTCGACGTCGGGGCCTCACGCGTCGAGGCCGACCAGGTCGACACGGTGCGCGACCTCGTCGCCCGGGCCCGCGACCGGGGCATCGACGTGCACCTCCCGACCGACGTCGTCGTCGCCACGGAGTTCGCCGAGGACGCGCCGCACGACCGCGTGCCCGCTGCCGCGATCCCCGCAGAGCAGATGGGTCTCGACATCGGCAAGGACACGGGCGAGACCTACGCGGACGTCATCCGCGGCGCCGGCGCCGTCTTCTGGAACGGCCCCATGGGGGTCTTCGAGTGGGAGGCGTTCTCCCACGGCACCCGCGCCGTCGCCGAGGCGATGGCGGACACGGAGGCCTTCACCGTCGTCGGCGGCGGCGACAGCGCCGCCGCGGTGCGCAGCCTCGGGCTCGACGACCGCGTCGACCACGTCTCCACCGGTGGTGGGGCCTCGCTCGAGCTCCTCGAGGGCAAGGACCTGCCCGGCGTCGTGGCCCTGCGTCCCTGACGCCGTCCAGCGGCGCGCTGCCCGCCCGGCGTGCTGGGCGTCGGGGGTCGGCCCGACTAGCATCCGCAGGCTGACCTCCGCGTGCCCGGCGCCGGGTCGGCGTCAGGCTCCGCCGTGTCCAGTTCCGCCGTCCGTCCCGTCGACACCCCCGCCGAGGTCATCGGTGCGGGCGTCCGGCTGATCGGTCGCCTCGTCCGCGACCAGCCGGTCGTGTACGCCGTCGCGGCCGCCGGCGCCATCGCCTTCACCTCGGCGATCATCGCCTCGGCGGTGGTCATCGGCCACGTCACGGACGACCTCGTCCTGCCGGTGCTCGAGAGCGGCGAACCGGCCGGTCCCCGGCTGCGCAGCGCCCTGCTGCTCATCCTGGGCGTCGCCGTCTGGAAGGCGACGGGCATCGTCCTGCGGCGCGCCACGGCGGGGTGGCTGCAGTTCACCGCACAGTCGCGCATCCGCAAGCGCCTCATCGCCCACCAGCTCGGGCTGTCGCTGTCCTGGTACGGCAGCCGGTCGACGGGCGACCTCCTGTCCGTCGCCGACAACGACGCCCGGCAGGCGACCTTCGTGCTCGCACCCCTGCCGTTCGCGACCGGGGTGGTCTTCCTCATCTTCGGGGCGGTCGTCGTCATCACGCTCACCGACCCGTGGCTGGGTGCCGCGGCGGCCCTGCTCCTCCTCCTCGTCATGGCCATCGACCTGCGCGGGGCGTGGTTGACGTTCGAGGCCATGCAGGAGCTCCAGCGTCGGCGGGGGCACCTCGGCGACGCCGCCCACGAGAGCTTCGACGGGGCGCTGACGGTGAAGTCGCTCGGCCGCGAGGAGTACGAGACCGAGCGGTTCGCGCGCTCGGCCCACGCCCTCGCCGACCAGTTCGCGCTCGTGGGGCGGACGTGGACGGGCTACCGCGCACTCACCGACACCATGCCGGCGCTCGGGGCGGCGCTGATCCTGCTGCTCGCGGTCCACCGCGTCTCCGTCGGGGGGCTGCAGACCGGCGAGATCGTGCGCGTGATCTACCTCCTGTCGCTCATGTCGATGCCGATCAAGCTGATCGGGTTCCTGATGTGGGACGCCGCGAACAGCGTGGCCGGCTCCCGGCGGGTGGAGGAGGTCCTCGGCACCGACGACGCCGTCCCCTACGGCGACGTCCCGCAGGCCGTCGCCGCCACCCCGGCCCCGGTCACGGGCCGGGGGATCACCTTCGGCTACCGCGGGGCACCCGTGCTGCGCGACCTCCAGCTCGACATCCCGGCCGGCCGCACGCTCGCGGTCGTCGGTCCGACCGGTGCGGGCAAGTCGAGCCTCACGCTCCTGCTGGCCCGTCTGTGGGATCCCGACGCCGGCGCGGTCGAGCTCGACGGCCGCGACCTCCGGGACCTCGCCCCCGGCGTCGTGCCGAGCGAGGTCGCCTACGTGGCCCAGGACACGTTCCTGTTCGACGACACCGTGCTCGGCAACCTGACCCTCGGCGCCGACGTCCCGTTCGAGCAGGTCGAGGAGGCGGTCCGGCTCGCGGGAGCCGACGGCTTCATCCGCGCGCTGCCCCAGGGCTACGACACGCCCCTGGGGGAGCGGGGGACCACGCTCTCGGGTGGTCAGCGGCAGCGGATCGCGCTGGCGCGCGCCCTCGTCCGCCGTCCCCGCGTCCTGGTGCTCGACGACGCCACCTCGGCGCTCGACCCCAGCGTCGAGGCGGCGATCCTGCGGCGCCTGCGGGATGCCGCCCTGCCGGCGACCGTCGTGCTCGTCGCGTACCGGCGTTCGAGCATCGTGCTGGCCGACGAGGTCGCCTACGTCGAGGACGGACGGGTCGTGGCCCACGGCACGCACGACGAGCTGCTGGCCACCGTCCCCGGCTACGCGACCCTGCTGACCGCGTACGAGGTCGACGCGGCCCGACGCGAGACCGAGCGCGCGGCGGTCGAGCCGTGAGCGCCGCCGTGAGCGTCGACCACGCGACCGCGGCCGAGGACCGCGGTGGGACCATCGCCGCCGTGCGGCGTGTCGCCCGGCTGGCCCCCGAGCTGCGTCGCGGCTTCGGCGTCACCGTCGGGCTGGCACTGCTCGGCACGGTCGGTCAGGTCGTCGTCCCCATCGTGCTGCAGCGGGTGATCGACGGGCAGTTGACCGCGCCGGGCGGTGCCGACGTGGCGGCGGCCGTGCCGGCCATCGCCGGCGCGGTCGTGGTCCTGCTGCTCGCCCTCGTCTGCACCCGCATGGCCCTGTACCGGCTCCTCGAGCGCTCGGCCCGTGGGCTGGCCCAGCTGCGCATCGCGACCTTCCGGCACATCCACGACCTGTCGGCGCTGCACGTGCAGGCCGAGCGCCGCGGGACGCTCGTCTCGCGGGTCACCTCCGACGTGAGCGCGATCAGCGACTTCCTCGAGTGGGGCGGCGTGGGGATGCTGGTCGGCGCCGGACAGATCTCGGTGACCCTCCTCGTGATGCTCGCCTACGAGTGGCGCCTGGCGGTGCTCGTCATCGGCGGCGCCGCGGTCTACGCGGCCATGCTCGTCCTGGCCCAACGGGTCCTCGCCCGGGCCTGGGACCGCGTGAGGGTCCAGGTCGGCGAGACCCTGGCCGCGCTGAGCGAGGTCATCGTCGGCCTGCCGACGATCCGCGCGTACGGTGCGGAGGAGCGCTCGCGCAAGCGCGTCGACGACGCGGTCGACGCCCAGCGCTCGGTCGAGTTCCGCGCGGGCACCCTGGGCGCGGTGCTGTTCTCGTCCGCCGAGCTGTTCGCCGCCTCCGTGACGGCGGCCGTCGTGGCCGGGGGGGTGCTGCTCGGCGACATCAGCGCGGGCACGCTGGTCGCGTTCCTGTTCCTGGTCGCGGTCTTCATCGACCCCGTCCAGACCGTGGTGGAGGTGCTGAACGAGGCGCAGTCCGCGGCGGCCGGGGTACGACGGATCCTGGAGGTCCTCGACACGCCCCGCGAGATCGCCGACCCCGTCGACGGCCGGACACTGCCCCCCGGTCGGCTCGACGTGCGCTTCGAGGCCGTGCGGTTCGCGTACGGCGACGGACCCGAGGTCCTGAGCGACGTCACCGTCCACATCGCCGCCGGATCGCGGGTCGCGGTGGTCGGCGAGACGGGATCGGGCAAGTCCACGTTCGCGAAGCTCCTCGTCCGACTGCTCGACCCGGTCGCCGGCGGGATCTCCGTCGGTGACGTGCCCCTGCGCCAGGTCGCGTTCGCGTCGCTGCGGTCCCGGGTGGCGTTCGTGCCACAGGAGGGGTTCCTCTTCGCGGGCACGATCGCCGAGAACATCCGCTACGGGCGCCCGGGGTCGCGCGACGACGAGCTCGCCGCGGCCCTCACCGACCTCGAGCTCGACGACTGGGTGGCGAGCCTGCCGGACGGCATGGACACGGACGTGGGGGAGCGCGGCGGGCGGCTGTCGTCGGGCGAGCGCCAGCTCGTCGCGCTGGCCCGGGCCTGGATCGCCGACCCGGACGTGCTCGTCCTGGACGAGGCCACCTCCGCGGTCGACCCCGCCCTCGAGGTCCGCATGCAGCGCGCGCTGGAGCACCTCACCGCCGGGCGCACCGCCGTCACGGTCGCGCACCGGTTGTCGACGGCGGAGGCGGCCGACCGCGTGCTGGTGTTCGACCACGGCCGGCTCGTCGAGGACGGGACCCACGCGAGCCTGGTCCGCACGGGCGGGGTCTACGCGGCCATGCACGCCGACTGGGCACCCGTCGGTCGGGGGCCGTCCGGCGCCTGAGTCCACCGGTACCCCGCACTAGGGTCGTCGCCCGACACCCCACGAGCCACCCCGACAGCCAGGAGTTCCTCCGTGACCGAGCGGCGTCCGATCATCGCGGGCAACTGGAAGATGCACAAGGACCACCTGGAGGCGATCCAGCTCGTGCAGCGGCTGGCCTACCACCTCGACGAGTCCGACTACGAGGGCCAGGACATCGTCGTCGCGCCGCCCTTCGTCGCCCTGCGGTCGATCCAGACGCTGATCGACTCCGACCGCCTCCCGCTCGCGCTCGGCGCCCAGAACTGCCACTGGGAGGCGGAAGGCGCCTTCACGGGCGAGGTGTCGGCCGCGATGCTCGCGCGCCTCGACGTGGCGTACGTGATCTGCGGGCACTCGGAGCGTCGTGCCCTGTTCGGCGAGACCGACGAGATCGTCAACCGCAAGGTCAAGGCCGTCCAGAAGCAGCACCTGCGCCCGATCGTCTGCGTGGGGGAGACCCTGGAGGAGCGTCAGGCCGGCCGGGCCGAGGAGGTCGTGGTGGGCCAGCTCCGGGGCTCGCTCGCCGGCGTGAAGGTGGTCGACCCCGAGGAGCTCGTCCTCGCCTACGAACCGGTCTGGGCCATCGGCACCGGCGAGACCGCGACGAAGGAGGACGCGCAGGAGCTGTGCGCCGCCATCCGCGCCGAGCTCGCCGAGCTCTACGACGACGCGACCGCCGAGGCCGTCCGCATCCAGTACGGCGGGAGCGTGAAGCCCGGCAACATCCGTGAGCTCATGGGCGAGCCGGACATCGACGGGGCGCTCGTGGGGGGCGCCAGCCTCAACTCGGACGACTTCGCCCTGATCGTCGGATGGCGGCGGTAGCCGACACCGCCTCTGGTCGGATGGCGGCGGTAGCCGACACCGCCTCTGGTCGGATGGCGGCGGTAGCCGACACCGCCTCTGGTCGGATGGCGGCGGTAGCCGACACCGGAGGGTGGTCCCGCTCGTGCGCATCACGCACGGGGACCACAGATGCGCGACGGCGTACGACCCCGGTAGTAGCCTGCCCGCGTACCACCTCAGGACACCTCGGCTCTCCCCAGGTTCAGCGCGCCCGTCCGGGTCCGCACGGGGATCACGAGCCGGCCGCCCCACGAAAGGACACACGGTGGCTAGGGACATGAAGCGAGCACGGAGGCTCGTCGCCGCCGCTGCAGCTGTCGCGCTCGTCGCGACGGCCTGTGGCGACGGAGGCGAGGAGCCCACGGGCGACCAGACCACGGCGGCCGGCGAGACGCCCACCGCGACCGAGACCGGCGACGCGGTCGACCCGGCCAACTACTGCGAGGGTGGCAGCGAGGCGGAGCTCGTGTGGGCACACGAGCAGGAGCCGCCGGACATGCACCTCGACGACCCGAACAACAACCTCTCGATCACCTCGTGGGTGCGTCAGTCGCTCTGGGACGGCCTGTACGGCGTGTCCGCGGCGACCGAGTTCATCCCTGAACTGCTCGCCGAGGAAGCGACCGTCAACGAGGCCGACGACGGCTCCGTGACGATCGACTACGTCCTGCGCGACGGGCTGACCTGGTCCGACGGCACGCCGCTGACCGCCGAGCACGTCAAGGGCACCTTCGACATCATCATGGAGGGCTACGACGTCGAGACCGGCGAAGGCGGGGTCTACCTCATCGGTGACCGCACCGGCTACGACGCCATCACGGAGTTCACCGTCAACTCGGACACCGAGTTCACGCTGGCCTTCGACTCCTTCTACGCCGGCTACAAGGCGCTCTTCAGCGAGGTGTTCCCGACCCACGTCGTGACCACCGCCGAAGAGGCGAACGCGGCCTTCCCGGAGTTCGAGCACGAGGGGGAGACCCTGCCGTCCTCGGGCCCGATGCTGTTCGACAGCTGGGAGCGTGGCAACTCCATGACGCTCGCCCGCAACGACGAGTACCACGGCTCGACGAGCCCGGACGTCACCAACGCGGGCGCCGCCTGCGTCACCGGCGTCAAGATCAACTGGGTCACCGACACGGACGCGCAGATCAACGCGCTGAAGGCCGGCGAGGCCGACATGATCTTCACCCAGCCGCAGACGGCCTTCGGTGAGCGCATCTCCACCGACGAGGCCTTCACCATCGCCTCCGAGGCTGGCCCGGTCTACGAGCACTGGGGCTTCAACCTCTTCAACCCGCACCTGGCACAGCCGCAGGTGCGTGAGGCGATCGCCCTCGCGCTCGACAAGAGCCAGGTCATGTCCGCGCTGTACACGCCGCTGTTCGGCGACGCGCTGCCGGCCGAGGGACTCGGCAACACCTACTGGATGTCGAACCAGCCGGCGTACGAGGACCACCAGGCCCAGTACGCGGGCAACCTCGTGGACGAGGCCAAGGCCAAGCTCGAGGAGGCCGGCTACACCGAGGGTGCGGGTGGCATCTACGAGCACCCCGAGCACGGTCCGCTCTCCCTGCGGGTCGGTACCACGGGTGGCAACGCCCTGCGTGAGCTGCAGCAGCAGCTGATCGTGGAGCAGCTGAAGCCCGCCGGCATCGAGGTCACGATCGACAACGTGCCCGGTGGCGACTACTTCGGCGCCATGCCGTTCAACCCGGACGCCATCGCCTGCGCCAACTCGGGCGGGACCGAGGGCAACTGCGAGCTCTGGGACATCACCCAGTTCGCATGGGTCGGTGGCCCGTGGCCGGGCTCCAACCACGCGGCGTACCTGTCGGGCTCCGGCAACAACCCCTATGGCTTCGCGAACGACGAGTTCGACGCCATGTCGGAGGAGTGCGACGCGACCGTCAACGATGACGAGCGTGCCGCTTGCTACAACGAGATGGACAAGTTCGTGACCACCCTCGAGAAGGACCCCGAGAACGGTCTCGTCGTCATCCCGCTCACGCAGAAGCCGTCCTACTACGCGTACAGCAACGAGCGTCTCCAGCGTGGCGCCGTCGCACCGGACGCGAACTCGGCCGGCCCGCTCGTCAACGTGGTGGACTACCTCCCCGCAGGCGAGTGATCGACCGAGCGGGCGCGTCCTCGTGACGCGCCCGCTCGTACCACCTATGCGTCGGAGCGTCTTCGACGCTGCTGAACCTCGGAGGGGGCCGGACACCCGGCCCCCTCCGGCGTTCCGGGCCGGGGTCCTCTCGGAAGGGCCCGCGTCCTCTCTGCGCACTTCGGCGTGCTGAGGGTGCCTGGCCGTTAGACTGCGCCGGCGGCGAGGTCGTCCCCCGCCTCTCCCGATGGCCCGGAGCGCGTCCACCTCGAGGAAGGGTGATTGCCGTGTTCGCATACGTCGCGCGCCGGATCATGACGACGATCCCGCTGCTCCTGGTCGGCACCTTCATCGTCTACGCGCTCACCGCGTCCGTCGCGGACCCGCTCGCGAAGCTCGCCACCTGCAACCAGTGCGACCAGGCCGCCTTCGACCGCCTCATCGACCTGTACGACCTCGACAAGCCGATCCCGCTCCGTTACGTCTACTGGATGCGCGACGCGGCGACCGGCGACATGGGCCAGGCGCCGACGGAGGGCAGCGCCGAGGTCTTCCCGCTCGTGATGGACCGCGCCATCAACACCGCGCGTCTCGCGATCCCGGCGTTCCTCATCATCGCCACGCTGGCCGTGGCGCTGGGCGTCTACTCCGCCGTCAACCAGTACTCGAAGTCCGACTACTTCGTCACCGGCTTCTCCTTCGTGGGCATCTCCATGCCCACGTTCGTGTTCGCGTTGCTGTTGCAGGTCATCTTCGCCGTGTGGTGGCAGGACTGGTTCGACGCCAAACCCTTCTACGTGTCACAGATGCACACCGGGAGCATCTCGGAGGTGGTGCGCAGCCACATCCTCCCGATCACGACGCTCGTGCTCGTGATCACGGCGGCGGAGTCGCGCTTCGAACGTGCGTCGATGCTCGAGGTCATCAACTCCGACTACATCCGCACCGCCAGGGCGAAGGGCCTGCCCCGGCGCCGGGTCGTGCTCAAGCATGGGCTCCGCAACGCCATGATCCCCCTGGTCACGATCTGGGCCATCGACTTCGCGGCCCTCCTCGGCGGGTCCGTCGTCACCGAGACGATCTTCTCGTGGCCGGGGCTGGGGCCGCTCCTGCTGCGCGCCATCTTCAACGGGGACCTCAACCTCACGATGGGCATCATCATGTTCATCTCGCTGCTGGTCATCTTCTTCAACCTCATCGCCGACCTGGTCTACGGCATGCTCGACCCGAGGATCCGCTATGAGTGAGCAGCCCCGGCCGGAAGAGGCACACACCGGCGACCCGGGCCTCGTCACCGCGGAGGCCGACGCTGAGCCCACGACCAGGGCGCTGTCCGACGACGTGATCGTCGACGAGCGCGAGGGCATGACGATCTCGACGCGCTCGTTCGGGCGCCAGACGTGGGACCGCTTCCGGCGTCACCGGCTGGCGATGTTCGCCGCCGCACTGCTGGTCCTGCTGGCGATCTCGTTCTGGGTCGCCCCGATGCTGTCGTCCTACGGCTTCCGCGACATCGACGTGGCCGCCATGCGCGAGGGCCCGTCGTTCCGTCACCCGTTCGGCACCGACCAGATCGGCCGCGACCTCCTCGTCCGGACGTTCCACGGCGGCCGGTTCTCCCTGCGCATCGCGCTCGTGGTCGCCCTGCTCACCACGTTCATCGGGACGGTCATCGGCTCGCTGGCGGGGTACTTCGGGGGCATCGTCGACACGCTGCTGAGCCAGCTCATCAACCTCTTCCTCATCGTCCCCGCCTTGGTCGTCCTCCTCGTCGTCGGCGTGCGGTACGGCGCCAGCCCCAACGGCATCGCGGTCATCCTGGCGCTGCTCCTGTGGCCGGCCATCGCACGCGTCGTCCGCGGCCTGTTCCTCCAGTTCCGGGACCAGGAGTTCGTGCTCGCGGCCCGCGCCGCGGGCGCCCGGCCGCCACGGATCATCGTCCGGCACATCCTGCCGAACACGTTCGGACCGATCATCGTCAACGCGACGCTGCTGATCGGCACGGCGATCATCCTGGAGTCGACCCTGTCGTTCCTCGGCGTCGGCGTGACCCCGCCGACCCCGACCCTCGGCAACCTCGTCAACGAGGCCAAGGGAGCCATCGACAGCCGGCCGTCGACCATCCTGATCCCCGGCGGTTTCGTCGTGCTGATCGCCCTGTGCGTCAACTTCCTCGGTGACGGGCTCCGGGACGCACTCGACCCCACGACCCGGAAGGGCTGAACGCGTGACCACGGAACCCCTCCTGTCCGTCCGTGACCTCACGGTCTCGTTCGACACCGACGACGGCCTCGTCCAGGCCGTCAACGGCGTCAGCTTCGACGTCCACCCGGGGGAGACCCTGGCGGTCGTCGGCGAGTCCGGGTCCGGCAAGTCGGTGACGGCCATGGCGACGATGCGGCTGCTGCCCCGCTCGGCGCGGATCAGCGGGTCGATCACCTTCGACGGCCGTGACCTCCTGAGCCTGTCGGACCGCGAGATGCGTCGGATCCAGGGCGAGGACATCGCCATGATCTTCCAGGATCCGATGACGGCCCTGAACCCGGTCTTCACCGTCGGCAACCAGCTGGCCGAGGCGATCCGCATCCACCACCCCGACGTGTCGAAGAAGGCGGCGAGCGAGCGCTCGATCGAGCTGCTCGAGATCGTCGGCATCCCGGAGCCCCGGATCCGCGTCGAGAACTACCCGCACGAGTTCTCCGGCGGCATGCGCCAGCGCGCCATGATCGCCATGGCGATCGCGAACCAGCCGAAGCTCCTGATCGCCGACGAGCCGACCACCGCGCTCGACGTCACCATCCAGGCCCAGGTGATCGAGGTGATGCGCAAGGCCCAGGAGGCGACCGGGGCGGCGATGATCCTCATCACCCACGACCTCGGCCTCGTCGCCGGCGTCGCCGAGCGCGTGCAGGTGATGTACGGCGGCCGGCTGTTCGAGACCGGCGACACCGGCACGATCTACTACCGCAGCCGCAACCCCTACACGCAGGGCCTGATGCGCTCGATCCCGACGTTCGCGAAGCGGACCGACGAGCGCCTGAGCCCGATCCCCGGCTCACCCCCGTCCGCGATCAACCTGCCGGCGGGCTGCTCGTTCCGGCCGCGCTGCGAGTTCGCGGAGGCGATATGCCGCGACGAGGAGCCGGCGCTGCGCCCGCTCGATCCGGCCGGGGCGCACCAGTCGCGCTGCCACTTCGCCGAGGAGTTGCCCGACTTCAGCCAGCGCACGGCGGAGGTGGCGGGATGACGGCCACCGAACGCGACACCCTGCCCGGGGCGACCGGCGCCCCGCCCGTCCTCGAGGTCACGGACCTCGTCAAGTACTACCCGATCCGTGCCGGCATCATGCGCAAGCAGGTCGGCAGCGTGCACGCCGTCGACGGGGTGTCCTTCGCGCTCGGCGCGACCGAGACCCTCGGGATCGTCGGTGAGTCCGGGTGCGGCAAGACCACCCTCGGTCGGACCCTCCTCCGCCTCGTGGAGCCCACCAGCGGGCAGGTCCTGTTCAACGGCGAGGACGTCGTCGGCGCGAGCTCGTCGCGGATGCGCGAGCTGCGCCAGGACATGCAGATGGTCTTCCAGGACCCGTTCGCGTCGCTCAACCCGCGCATGCCCGTCCAGGACATCATCTCCGAGCCGCTCCAGATCCACGGCACCGACAAGAAGGAGGCGCGCATCAAGGCACGGGCGCTCCTCGACGCGGTCGGGCTGTCCCCGGAGCACGGCAACCGGTACCCGCACGAGTTCTCGGGCGGGCAGCGTCAGCGCATCGGGATCGCCCGGTCCCTGGCCGTCAACCCCGAGCTGGTGGTGCTCGACGAGCCCGTCTCGGCCCTCGACGTGTCCGTCCAGGCGCAGGTGCTGAACCTGCTCGAGGACCTCCAGGAGGAGTTCCAGCTCTCCTACCTGTTCATCGCCCACGACCTGTCGGTGGTCCGCCACATCTCGGACCGTGTCGCCGTCATGTACCTGGGGCAGATCGTCGAACTCGCGGACCGCGACGAGCTCTACGAGGCGCCGGCCCACCCGTACACGCACTCGTTGCTCTCCGCGGTGCCGGTCGCCGACCCGGAGATGGAGCGCAGCCGTGAGCGCATCATCCTCGAAGGTGACCTCCCGAGCCCGGCGAACCCCCCGACCGGCTGCCGGTTCCACACGCGCTGCCCCATCGCCCAGGACAACTGCGTCACCGACGTGCCGCCGCTGGCCGAGGTCCGTCCCGGTCACTGGGCCAGCTGCCACTACGCGCTCGGCCCGGACGAGACGTTGGTCCAGCGCGTGAAGGACCTCGGGCGCGAGGTCCACATCGCGAACTCCGACACCGGGGTCACGACCGCCTGACGACCGTCGTGGACGGCGGTGTCGGCTAGGCGCCGGCGGCCGCGCGCGCCTCCTCGATCGTCCGGGACGAGATGACCCGGACCGCCGGGACGAGGGCGAGGGCCATCACGGTCCCGGCGACGAACCACGGCGCCCGCAGCCCGAACTGGCTCGCGATGACGCCGCCCAGGAACGCCCCGACCGGCATCGAGCCCCAGCCGACGAACCGGTAGACGGAGTTCACGCGGCCGAGCAGGTCGTCGGGGATGATGGTCTGTCGCAGGGAGACGGTGACGACGTTCCAGATGACGGCGGTGAAGCCGAAGCCGGCGGACAGCGCCCCGACGACGAACGCGTCGGAGCTCGCGCCGGTGGCGATCGGGATCGCCACCGAGCCGAGGAGGGTCGACCACAGGACCGGTCCGCGCCCGAAGCGCTCGACGATCCGGCCGGCGACGAGGCTCGCGAGGACGGAGCCGGCGGCTCCGGCCGTGAGCAGGAACCCGAAGCCGATCTCGCCGAGACCGAGGATGTCGGGGTCGGTCGCGAAGAGCGCGAACGTGGCGAAGAACATCATCGACAGCCCGTTCATGAACCCGAGCAGGATCGCCAGCGTGCGCAGCAGCCGGTGGCCCCACAGCCAGCGCAGGCCCTCCGCGATCTCGGTGCGCATGCGCCGACGCGGGACGCTCGCGCCGGGGGCGACGTCGTCGTCGCGCGCCGGTGCGGTGGGGTCGGGATCGGCGACGACGCCGGGACCGGCCGACGCGGCCGCGGGCCGACGCGAGGCGTAGCTCCCGGTCATCCAGGCGATCAGCCCCGCCGCGACGAGGAACGTGCCGGCGTCGAGCAGGATCGGGACGGCGGCGGCGACCGCGAACAGGAACCCGCCGAGCGGGGGGCCGAGGAACTGGTTGGCGACCATCTCGCCGGCGTAGAGCCGGCCGTTGGCGCGCTCGAGCTGTGGACGGACGACGACGCTCGGCATGATCGCCTGGGCCGCGTTGTCGAACAGCGTCTCGGCGATGCCCAGGCAGAACGCCACGACGTAGAGCAGCCAGATGCTCGCCCAGTCCCCGAGGATGGCGAGCCCCAGGACGCCCATGAGCCCGAAGCGGACCACGTTCGCCGTCGCCATGAGGCGGCGTCGGTCCACCCGGTCCGCGATCGCGCCCGCCTGGAGGGCGAACACGAGCCAGGGGAGACGACCCGCCACGGCAACGCCGGCGAACAGCGCCGGGTCGCGCGTCAGGGCGGCGGCGAGGAGCGGCAGCGCGGCCGCGTCGATGCCGTCGCCGAGGTTCGAGATGAAGCTCGCCGTCCAGAGCTTGCGGTAGTTGCTCCCGAGCCGGGCGTCCTGGGGCTCGGCGGCGTCGGGACGCTCGACGGTGGCGGTCACGTGCGGTCCTCGCTCCGGTGCCCGGCGCGGCGGCGGTACAGGTCGGTCGGTGGGACGTCGGCGCCCGGCCGACCGGCGCGCAGCACCGTCGTGACGTCGAGGCCGTCGAGCAGCGCCTCGAGCTCGTCGTACTCCCGTCGGCTCTCGACGCGGTCGCTCAGCAGGTGGCGACGCCGCCCGAGCCCACGCGCGACCAGGCCACCGGTGGGGGCCTTCGGGGTGTCGTCGCCACGGAGGCGGATGGCCGAACGGACCGACCCCGGTGCCCGTTCGATGGCGACCGTCCGGGACCACGGCAGGACGTCGTCGCGGAGGGGGCACACGCGACGGATGCCCTCGGGCGAGAACTCCGTGCGGCGCGGGTAGTCGAACAGCGCGACCCCCGCCAGACCGACGCCGACCACCAGCGCCACGAGGGCGACGGGCGCGGGTCCCCGGGCGCTGAGCACGAGCAGGCCGTACCCGAGCAGCACCACCGGGCTGATGGCCGACGACAGCACGCCACGCCAGGAGGTGTGGACGGTCACGGCGTCGCTCGCGGGTCGGGTCATCCGGCGCAGTCTAGGAGCGGCGACGGCCACGGACCGGCAGGTCGGTGCGCTGGAGCCGCCCGGGGCGTAGGCTGGGGCACCGAGCGCACACGGTCGTCGTCCCACCGGGCCGACGACCGGCAGGAAGGAGCACGCGGTGAGCCGCCGCAAGGATCCCCTGGAGTCCCTGCTGGGCCCCCTCGAGCAGGACGTCATGGACGTGGCGTGGCGCCTCGGCGACGCGACCGTCCGCGATGTCCACGACCAGCTCGCGGCGACCCGCAAGATCGCCTACACGACCGTGATGACCACGATGACGCGCCTGGCCGCCAAGGGCCTCCTGCGTCGTGACACCGCCGGTCTCGCGCACCGGTACCGCCCGATGGTCTCCCGCGAGCACTACGCCCGCGAGACGCTCAGCTCGGTGCTGGGCTGGCTGCTCGAGCGCTACCCGGAGCCCGCCGCCTCCTACCTCGCCGAGGTCGTCGACGCCGTCGACGACGTGACCCTCGACCAGCTTCGCTCCGCGGTCGAGCGCCGTCGGAACCTGGAGTCCTGACCCTCGTGCCGGACATGGGTGTCCTCCTGAGCGTGCCGACCGAGAGCATCACGATCCGCGTGATCGTCGCCTCGGTGGCCGCGGCACTCCTCGGTCGGCTGCTCCTGCGCGTCGGTCTGCGCACCCCGGGCATCCGCGCCGCGACCGCGTTGGTCCCCGCTGCCGCCCTCATCGCCGTGGTGGGGCTCACCTGGAGCAGCCTCGAGCTGCCCTTCCTGATGCTGCCGGTCGACGCCGCCGACGCCCTGCCCGTCCCCATCCGGGACAGCTACCTCCACTTCGCCCCGCTGGCGGCTCCCATCATCGTCAGCGCGTGGACGCTCATCGCCGGCGTGCGCATCGTGCTGCGGATCGGTCGCGGTCGCCGCACGCGGCGCTCCCTGGTCGGTCCCGGGCGGGGTCGCCCGACCGTCCGGGTCCAGCGCATCGCCGACCAGGTCGCACGACGGATGCGCGTCCCGACCCCACCGGTGGCGCTCGTGGTGGGCTGTCCCGGCGGCGCCAGCGCCGTCGGCATCCGCCGCCCGGTCATCGTCCTCGACCGCTCGCTCGCGGCGCGGATGGACGACGAGGAGCTCGAGGGCGTCCTGGCGCACGAGCTCGCCCACCTGCGCCGGCGCGACAACCTCGTGGCCCTGCTCCTCGGCATCGTGCGCGACGTCTTCTTCTTCGTCCCCGGCGGGCGGTGGGCGCTGCGTCAGCTCCACACCGAGCGCGAGCTCGCGGCCGACCAGTGCGCCGTCCGGATCACCCACCGCCCCGGCGCGCTCGCCAGCGGCCTCCTGAAGGTCATCGACGCCAGCCGCCCCGACGCCGCCTGTGCCGCCTTCGTCCCGAGCGGGACCCTGGTCGGCCGGGTCCAGCACCTCGTCGAGGAGCGTCCCGTCGTCACCCGGACCCGGGGCGGGGTCGAGCTCATCGCCGTCGCCACGGCCCTGTCCGTCGCCGTCGGTGCCGCC
The DNA here is from genome assembly GCA_019348135.1 of Actinomycetota bacterium. Lineage (GTDB taxonomy): Bacteria > Actinomycetota > Nitriliruptoria > Nitriliruptorales > Nitriliruptoraceae > JAHWJY01. Next base: position 54,314 of record JAHWJY010000004.1, read on the forward strand.
ATGGAGGTGCCGGCGATGATCGCCGGCGCGGCCGGGGACCGGGACGCGGTCGCGGTGGTCTGGACCTCCGTCGTGGAGCCGACGGTGGCCCCCGAGACCGAGGTCGAGCACCGCACCTTCCAGGTCTACCGTCGCAGCCAGCTCGAGACCACGCCGGCGGTCCGGACGACCCCCGTGCCCGTCGTCGACGACGACCCCGCCGAGGTGTCACGGGCCGCCCTCGCAGCGTGTGCGACCCCCGGCGCCGTGTGCCCCGAGGCCGACACCCGCCGCAGCCTCCCGATCCAGCCCCGACCGACGATCCGGGTGGACGACGACCTCGTGGGGCAGTGGAGCGTGTCGTCCCCGGTCGTCTCGAGCGCCACCAACGGCCTCGGCGTCTACTTCATGCAGCGCCGGCCCGCCGAGGACCGCGTCCGCTGATCCCGCGGGGGGGTCCGCGCCGCAGCCGGATGGCGGGCGGCTGGTAGCCTCCCCGGCCACACCACCTCGAAGGACCGCACCCCCGTGATCGAGATCGCCCTCATCGTCATCCACGTGATCTTCTCGTTGATGCTGGTGATGTTCATCCTGCTCCACCGGGGGACCGGCGGCGGCCTGTCCGACATGTTCGGTGGCGGGGGCGGGGCGCTGCACGGCAACGCGATGGTCGAGAAGAACCTCGACCGGCTGACGGTGGCGGCCGCGGTCGGGTTCACGATCACCAACGTCCTCCTGGTCCTCATCCACTAGGACCCCACGTCAGCGGGGCACCGTGCGCCCGACGACCCTCCGCGCCCTCGCCGTGCTGGCATCGGTCGCGCTCGCGACCGGGGCCTGCCGCCGGGACGGGCCCGACGCGGTCCCGTCCGCGACGCCGTCCCCGTCGACGGCCACGACGCAGCCGGAGCTGCCGCCGGGTGCGACCGAGCTCGGTGGCGGCTCGCTCCGCTTCGCGCTCGGCGCGGATCCCGCGGCGATCGACCCGCGGTTCGTCGCCGACGCCGAGGGGCGGGTCGTCGTCGACGCCGTGTTCGACTCGTTGGTGCGGCTGGGGCCCGACCTCCGTCCGCGACCTGCGGCGGCGCTGTCGTGGGAGAGCAACGAGGACGCCACGGAGTTCACGTTCTCGCTCGACCCCGGAGCGACCTTCCACGACGGCTCGCCGGTCACCGCCGGGGACTTCGTGCGTGCGTTCGACCGCATCGCCTCCGGGACGGCGACGCCGCCGTCCTTCCTCGCCCACCGGCTCGAAGCCGTGGCCGGGTTCGAGGAGGCCCAGACGACCGGTGTGGGGCTGGCGGGACTGAGCGCGCCCGACCCGACCACCCTGGTGATCCGTCTGCGCTACCCGTACGCCGAGTTCCCCGAGGTGCTCGCCGACCCGAGCCTCGCGCCCGTCCCTGCCGTGGCGGAGGCGGATCCGGTCGGCTTCGGCGAGCGGCCGATCGGCAACGGCCCGTTCCAGCTGGCCGAGCCCTGGCAGCACGACCAGTTCATCCGGGTGGCCCGCGCCAGGCCCGCCGCCGAGGGCGGCCCGCGTCTCGACGAGATCGTGTTCCCCATCTACAGCGCCGACCCGGCGGGCGAGGAGCAGTTCGCGGACCTCGAGGAGGGGCAGCTGCACGTCTCGGAGGTCCCCGTGTCACGGACCGCGCGGGCGGTGGAGGAGTTCGGTCTCTCCGACGACGGCTACCGGGGTCCCGGTCTCGTCGACGGGCTGACGACCACGGTCTACTACTACGGCTTCAACACCGAGGTCCCGCCCTTCGACGATCCCGACGTCCGCCGGGCCGTGGCGGCACTCATCGACCGCGACCGGATCGTCGACACCGTGACCCGCGGGATCCGGGTCGTGGCGGAGGGGGTCGTGCCGCCGTCCATCCCGGGCGCCCAGGAGGAGCCGTGCCCGTCGTGCGGGTACGACCCGGACCGCGCCCGGGAGCTCCTGGGGGACCGCGAGCTCGAGCCGATCCGGATCCTGCACAACCGGGGACGCACCCACCAGGGCATCGCCGAGGCCATCGCCCGGGAGATGCGCGCCGTCGGGCTCGAGGTCGAGGTCTCCGCGCTCGACCTGCAGCCCTACGTCCAGACGCTCCGGGCCGGCGAGATGGGGATGTTCCGGCTCGGGTGGGAGGCCGACCATCCGAGCCCGGGTGCGTACCTGCATCCCCTCTTCGGCTCGGAGCACGTCGCCGGCGACAACGTGACCCGCTTCACCGACCCGGAGGTGGACGCCCTGCTGGCGGCCGCCCGTGCGGAGCCCGACGAGGACGCCCGCAACGAGCTCTACCAGGAGGTCGAGCGGCGTGTCCTCGAGACGGCGGTGGTCGTCCCGGTCTTCTCCTACGCGCACAACCGGGTCGTCGCACCGGAGGTCCGGGACCTCGTCTACGACCCCTTCGGCACCGTGGACCTCAGCCGCGTCTGGCTGGACGAGACGTCGTAGGAGCAACGGTGGCGGACGGGCGACAGCGGGGGAGCGGCGGGACGGCTGGGTTCGTCGTCCTGGCCGCCCTGAGCCTCCTCGCTGCCTGCTCCGCCCCGTCCGCGGAGGTGGAACGGCCGCCCACGGAGGCCGCGGAGCTCGCCGCCGTGCCGCTGGCGGCGCAACGGTCGCCGGCCGGCGTCGTGCGGGTCGCCTACCCCGACGAGCCCGCCGGCTTCCTCGACCTCCGGCACGACGACGCAGCCGCCGCCGACCTCGGCGCGATCTGGGGGCTGCCGATGTTCCGGGTCGACCCCCACGGCCAGCTGGCCGCCGGGCTGGTGGCGCACTGGGAGACGAGCTCGGCGCCCGACGGCGGTTGGCGGATCGAGCTCGCGCTCCGGGAGGGTCGGTGGTCGGACGGGTCAGCGGTCACCGCCGCGGATGTCGTGGCGACGCTGGAGGCGCTCCGCGCCGGCCCCCGTGCCGCCGAGCTCGCGCCCCTGACGTCCGTGACCGCCGTCGACGACCGGAGGGTGCAGCTCGGGTTCCGGATGCCGTACGGGCGGTGGTGGTCGCTCCTCGACGGTGTCGGGGTCCTGCCGGCGACCGTCCTGGCGGGCTCCGGTCCCGATGCCTACGCGGACGACATCCCGGTCGCCGGCGGGTGGTTCTCGCTGGGGGAGCACGTGCCCGGGCTCCGCACGAGCTTCGTGGCGAACCCGGACGGGGCCCTCGGCGCACCCGGGGTCGAACGGCTTGAGGTGCTGGTGGTGCCGCGCTACGAGGCGGCGCTGGGCATGCTCCGCGAGGGTGAGGTCGACGCGGTGCTCGGCTACCTGGCACTCAACCCCGTCGAGCGCGCCCGTCGCGTGGATGACGTGCAGGCGGCCGCCCCGATCGGCGGGACGACCGTGACGTTGGCGTGGCGGCCCGCCGGACCGCTCGGCGCGCCCGCGGCCGCCCCGCGACGGCGGGCCATCGCCGCCGCCCTCGACGTGAGCCAGCTCGTGGAGGGCCTCCTGGGACCGTCCGGCGCGCCGGCCTCCTCCGTCGTGCCCGGCGCCGCCCCGGGGGCGACGCCGTCGGACGACCCCGTCGCCGACGTCGGCGAGCCGGTCGTGGTCCTCCCGCGTTGGCAGGAGGCGACCGCGTTCACCGCGCGGGCGTTGCAGCGCGACCTCCGGACCGCCGGCGGTGGCATGGCGCTGGTGGGCGAGGTCACGCCGGACGTCGTCGGGCTCGCGCGCTCGACCGGCGACGGGGCGCTGGTGGCTCGCCGGGCCGGGCCGTGGCCGACGCTCGTGGGCTCGGTCCACGACCCCGCGCTGGCGCTCGCCGGTGACGCCGGCGGGCCGGGATCCGCGGCGTTGTCCGACGCGTTGGCGGGGGCCGCGGAGGACGCGCTCGTGGTCCCGCTGTACCGCATCGGGGTGGCCCACGCGTGGTCGGACGCCCTGATCGGGGTGCGTCCGTCGGCCTGGCCGGGGCTCGCGTTCTGGGACGCCGGCGCGTGGGCCGTGGCGGTCCCGGGAGGCCCCTGAGCCGCGGTCCGCGCGTTCGCGTCGGCCATCCTCCAGGGCTATGCTCCCGCTCCCGCGGGGGCCTCTCCCGCGAGTCACGCGCGAGTGGCGGAATTGGCAGACGCGCACGGTTGAGGGCCGTGTGTCTTAACAGACGTGGGAGTTCAAGTCTCCCCTCGCGCACCACACCTCACGACCTACCCGGCGGTCACGCGCCGCACGGCCTCCGCCAGGAGACCGTCCGCGTAGCCCGCCACGACCTCGGCCGGCAGCGGCTGGATCGGGTGCGCCACCTCGACGAGGCGCTGCTGCGGCATCGCCAGGGCGCGCGCCTGCTCCTCGGCCTCGGCCCGGAACGGCTCGGTGCCGAACAGCGCGGCGGGCGTCCCACGCGACTCGAGGGTGATGACGTCGTGCAGACCGCACGACACGCAGCTGCCTCAGTCCGCGAGCGCGACGAGGACCGCCCCACAGCGCTCCGCCTCGGCGAGCACGTCCGCCGGCGCGGGCCGCGCGAACGTCGGCTTGCGCAGACGCACGACGTCGGCGACGTCGTGGCCCGTCCGGAGCAGGTGCTCGACACGGTCGAGGAACTCCTGGCCGCGCGGCTTGGAGATGTCGAGGAGACCGACCGTCACGCCGGCGAGGGAGGCCGGCCGCGGGGCGTCCGGGACGGGCTCGCGCACGTGCTCGTCGAGCGGGCTCACGTAGGGACCGGTCGTGGTCACGGCTGTACCTCCCGGGTGATCATCGTCGAGCCGAGGCCGAAGCCGACCCACGGCGGGAGCACGGCCGAGAAGCGGCCTGCGTCGCCACCCGCGACCACCACCACGATCTCGTCCTCGGACAGGAACTTCGGGATGACGGTGTCGTCGGTCTCGGCGAACCGTGCGAAGGGTGTGAGCTCGCCGGTGCCGGCGGCTCGCAGGTCGCCGGCCGTCCGGCGGCAGCGCTCGTGGAGGAACGCCCGCAGGTCCGCCTTCGACCATCCCGCCTCCCCGAACGTACGGGCGTGCTCGGGGCAGACGACGAGCGGCGTGTGGGTCGCGACCGGGTACCAGGTGGGGGCCCACGCGTTGCCGAGGGCGGTGGCGAGCGTGGTCGCCACCCCTTCCGCGTCGCTCGAGTAGTGGTCGCTCACCCCCATCGGGGACTCCGTGCCGACCACGCTCACGGTGGTCGTCTCGTGCGGGTAGCCGAGCGTGACCCGCAGCGGCTCCCAGGGGCTCGCGTCCTCCCGTTCCGGGAAGCACAGCCCGAGCTTGTGCGGTCCGCCGAGCGCCGACTGGTCGAGTCCCCCCGGCGTCCCCCCGCCCGTCAGCGACATCACGAGCCGTACGGCCCGTCCGATCGTCTGGTTCGCGCGCCCACCTGGCCCGAGGGCGTTCGAGCCGCCGTGCATCCCGATCGCGTCGGCGTAGGAGCCGCTCACGATCACCGCCGGCGAGGCGAAGTGGGTGGTGTTCTGCATCCCGTGCAGCGCGAACCCGTCGTCGAGGATCGCCTCGACCGCCGCCCGGACGACGGGGAGGAACGCCGGCTCGCAGCCGGCGAGGACGGCACATGCGGCGAGCCGTCCGAGGGTGAGCTCGCCCATCACCGGCGGGACCGTCCCGAGCAGCTCGTCGCCGTCACGTCCGTCGAGCATCTGTCGGACCCGGTCGTGGGTCGGCGGCACCGTGGGGAGCCCGTCGTTCCAGCCGCGCCGCCACATCTCCTCGATGCCGTCGCCGGCACCGGCGTAGCCCAGCGCGACGTCGTCGGACGCGAGCTGGGCCTGCAGCCGCGCATCGAGCATGCTGCGTGACTGGCAGCCGGGCTTGACGTCCGGCAGGTCCCCGGAGGCGTGCAGCTCGCCCCCCGCCCGACGGACCAGCTCGGCCACCTGCCGCCGGTCCCAGCCCTCGACGCGCGCCGTCTCCCGGCCCCGCTCGTCGACGAGGACGAAGGTCGGGACGGTGCGGATGTCGTGGGCGGCGGAGACCGGGTGCGGCTCGGGCTCGACCAGGACGGGGAGTCGGTCCGCGCGAC
>JAHWJY010000256.1 GCA_019348135.1 Actinomycetota bacterium
CCCACCTCACGATCCCGGGCCACTTCGACGTCGCCGGCGGTCAGCTGCACGGCGCTCCCACGGTGAACATCGGCTGGAACGAGGACGTCGCCTGGACACACACGGTCTCCACGGCGTACCGGTTCACCCCGTACGAGTACCGCTACGACCCGCTGACCCTGTCGTACCTGACGGAGTCCGGGCCGCAACCGCTCGAGCGCCGCGAGGTCACGGTCACCGTGAAGACGGAGGACGGCTCGCTCGAGGAGGTCACCGAGGACCTCTACCGCACGAACGAGGGCTACGTCCTCGATGACCCGTCGGTGCTGATGGGCTGGACGCCGGCGAGCTTCTTCGCCATCCGCGAGGCGAACGCCGAGCACCTGAAGACCATCGACGTCTTCCACGAGATGTCGAAGGCCGGCAACGTCGCCGAGCTGCTCGAGGCGCACGACCGCACGGGTGGCATGCCGTGGGTCAACACGATGGCGGCGGACCGCGACGGCAACGCCCTCTACGCCGACCACTCGGTCGTGCCCAACGTCCCCGACTCGCTCGTGCAGGAGTGCGCCACGCCGGTGGGGCAGGTGCTCTTCGAGCTCGCCGGGCTCCCGGCGCTCGACGGGACGCGGGCGCAGAGCTCCTGCGCTTGGCTCGACGACGAGGACGCCCCCCGTCCGGGCATGTTCGGCGACGGCAACCTGCCGGAGGTCATCACCCGCGACTGGGTCGTCAACGCCAACGACAGCTACTGGCTGCCGAACCCCGACACCCGGCTGGAGGGCTTCGCCCGCATCATCGGGTGCGAGGAGTGCGAGCGGTCGCTGCGCACCCGGGTCGTCTACCGCTACATGATGGACCGCCTCGACGGATCGGACGGCCGAGGTGGCCCGGACCTGTTCACCCACGAGCAGCTGAAGGGCGTGCAGCACCTGAACCGGGTGTTCGCGGCCGAGCTCGCGCGTGAGGACGACGACCTCGAGGGCGTCTGCGCCGCGGCCGAGGGCGGCGAGGCCTGCGACGTCCTGGCCGCCTGGGACGGGCGCACCGACACGGACAGCGTCGGAGCCCACATCTTCCGCGAGTTCTGGACGCGCACGCCGGCAGCCGATCGCTGGGAGGAGCCGTTCGACCCCGCGCGACCCGTCGAGACCCCGCGCGACCTCGCGGAGGACGACGACACGATCGTGCAGGCCATGCGCGACGCGATCGCCCACCTCGAGGACGAGGGCGTGCCGCTGGACGCCGCTCTCGGTGACCTCCAGGTCGCCGGCGACACGGGCGCGCCGGCGCTGCCGATCGGCGGCGGCCTCCACGACACCGGCAACGCCAACATGGTCTACGGCAAGACGCCGGCGCACAACACCGACCGGCTCTACCCGATCACGTACGGCTCGTCGCACATCCAGGCCGTCGCCTTCACCGACGAGGGGGTCGACGCCGCCACGATCCTGACCTACAGCCAGTCGACCGATCCCACCCACCCGCACCACGCCGACCAGACCGAGCTGTTCAGCCAGGAGCGGTGGGTCGACTTCCCGTTCACGATGGCGGAGATCGCGGCGGACCCGAACCACACCGTGACGGTCGTCACCGACGACGGTGTGCAGGCCGCACCGCCGGGCGGCGGTCCGGCCGACCCCGGCGTGCTCCCGACCACCGGCGGCGGGCTCGGCCTCCTGGGGCTGGCGCTCGCCGGCGGGGCGACGCTCCTCGGCCGGCGCCGGCGGGCCTGAGCCGGGGAGGCGCAGGCCGCCGACACGGGGGGAAGGCGTCGGGCAGGCTGGGCGTTCGCTCTGCCGACGCTGCTCGACACGATCGTGAGATCGTCTGCCGACGCTGCTCAACCCGACCGTGAGATCGTCTGCCGACGCTGCTCAACACCATCGTGAGATCGTCTGCCGACGCTGCTCAACCGACGACCGGACCCACCACGTGACGACCGAGGACCAGGAGCTGTCCTCCGGACCCGAGGCGCACGCCGACCCGGACCCGGACGACCTCGACGGGTTCGAGACGTCGATGTCGCGCTTCTCGGCCCGTCTCCGGAAGTGGCTCGTCGTGGTGGTGGCCCTGAGCCTCGTGGTCCCGCTCGGCGGCTGGCTGATCGACGAGCTCGCCTTCCGACGCTCGGGCGCGGACGTCGCCGAGCAGCTCGGGGAGGACGCCCGGCTCGCGGACGCCGTGATGCTGGTGCGCAGCATCGGCTGCGACGGCCGGGTCTCCACCGGGTCCGGCTTCCTGACGCAGGTCGGCGACGACGTCGTGCTCGTGACGAACCGGCACGTCGTGGCCGGCGCCCGCACGGTCGGCCTCCGGCCCCTCGAGGGCGGCACGTCGACGACGGGCACGGGCTACCGGCTCGCCACGAACGCCGACGTCGCCGTCGTGGAGCTCGATGCGGCACCGGAGGGCGGGCTGGCCCTGCCGATCGGGCCGACGCCCGACGTGGGCCAGGACGTCCAGGTGGTCGGCTTCCCCGCCGCGCGTCCGTACACGACCGCTGGCACGGTCGCCGAGGTCGGGGGCGGGCAGCTCCTGCTCGAGCTGGCCGTCTCCCCCGGCGTGTCCGGCTCGCCCGTCGTCGACGCGGACGGCACGGTCGTCGGGCAGGTGTTCGCGCGCACGGACGACGGCGACGGCGTCGCCACCGCCGGCGACGCCCTCCGCGCCGCGGTCGAGAGCGCGGAGCCCGCCGCACCCTGCTGACCGTCGACCGCGGGAGCGCTCGCGCCGGACATCGGGGCAGCGGATGTCCGGATGTGGTCATCCGCTGCCCGGATCACGCTGCGGGTGAGGTGGTCCACGGGTCCGGTCACCAGGCGGGGACGTAGGTCCCGGGACGGCGCCGGCGCGTCCGCGAGGCGGCGGCGGCGAGCGTCGCGACGATCCGTCCGCGGGTCTCGGCCGGGTCGAGGACGTCGTCGATCTCCCCGAACGTCGCCACGTTGAAGCCCGTGGCGTTCTGGTAGGCGAGGTCGATCAGCTGCTGCTCCCGCTCGGCGCGCTCGTCCGGGTCCTCCACCGCATCGAGCTCGCGACGGAACCCGA
>JAHWJY010000091.1 GCA_019348135.1 Actinomycetota bacterium
TGGCCAGCCTACGCCGGTGTGGTTGGCTGCCGCTCCCCGACCGAGGACCGGCCGATGAGCTCGTCCGACGAGGTACGCGCGGCCCCGTCCGGGGTCAAGGGCCTCCTCGTCGTGCTGTTCGCCGTCGCGTTCGGCACGAACGTGCCGAGCCCGATCCTGCTGCGGTACCGCGCCGACCTCGACCTGTCGGGCACCGAGCTCACGGCCATCTTCGCCATCTACGCCGCGGGGCTCCTCCCGGCGCTGTTCCTCGCCGGTCCGGCGTCGGACCGGGTCGGCCGGCGTCGGGTCGTGGCGCCGTTCGTGGTCCTGTCCGGTCTCGCCTCGCTCGTGTTCCTGCCGGCGTCCGACGACGTCGTGCTCCTCTACGTGGCGAGGTTCCTGCAGGGAGCGGTGTCCGGCGCGGTCTTCAGCGTCGGCAGCGCCTGGGTCGCCGACCTCACGCGGCCGGACGTCGCGGCACGTCACGCGACGATCGCCCTGTCGCTCGGCTTCGGCCTCGGCCCCCTGACCGGCGGGCTGATGGGGCAGTGGGCGCCGGCGCCCACGACCTCGCCCTACCTCGTCCACGTCGTGCTGGTCGCGCTCGCCCTCGGGCTGCTGTGGCGCATCCCCGACGTGAGCCCCCGCCAGGCGCGGGGTCCGTTGCTCAACCTCGGTATCCCGCCCGGCTCGGGCCGCCCCTTCGCGCTGTTCGCCGTGCCGGCCGCCGCGTGCGTGTTCACGTTCCCGTCGCTGTCCATCACGGTGCTGCCCCTGGAGCTGCAGGACACGATGCAGGGCTTCGACGTCGCGGTCGCCGGCGTCGTGGCGGCCCTGACGATGACCGTGGGGGTGCTCGTGCAGCCGGTGGCCAAGCGCGCCGGCGCCGTGCGGATCGCGTGGTGGGCACCGGCTCTCGGGGCGGTCGGACTCGTCCTCGCGGTGGTCTCCGACGCGCTCGACCTGTGGCCGGTCCTGCTCCCCGCGGCGGTGCTGCTCGGGGCGGCCTACGGCCTCAGCCTCATCGCCGGCCTGACGGCGACGGAGCGGCTCGCCTCGCCGACCGCGCGCGGCGCGCTGACGTCGTCCTTCTACGCCGTCGCCTACCTCGGGTTCGGCGCCCCGGTGGCCGTCCAGGCCTCGGCACGTGCCGGCACGTCACGCCTGTCCCTCCTCGCGGTGGCCGTGCTGGCCCTGGTGCTGGCGTGGCTCCTCGCGGGCCCCGGCCGACGGGCCCTCGCCGCCTCGCGCCACGGGGGGACCGTCGCCGAGGACCCCACCACCCCGACCGCGATCCCCCGGAGCCGACCGTGACCGACCAGCCCTTCCTCGACGTCCGTGTGAGCCACTACCTGCGCGACCTCGCCGGCCTCCAGCGCCACGACCCCGTGCTCGACGAGATGGAGGCACGCGCCGACGAGCACGGCTTCCCGATCGTCGGCCGCGCGGTCGGGCGGTTCCTCGAGCAGCAGGCGTCCGCGGTGGCCGCCGAGCGCGTGTTCGAGCTCGGCTCCGGCTACGGCTACTCGGCCTACTGGTTCGCCCGGGCGGTCGGCGGGGCGGGGGAGGTCCACTGCACGGACGGCGACCCCGACAACGCGCGGATGGCCGAGGACTACCTCCGGCGGGCCGGGCTGTGGGACCGGGTCCGGTACCGCGTCGGCGACGCCCTCGAGGGGCTCGCCGCGACCGAGGGGGACTTCGACGTCATCTACAACGACGTCGACAAGGGCGGGTACCCGGACTGCTGGGAGGCCGCCAGGGACCGGGTCCGCGTCGGCGGGCTGTACCTCTGCGACAACGTGCTGTGGTACGGCACCGTGCCGACCGGCGAGGACCGCCCCGGCTTCGAGGGGCGCGGCTGGACAGACGCCATCCGCGACCACAACCGGGCCGTGTTCGCGGACCCGCGCTACGTGTCCACGATCGTGCCGATCCGCGACGGCGTCCTGGTGGCCCTCCGCGTCGAGGCGTAGCCGCTCACCCGCGATCGGGGCAGCACATGTCGGCATCGCGACATCCGCTGCCCGGATCCTGGTCAGGCGGGGCGGCCGCGGCCGAAGACGAGCAGCACGCCGGCGACGATCAGCACCACGCCGAGGACGCGCACGACGTCGAACCGGACCTGCGGCCCGAGGATCCCGCCGGCCTCCAGCGCGAACGCCAGCAGCAGCTGCACGCCGGTGACGATGGCCAGCGTCGCGCCGAGACCCAGCGGCGCGACGGCGATCGCGATCGTCGAGACGATGCCGACGCCGAAGACGCCGGCCAGGAGCCCCACCGGTGCCGCGCGCACGGCCGCGAGCTGGAACCCACTGCCGGTGACGAGGACGAGCACGAACGCGGCGACGAGCCCGGCGAGGTGGACCCAGAACGCGACCGTCACCGCCGGCACGCGCGTGCCGAACTCGCCGATGAGCCCCGCCTGCAGCGCGATGAACGTCCCGGCCGCGAGCGCGGCGAGGAGCGCTAGAAGCACGCGGCCGCCAGCCACGGGTAGGGGTTGACCGGGGCGCCACCCCCGGGGTGGAGCTGGAAGTGGACGTGGGGCGCCCCACCGCGGGCGTTGCCGGTGTCGCCGTTGTACGCGATCATCTCGCCGGCCTCGACGTACTTGCCGACGTGGAGACCGGGGGCGTAGTCGTCGAGGTGGGTGTAGTAGTAGAGGTTGCCGTCCTCGCCCCACAGGTAGACGGAGATGCCGCCGAGCCCGCTGTTGTTCAGGCGCTGGATGCGGCCCCCGTTGAAGGCGTAGACCGGCGCACCGTGGTAGCTGAAGACGTCGGTGCCCTTGTGGCGGCGGCCCCCCGAACGGGGGTGCCCCCACGTGTCACGGAAGTTGAAGGGGTGCTCGAACATGCACGCGTAGGTGCCGTTCTGGACCCCCCGCTCGATGTGCTTGCGGCGGGCCTCGCGCCGGCGGAGGTCGGTCTGGAGCACCTTGGCGTCGTCGAGCTCGGCCGCGAGCGCCGCCTGCTGCTCGGCGAGATCGGCCTTCAGCGCCTCGAGCTCCGCGGTCTTCGCGGCCAGGAGCTGGGCGCTCTGGTCGAGCTGGACCCGCAGGTTCACGGCCGCCTCCAGACGACCCTGGTCGCGGCCCGTCACGGCGTTCATGAGCGACGCGCGCTCGATCGCCCGCTGGGGGCCGTCGGCCGACAGCAGGCTCTCGAGGACGCTGTTGCCGCCGTGCTTGAACACCGCCCGCGCCCGCGCGGCGAGGAGCACGTCGACCTCCGCCGCCTCGACCTCGAGCTGGCGCGTCCGCTCCGCGAGCGTCGCCAGCTCCTCCTCGGCGGCGGACACGCGCGCCCAGGTGTCCTCGTAGCGCGCCGTCGCCTCGCCGAGGCGGTCCTCGAGCTGCTCGACCTGCTGCTCGACCTCCTCGAGGTCCTGCGCGATCGCCGTCGCCGGAAGCAGGGTCGCGACGATCGTCGCGAACACCGCGGTACGGCGGAGGGCGGTCAGGGTCAAGGGGCACTCGAGTGTCGGCACGTCCGACGGGAGCGGAGAGGGGGGTGGTCCCGGACGGAGGTGGTCCGCGTCCTCCAACGGCTGGTCGTCGGCGAGGTCACGGGTGACGTCGGCAAGCGCCCAGCGTGCCAGAGCGGCCAGGGGAGTGCCAGTCCGCGCGGGCTACGCTCACTCCGGGAGTCCGGTGTCCGACCCTCGAGCAAGGTGCCTGCCGTGTCCACACCGCCGATCCTGCCCGAGCGCGACCGACCCTGGATGATGCGCACCTACTCGGGCCACTCCTCGGCCGCCGCCTCGAACGAGCTCTACCGCACCAACCTCGCGCGGGGTCAGACGGGCCTGTCCGTGGCCTTCGACCTGCCGACGCAGACGGGCTACGACAGCGACCACGTGCTCGCCCAGGGCGAGGTCGGCAAGGTCGGGGTGCCGATCACCTCCATCGACGACATGCGCACGCTCTTCGACGACATCCCGCTCGAGCAGATGAACACGTCGATGACGATCAACGCCACCGCGATGTGGCTCCTCGCGCTCTACGTCGCCGTCGCGGAGGAGCAGGGCGCGGACACCACCGAGCTGAAGGGCACGACCCAGAACGACATCATCAAGGAGTACCTCTCGCGCGGGACCTACGCCTTCCCGCCGGAGCCCTCGATGCGGCTCACGACCGACATCGTGGCCCACACGGTGAAGCACATCCCGAGCTGGAACCCGCTCAACATCTGCAGCTACCACCTGCAGGAAGCCGGGGCGACGCCGGTGCAGGAGCTCGCCTACGCGCTCGCGAACGCCATCGCCGTGCTGGATGCGGTCAAGGCACGGGGCCAGGTGCCCGACGAGGACTTCCCGGCCGTCGTCGGTCGCATCTCCTTCTTCGTCAACGCCGGCATCCGGTTCGTGGAGGAGGTCGCCAAGATGCGTGCCTTCGTCGAGCTGTGGGACCGCATCACCTCGGAGCGCTACGGCATCGAGGATCCGAAGATGCGCCGCTTCCGCTACGGCGTGCAGGTGAACTCGCTCGGCCTGACCGAGCAGCAGCCGGAGAACAACATCGCCCGCATCCTCATCGAGATGCTCGGCGTGACCCTGTCGCGCGACGCCCGTGCCCGCGCCATCCAGCTCCCCGCGTGGAACGAGGCGCTCGGTCTCCCCCGCCCGTGGGACCAGCAGCTGTCCCTGCGGATGCAGCAGGTGCTAGCGGTCGAGACCGACCTGCTCGAGTACGCCGACCTGTTCGAGGGCTCGCGGGTCATGGACGCCAAGGTCGCGGAGCTCGTCGAGGGTGCGCAGGCCGAGCTCGACCACGTCCTCGAGCTCGGAGGCGCCAGCGAGGCCGTCGACTACATGAAGGGCGAGCTCGTCGCCTCGAACGCGGCGCGGCTGCGCGCGATCGAGTCCGGCGAGCAGCGCGTCATCGGCGTCAACGCCTACCAGGAGGCCGCCCGGTCCCCCCTGCTGGACGAGGAGGGGGGGATCCTCAAGGTCGACGACCAGGCCGAGCTCGACCAGATCGAGCGGCTCGAGCGCTTCCGGAAGGAGCGCGACGACGCCGCGGTCCGTTCCGCCCTGGACGAGCTGAAGCGCGCCGCCGGCACCGACGAGAACCTCATGGAGGCGTCGATCGCCTGCGCCCGCGCCGGCGTCACGACCGGCGAGTGGTCCGAGGCCCTGCGCGAGATCTTCGGCGAGTACCGCGGACCGACGGGCGTGTCGGACCGCGCGCTCGCCGGCGGCTCGACGCTCGCGACCACCCTCAAGGAGGGCCGCGAACGCGTGAAGGCCGTGGAGGAGCGCCTCGGCCGGCGGCTGCGCATCCTCGTCGGCAAGCCCGGGCTCGACGGTCACAGCAACGGCGCCGAGCAGGTCGCCATCCGCGCCCGCGACCTCGGCATGGAGGTCATCTACGAGGGCATCCGCCTGACCCCCGACCAGATCGTGCGCGCGGCCGTCGACGAGGACGTCCACGTCGTCGGGCTGTCGATCCTGTCCGGCTCGCACATGAAGCTCGTCCCCCAGGTGATCGAGAAGCTCCGTGCCGAGGGTCACGACGTCCCGGTCGTCGCCGGCGGGATCATCCCGCGGGAGGACGCCGAGGCGCTCAAGGCTGCCGGCGTCGCGGCCGTGTTCACCCCGAAGGACTACGAGCTCACGACCGTCCTGGTCGACGTGGCCGAGATGGCGGCCGACCGGCTCCAGCCGGCCTGATCACACGGTCGAGACGGGGTAGCCGGCACGCTGCATGGTCCGGCACAGCTCCGCGACGTGGTCGGCGCCACGCGTCTCGAGCTCGACCACGACCTCGACCTGCCCCAGCCGGAGCCGACGGCCGAAGCGGTGGTGCTCGACCCCCACGACGTTGGCCCGGGCGTCGGCGGCCAGCTCGAGCAGCCGGGCGAGCTCGCCGGGCCGGTCGGGGATGCGGGTCCGCAGCGTCACGTACCGGCCCTCGGCCGTCAGCCCGCTGGTCACGAGGTGCTGCATGAGCAGCGGGTCGATGTTCCCCCCGGTGAGGACCGCGACGACCGGCGCGGCCAGCTCCACCCCGCCGGCGAGGATGGCCGCGACGGCCGCGGCACCGGACGGCTCCACGACGAGCTTGGCCCGCTCGAGGAGGAGCACCACGGCGCGGGCGATGACGTCGTCGTCGACGGTCACGACCTCGTCGACCAGCTCGCGGACGTGGGCCAGCGTGAGCTCGCCGGGGCGCTTCACCGCGATGCCGTCGGCGATGGTGTCGACGGCGGCGAGGGTCGTCGGCTCACCGGCGGTGAGGGACGCGGGGAAGGACGCCGCCCCCGAGGCCTGGACCCCGACGATGCGGACGTCGGGGCGTTCGGCACGCAGCGCCACGGCCATCCCCGAGATGAGCCCGCCACCGCCGACCGGCACCAGCACCGTCGCGAAGGACGGCACCTGTGCCAGCAGCTCGAGCGCGATCGTCCCTTGTCCGGCGATGACGTCCGGGTGGTCGAACGGGTGGACGAACACGCGCCCCCGCTCGTCGGCGTAGCTGCGCGCCGCGGCCAGCGCCTCGTCGAAGGTCTCCCCCACCAGCTCGACCGTCGCGCCGTACGCCTGCGTGGCCGCGACCTTGGGCAGCGGCGCGCTCACCGGCATGAACACGGTCGCGTCCACGCCCTGGAGCGCCGACCCCAGCGCCACCCCCTGCGCGTGGTTCCCCGCCGAGGCGCACACGACCCCGCCGGCGCGCTCGGCGTCGCTCAGGAGGGCGATGCGGTTGTAGGCGCCGCGCAGCTTGAAGGAGCCCGTGCGCTGGAGGTTCTCGCACTTGAGCACGACCTCGCCGCCGAGGACCTCCGACAGCGCGCGCGACCCCTCGACCGGGGTGGGCTGCAGCACCGGCTGGAGCCGTTCCGCCGCTCGTCGGATGGCTGCCGCCGACACCAGGTCCAACGTCCGCCACCCTCTCTCGCCGCGGGCGGAGCGTAGTCGGACCGGCTCCCCGGACGGGCCGCGAGGTGCACCTCCGGGAAGCGGTCTGGTAGGTACGCAGGGAACGGGTCGCGAGACCCTCCCCCAGTCCCGCCACCGAGAGGCCCGACGGCATGGCCGAGTACCGCACCGCATCCGACACCATGGGCGAGATGCAGATCCCCGCGGACGCCCTGTGGGGCGCCAGCACGCAGCGCGCCGTGGAGAACTTCCCGATCTCCGGCACGCCCGTCCCCGCCGAGGTCCTCCACGCCCACGCCCTGCTGAAGTGGGCCGCCGCGACGGCGAACGAGGAGTCCGGCGTGCTCGACCCCGAGCTCGCCGACGCCATCCGCCGCGCCGCCGACGAGGTCATCGACGGCCAGCTCGACCGGCACTTCCCGGTCGACGTCTTCCAGACCGGCTCCGGGACCTCCACGAACATGAACGTGAACGAGGTCCTGGCCAACCGCGCCAAGCAGCTCCTGGGCGAGGGGCTCGACTCCGCCACGGTGCACCCGAACGACCACGTCAACGCGAGCCAGTCGTCGAACGACTCGTTCCCGACCTCGGTCCACGTCGCCTGCGCCCGTCTGTCGGTCCAGGAGCTGATCCCGGCGCTCGAGAAGCTCGCCCAGGCGCTGCAGGCGAAGGCCGACGAGTGGAGCGACGTCGTGAAGTCGGGGCGGACCCACCTGATGGACGCCACCCCGGTCACGCTCGGTCAGGAGTTCGGCGGGTACGCCCGCCAGGTGACCCTCGGCATCGCACGGGTCCGGCGCGCGCTCGAGTCCATCTACGAGCTCGCGCTCGGGGGGACCGCCGTCGGGACCGGTCTCAACTGCCCCCCCGGGTTCCCGCAGCGGGTGATCGAGCTGATGGCCGACCGCACCGGGATCCCGTTCCGCGAGGCGGAGGACCACTTCGAGGCCCAGGGGGCCCGCGACGCCCTCGTCGATCTGTCGGGCGCCCTGAAGACCGTCGCCGTCAGCCTCATCAAGATCGCGAACGACGTCCGCTGGATGTCCTCCGGCCCCCGCACCGGGCTCTACGAGATCCAGCTCCCCGAGATCCAGCCGGGGTCGTCGATCATGCCCGGCAAGGTCAACCCGGTCATCCCGGAGTCGGTCCGCCAGGTCGGAGCGCAGGTCATCGGCAACGACGCCGCCGTGACCGTGGGCGGGCTGTCGGGTGAGCTCGAGCTCAACGTCATGATCCCGCTCATGGCCGCGAACGTCATCGGCTCGATCAACCTCCTGACGTCGGTCAGCCACGTGTTCGTCGACAAGTGCCTCGCGGGCACGACCGCGACCGACCAGGGACCGAAGCTGGTCGAGCGCTCGCTCATGCAGGTGACCGCGCTCGTGCCCGAGATCGGCTACGAGCGCTCGGCCAAGCTCGCCAAGCAGGCCCACAAGGAGGGCAAGACGCTGCGCGAGGTCGCACTGGAGGACGGCGTCGACGAGGCCACCCTGGACCGCGTCCTCGACTACAGGCGCATGGCCGAGGGCGGGATCCTGTGAGCTACCGCTAGGCGCCGGCGGCGTCGAGCTCGGCGAGGCGGTCCCCGACGTCGAACGCGTCGGGGTCCTCCTCGGCCACCCGCACGAACCACTCGCGCGCATCGCGGGGGTCGCCGGCACGGACGGCGAGGTCGCCGGCGACGAACCACAACCGGAGGTGGGCCTCCTCGGGCTCGTCGACGCGCCCGAGCGCGGCCACCCGCTGGCGCAGGATCGACCGCGCGGCGCCGAGGTCACCGCCGTCGGCGACCGCCGACGACCACACGATGGTCCCCTCGAGCTGGCGGTCCAGCGGGACGTCCTCGTGGTCCTGCATGGCCTCGACGAGGTCGGCGATGCGGTGGGTCTCGCCGCCGAGCGCACGGATGCAGTCGGCGATGACGTGGTTCTGGTCGGGCTTGCCCGACAGCCGGCGGTAGGCCTGCAGCTCGGTCAGCGCGGCCGTGTAGTCCTCGGCGAGGTACCGGGCGACGCCGAGCGCCTCGCGGATCGCGGGCGAGCGCGGCACCGTGTCCTTGGCCCACGCGAGGTACCGCAGCGCGGTCTCCGGGTCGGCGTCGTCGATCGCGGCGGCACCGAGGCTCAGCGCGTGCGCGACCTCCTCGGCGAGCAGGTGGTCGTTCTGGACCCCCTTGCGGATCTCGCGCATCACGGCGCCGGGCAGGTCCGGGCGACCCGAGGGCAGGTCCGGCTTGGGGGCCTGCTCGACCTTGGGCAGCGGCACGCGCGGCGGCGCGCCGGGGGTCCGGACGGCCTTGTCGATGCCGGCCGGCTGCCGCCGGCCACCCCGGGCGGGCTTGGCGACCTCGCCGCCCCGGCCGCTGCGCCCGCCGCCGTCACGGCGACCGCGGTCGCGATCGGATGGTGCAGGCACGGCGGGTTCCCTCTGGAGGTGTCAGGGACGGGAGGGTAGTGCAGACGCGGAGAAGCCCCCGACGTGGTGTCGGGGGCTGTTCCGGGTGTGGTTCCCGCGGCGACCTAC
>JAHWJY010000092.1 GCA_019348135.1 Actinomycetota bacterium
GCGGGGTCGCCGGCGGGGTCGTCGTCGAGCGCGATCGCGATCTGCTCGGCGTCGAGGTCACCGCGGGAGACGGCGGCGAGCTCCGCGAGCGCGTCCTCGATGCCGTGTCGGAGGTCGTCGGGCAGCTCGTCCGGGCCGAGGAGGTCGTCGTAGCGCTCAGCGTCGGGCTCGGCGGGCGCCAGGAGGTCGATGTCGACGTCGTCCTCGGGGACCTCGGTGGTCTCGACGGCCTCGCCGACGGGGGCCACGGGAGGTCGGTCCGGCACGGCGCGGAGGGCCGCGGCGAGGACGGCGACCGTGTGCTCGTCACCGAGCTCGTGCGCCGGCGCGCGCTCGGCCGGCTCCTGGTCCTCCGCGGGGCGCTGGTCGACGATGCCCCAGCCGGTCGGCGGCCGGGTGCGGTCGGCGTGCGAAGCGCACAGGTCGTAGGTCGCGGGCGACGACTCGTCGTGGAGTCCCTCGAGCCACGCCTCGCGCGTGGCGTACCGGAACGACAGCGTCGCCCGCGCCGGCGAGGGACACCCCGGACGGGCGCAGGGTCGGACCGCCACCCGTGAGAGGGGCCGGACCACCGCGTCGCGCGTCGTGTGACGCGCCTCACCTCTGTCAGCCATGCCCGGAACGGTAAACGACAGCGATGTCGTTCGACAAGCATCCGCCGCACGCACCGTGCTCTTGGGTAACCGCCGGTACCCAGGGCCGGTGTTGTGGTTCGCCCCGGACGACGGGGGCGCAGCGCGGCGGCTGGCTACGCTCGCGGACCTCATGGACGACCGCCACGGCCGCAGCCGCCGCTCCCCCGTCGATCCCCGGCGACGCCCCGTGGACGGCTTCCGCCCGCTGCGGCCCGGCGCCTTCGAGCGGATGGTCGAGGAGGCGCTGTCGTCGCTGCCTCCCGAGCTCCTCGCCTACGTCGACAACGTGCAGATCGTGATCGAGGACGTCCCGCCCGAGGACGTCCTCGACGGCGAGGAGGTCATCCTGCTCGGGCTCTACGAGGGGGTCCCGCGGACCGAGCGCGGATGGGACGATCCGCTGCTGCCGGACCGCATCACGCTGTTCCGCAAGCCCCTCGAGGCACGGGCGCGGTCACGGGCGGAGCTCGACCTCGTCGTCCAGGACACGGTCGTGCACGAGATCGCCCACCACTTCGGGATCGACGACGACCGCCTCGACGAGCTCGGCTGGGGCTAGCCCGACGGCGAGGGCGTCGGCGTCGGCGAGGACCCCTGGCTCTCCGGCGACGTCGCCGGCGAGGGCTCGTCGCTGGCCGGCGGCGTCCCGGTCGCCGGCGGGGGCGCCGGTGGGAGCGGGGTCGGCGTCGCCGTGGCTGGCTCCGACGGCACCTCGAGGGGGTCCTCGGTGCGGGGGCCGAGATCGGTGCCGAGCCGCTGGGTCAGCGTCGGGGCGTGGTCGACCGGCGGCACGATGCGGCCACCCGCCCACAGCGACCCCGGGACGCCCCCGCCGGCCACGAGCCGCAACGTCCCGACCCGGTCCACGCCGCGGCGTCCCGGGACGACGGTCCCCTCACGCGCGACGACGAAGATCGAGTGGTCCGCGGCGTCCTCGGGCAGGTGCGGCGTGAGGTCGACGGAGCGCATCGCCCCGGGGGGTACGTCGATGCCCTGGAGGTCGGCCGGGGCGGCCGCACCTCCGGCGGAGGCCACCAGCACGTCGACGGACGCCGGCTCGGAGCCCGGGTTGCTGAGGTGGACGCTCGTGTCCCGACCGGCGGGCGGGCCGCCGCTGAGCACCCACAGCGAGTCCGGGGCGGCGGCGCCGAGCTGGACGGCGAAGCCCGTCCGCTCCACGTCCGCGCCGGCGTACTCGGTCGCGACCGAGGCGGCCACGGGGACCGAGTTCTCGGAGCGGACGGTGACACCGGCCCGGGTCGTGCCCTCGGGCAGGAGGTCGCGCAGGTCGATCCGGCGCGTCTCGCCCGCCTCCAGCGTGATCTCGTCGATCTCCTCGGGGACGATGCCGCCCGAGCTGGCGTGGAGGGTCAGCGCCAGGGCGGCGGGGCGATCCTCGACGTTCGTGACCCACAGCCAGCTCTGGACGTCCTCCCCGAGGTCGAACCAGGGCACCGTCCAGGTCTCCGCCGGCTGGGCGGTGGCCTTCACGAGCGACACGCCGTCGACCCCGCCGATGGCGGCGGACAGGGTCTGGACCGCCTCGGCGACGACCCGGCCCGACCGGGCCCGGACCAGGATGCCGAGGTCGGGCTCCTCGGGCGCGTGCTCGTTCACCAGCACGGTGCGGGTGGAGCGCTTCGGCACGACGACGTTCTCGAGCAGCTGCGGCTCGATCAGGCCGTCCGGCGTCGGGAAGGTGATCGTGACGGACGCGTCGCTGTCGAACGGGTTCGCCAGGGTGAGCAGCGCCTGCGCCCCGCCGGACGTCGCGACACCGGGGACGATCCAGCGGGCGCTCGGCTCGGGCTCGCACGGACCCTCGATGTAGCCCTCGGGGCCGCCGGTGGGGCGGACGAGGATGCTACGACCGACGGCCGCGGGCTCGTCCCACCAGCGCGAGGCCACCCCCGCCTCCTCGTGGCCGGTCGCGACGTCGCGGGAGGTGCTGGTCCCCGGGGGGACCGAGATCTCGCGCCCGGTCAGCGCCTCGCCGGCGCCGAAGGTGTCGATCGTGACGTCCGCCGGTCGGTCGGTGTCGCCCGGCGGGACGGCCGCGGTGACGCGCATCTGCGCGTCCTCGGTGGTGTCCCCCACGGCGCAGTACCACGCGCCCGACATGGCGGCACCGGCCAGCACCGGCTCCGGCCGGGCCGTCGCGGTGGACGGGTTGGCGCGGTCGATCAGCACGCCGGCGGCGACGATGCCGACGACGACCAGGACGAGGGTCCACGCGGGAGGCCGCCTCATCGTCGTGTCTCCTGCGCGAAGCGCGGCGGTCGGAGCATCAACGACAGCGCGATCAGGAACACGAGCAGCTGGACGCCGACGAGCACGCTGCGGCGTGCCTGGTGCGCGTGCTCGACGACGAGCTCGTCGGCGGCGCCGTCCACGTCGAAGCGCAGGAGCCCGTCCTGCGTGGCGAGCTCCAGCGGGCGACCGTCCGCACGGGCCTCCCACGCCGTCGTCGCGATCTCCGAGACGAGGATGGAGCCGGGGCCGCCGGCCTCCCCGACGAACCGTGCGGCCCGCCCGTCCCGGAGGAGCGGTACCTCCTGCGACCCCCGGGAGACCTCGCCCCGACGGACCACCGTGTCGACGGCCTCGGCGGGGAGGAAGGTCGCCCGTGGCAGCCACCCCGTCACGCGCAGGACCTCGCCCTCGGCGACGGGCTGGGGCTCGAGGTCGAGCTGGTCGCCGAGCACCTGGCTCAGCTCGGGCGTCCGCCCGGCCTCGGGCACCACGACGTACCGGATGTTGAACAGGCCGAGCCGCCCCGCCGCACCGGGATCGGCTCCGCTCACGACGTCCTCGATGTCCGCGCGGATCGCGTCGACGAAGCGTCGCGGGACGGGGACGCCGTAGGACGCCATCGTCGGCCCGCCGGGGCCCGTGACGTCCCACTCGACCACGCCGTCCTCGTCCGCCAGGACGAGCACCCGGAAGTCGCCCGCGCCGGACTCCTCGACGGCGATGAACGCGGGCAACGCGGGCTCGCCCGTCTCGAAGGCACCCCACGGGTCGTCCAGCAGCGACGCCGCGGACACGGCGAGCCCGGCCGTGATGGCGACGGTCGTGATGCCGGCGACGAGCTGGCGCCAGCCGAAGGAGTGCTCGGCCAGCTGCGTGCCAGCAGTCGCCATCGCGATCACGAGCAGCCCGGACAGCGCCCCCGCGACGAACACCAGCGGCAGCCCCGGCCACGCCCACGCGTCCTCACCGGCCCGGCCCAGCCCCCACGCCGCGAACACGCCGGCGAGGGCCACGGCCCACAGCGACGCGACCGCGAGCGGTCGCCGGGAGAACCCGAAGACGATCCCGAGGAGCCCGGCGAGGAGGAAGCCCACGCCGGCGACGATCCCCGGAACGCCCAGGAGCTCCGGCGCCATCAGCAGCCACTGCCAGAACGGCTGCGCGTCGGCACCGACCGGCGAGACCCCGCCGAGCACCGGGCTGTCGTCCGCGAAGAGCGACACCGACCACGGGAAGAGCAGGAGGAAGGCGCCGACGCCGGTGGCGAGGACGCGGACGACGACCCGGCGACGCACCGGGCGGGACGAGCCGAGGCCGGCGGCGAGCCCCAGCGCCAGCACCAGCCAGCACACGTAGGCGATGAGGAACGGTGGCTCGAACGCGATCGCGACGGCGGCGACGATGGCGGCGGCGGCCGTGGCCCGCCACGCGTCGTCGGGAGCGGCGTCGGCGTCCATCACGACGGCGTACGCCGCCAACAGCGCGGGCAGCGCGATCACGACGGCGAGCGTGCCGATGCGCCCGGTGATGAGCGCCGTCAGCGCCGGGGGCGACAGGACGAAGGCGGTGGCGGCGGCGACGCGCGGGACGCGCTTCTCGGTGACGAACGAGCCCGCCCGCAACGCGATGACCCAGGCGGCCGGGAGCGCCCCGAGGAGGAGCAACCGGGGCGCGAGCCAGGAGCTGCCGAGCGCCAGGACCTGCACCGCGGCGAGGACCGCCTGGGCCGGCGACGGCGACCTGCTGGTCCCGACTCCCCCCGCGTCGTGCCAGGACGAGATGTAGTCGTCGAGGAAGTCGCGTGGCGACGCCGGCCACGGGGCGAGCTCGCCGCCGCGCAGCATCCCGCCCCCGAGGAGCGGCAGGGCGATGAGGAGGCCGAGGACGCCGAGGGTCAACGCCGCGGTGGACACCGGGTGGGTCCGGACGTAGGCCACGAGCCGGTGCGTCGCCGTCTGCGGCTCGTCGAGGGGTCCCTCCGGGCGTGCCTCGGTCTCGAGCTCGGAGCCGGCGACCCACTCCCCGACGGCCTCGGCGTAGGCCCGCAACCGCGGCGCGACCTTGGCGAACAGGTCGCGCAGCTCGCCGTCCCCGCGCTGCCGGGACGACTGCACGGCGTGCCGCAGCCGCCGCGTCTCCCGCAGGTGCAGCACGTTCCAGATCCACGCCCGCAGCGTCTGCCACGCGTCGGAGAAGCGGCGCGTGGCGATGAAGCCGAGCACCTTCGCGATGCCGACGAGGAGGAACAGCGGCAGCACCACGACCAGCCGCGGGAGGCCGTAGTTCTTCAGCAGCGTCGCGAGGGTGTTGCGCTCGGCGAAGTAGCGGGGTCCGAGGAACGCCGTCTGACCCAGCCGGTCGTAGTTCGTGGCGCTGGCGCGGTGGCGACCCACCGCCGCCGGGACCACCTCGACGTCCCATCCGGACAGCCACGCACGCCAGCACAGGTCGAGGTCGTCACGGAACAGGTGGTAGCGGCGGTCGAAGCGGCCCAGCTCCTCGAAGGCCGACCGCCGCACGAGCATCCCGGACGTCGACACGTAGAGCGCCCGCTGCGGCTGGTCGCGCTGGCCCTGGTCGAGCTCGTCCGGCTCCAGGCCGGAGTCCGCCCGGCCCGTGACGTCCACGGACCAGCCCACGGACTGCAGCCGCCGGGGGTCGTCCCAGTCCACGAGCTTGGCGCCGACGATGGCGAGGCGGTCGTCCGCCGTGAGGTGCGCGGCCAGCTCCGAGACGGCGTCCGGCGCGAGCACGCAGTCGTCGTGGACGAACAGCACGTACTCGGCGTCCGCGGTGCGCGAGGCGTCGAGGGCCATCGAGACGGCCGCGCCGAAACCGAGGTCCCGTTCCGCCACGAGCACGTCGTCCTCGTCGAGGTGCGCGAGGAGGATGGCGCGGGAGCCGTCCGTGGAGCCGTTGTCGACCGCGATGACGTCGAGGTCCGGGTGGTCCTGCTCGAGCAGCGCGGTCAGGGACGCGTCGAGCCACGCCTCACCGTCGTGGGCGACGAGGACGGCGAGGACGCGCGGGAGGGAGGTCTCCACCTCTCGTCGCACCTCCTCGGGCCGGATCGCGGGGGTCCCGACGCAGGCACGGACCTCGGGCGCGGGACGGCGAGCGGCCCCTGGATCAGGAGGAACGGACGGGTTCGACCGCCGGAGCGGGCCGCGGGGGGAGGCTCCCGACCGGGGGCGGGAGCGCGCGGGGACGGTAGCACAGGGTGGCCGGTGCCCTCCCGGGCGACGGGCGCCCGGGACGCCGCCCGGCTGGAGCGGTCGTCAGCTGGCGAGCCGCTTCGCCCGCCGGCGCTCGCGCTCGGACAGACCGCCCCAGATCCCGAAGCGCTCGTCGTTCTCGAGCGCGTAGTCGAGGCAGTCGTTGCGCACCGGACAGGCGCTGCAGATGCGCTTGGCCTCCCGGGTCGAGCCGCCCTTCTCGGGGAAGAACGCCTCGGGGTCGGCGTCGAGGCACTTGGCCTCGAGCATCCACACCTGCTCGTCCACGTCGAGCGTCGTGCTCAGTTCGGCGATCGCTCCCACTCCGCGCTCCTCGCCCGTGTCGCGCACCCGGGTCTCGGGTTCGTCCCTGTGGTCCGCTCCGGACCCTGGGGGCCGGACAACCGTGGAACTACAACGACGTAATCATGGGGACTTGCGGGCGGTTCGTCAAGCGGAAACCCCAACTCCTTGTGGTCGCACGGGTGGGGTGACCCACCACGGGTGGTGGTGGACGTCCGCGACGGCGCGGCGCTCAGGCGTCGAGTTCGGCCTTGATCGCCGCGGCCAGCCCGATCCCGATGCCCTTCACCGCGGCGAGCTCCTCGACGCTCGCCGCGCGCATCTGCGCCACCGTGCCGAACGCGTCGATCAGCGCGGACTGCTTCGCCGGCCCGACGCCCTTGACGCCGCCGAGGACCTCGCGTGGGCTCGGCTCCGCGCGACGCCGGGCCGCCCGCGCGGGCTGCTCCTCCGCCGGCGCGCTCTTGACGGCGACCTTGCGCGGCGCACGCTTCGCCGGAGCCGGAGCCGGAGCCGGAGCAGCGGGAGCGGAGGCGGGCGCGCCGGTGGCGACGTCGGCCACGTCGGACGGGGCCGGCCCCGGGACGGCGGCCTCCGGCTCCGGCGCCGGGGCCGGGGCCGGAGCCGGCGTGGCGGCCGGCGGCGGCGAAGGGGAAGCGGCAGGCGCCGGGGTGGGGACCTCGAGCTTGGCGGCGAGGCGCTTGCGCTCCCGCTTGGTCAGGCCGTCGGACAGCTGCTCGACGAGGTCGCGCAGCAGCAGCTCGCGCTCGCGCCCGAGGCGCTCGTCGCGGGCCTCGAGGTAGCCGACCAACGAACGCTCCATGCGGTCGAGGTGCCCGGCGAGCTGGTCGACGCGGCCGACCGCCGACGACAGCCGCTCGTTCGCCGCGTCCACCTCGGCGCGGGTCCTGGCGGTCAGCTCCTCCAGAGCGGCCGTGAGGCGGGCCTCGAGTGCCTCCCCGCGGCTGTCGAGCCGGGACGCGAGCGCCTCCGGGGTGCCCGACACCTCCGTGACGACCGCGGCCACCGCCTCGACCGCCTCCCGGAGACGCGCGTCGCCCTGCGAGGCCGACTGCCGGATCCGGTCGGTCCCGTCGACGAGCGACCGCTCCACGTCCGTCCGGAGCTCGTCCGACAGGGCCCCGAGCCGCTCCGCCTGCGTCTCCGCGGCGCGCTCGACGGCCCGCCGGAGCTCCTCCGCGAGCCCCGCGACGCGCTCCTCGGCCCCGGTCGTGACGTCGGCGAGGTCGCGGCGCTGCTGCTCGACGACCGCACCCACGGCCTCGCGGGCCTCGGCCAGCACGGCCGACAGCTCGCCGGCGCGCTGCTCGCTGGCCGCCTCGAGCCGGGCGGTGAGCTCGGTCACGAGCGTGCGCCGGGACTGCTCGCGCGCCTCCTCGTCGAGCTCGCGGTGGCGGGCGAGGGTGGCGCCGAGCTGCTGGACCTCCTCCAGCTCCGACGTGAGCGCGCCGGCGAGGGCGCGCACGGTGCCGACGACCCCGCCGACGAGGTCCTGGTGGCGCCCGAGCGCCTGCTCGATGGTCTCGCCGTGACCGTCGAGGTCCTCGCGGAGCCGGGCACGCTCGTCCATCTGGAGCCGCAGCAGCTCGGCCCGCTGGGCCTCCAGCTGCTCCCCGGCCGCCTCGGCCGCGCGACCCGTCTGTTCCGCCACGACGTCCCGGTGCGCCGCCAGGTCCGCGGTGATGGCCTCACGCTGCGCGGAGACCTCCTCCCGGACCTGGGCGAGCCCGGCCCGCAGCGCGTCCAGTGCCTCCTCGGCCCCGGCACGCTGCTGCTCGGCGCCCGCGGCGAGGCGTGCCTCGAGCGCATCACGCCACCCGGCCAGCCGGGCCTCGAGCCCGGCGGTCCGCTCGGCCTCCGCGCCGGTCAGCGCGGCCTCGAGGCCCGCGACCTCGGTCCGCAGCAGCGACCGCGCCCCGTCGAGACCGTCCTCGATCGCCGCCGCCTGCTCCGCCAGGCCGACCCGGTGCGCCCGGACCTCCTCGCGATGGGCGCCCTCGAGCGTGTCGAGGCGTCCGTCGAGCGCCTCGCGTTGAGCCAGCGCCGCCTCCCGGAGGTCGGCCAGCTGACGCGCGAGCTCGTCGCGCAGCACGCGTGTCCGCTCGTCCAGCAGCCCCGACTGCACCTCCGTGGCGGAGCGGACCTCGGCGGCCGCGGCGGTCAGCTGGGCCGAGACCGTCTCGCCGGAGGTCGCGAGCGCCGCGCGCAGCTCGGCGGCCGTGGACTCCGCGCTGGCACGCGCGCCGGCCTCCAGCGCGTCGAGACGCTCGTCGATGCCGCCCCGCAGCTGGCGGAGCTGACCGGCCATGTCGTCGGAGACCTGCTGGAGCTCGGCGGCCGTCCGGGCCCCCTGGGCTGCGGCGCGCTCCTCGGCGTCCTCGAGCCGGCGCTGCAACGTCTCCTCGAGGAGCGTCCGCTGCCCCTCCGCCTGCTCGGCCGTGACGTCGCGGACCGTCCGTAGGAGCTCGTCCCGGAAGCCCGCGAGCTCGGCCCGGACCGCCTCACGGTCCTCGGCGGCCCGTTCCCGGAGGCTGTCGACCACGGCGTCGAGCCGGGTCTCGAGCGAGCGGGCGACCGCCGCCTCGATCTCGGGGACGACCCCCTCGATGCGCGCGGCCATCGGAGCGACGGCGTCCCGGGCCGCCTCTGCGGACTCCGCGACGCCCGTGAGCTGGGTCGCGAGGCGGGACAGCTCGCCGGCCACGTTGTCCTGACGGGCATCCACCCGTTCGAGCGCGGCCGACACGGTCGAGCCCACGTCGGCGACGCGGTCCCCCAGCGCCGCGTCCGTCTGACGGACGTCCTCGAGCTCGGAGGTGAGCTGGCGGCTGCGTTCGGCGGCCTCGGCGCGGAACGACTCCGTCGCCTCCTGGAGCTCCGCACGGAGCGCGACGTTCTGCTGCGACTGCGACTCGCGCAGCGAGCGGAGGGTGGCGTCGAGCGCTCCGAGCCGGTCCGCGGT
>JAHWJY010000257.1 GCA_019348135.1 Actinomycetota bacterium
AGCCTCCGGCGGGACTCCTTTCACGTCCGGTCCTGTGAGGCCGGGGAGGAGACGATCGTGCCCCTGTCCCGTCGTGCCCGCACCTCGCCGGCGATGTCGCGATCGTGAGGCAGGTCCTCTCCGCCGACGACCTCGCGCGTGCGCTCCGGCGGCTCGCTCACGAGCTGATCGAGGCGCACAAGGGCGCGGAGGACCTCGTCCTCATGGGCATCCGCACGCGCGGCGTGCCGCTCGCGGCCCGGCTCGCGGCGCTCATCGGCGACATCGAGGGCACCGAGGTGCCGCACGGGTCGCTCGACGTCACCCTCTACCGCGACGACATCGGCCGCCGCGGCCCGCTGCCCCTGGGGGAGACCTCGTTCCCCTGCGACATCGACGGCCGCACCGTGGTCCTCGTCGACGACGTGCTCTTCACGGGCCGCACCATCCGGGCCGCCCTGGAGGCGGTGCTGGAGTTCGGCCGCCCGGAGGCCATCCGCCTGGTGGTCGTCGTCGACCGTGGTCACCGGCAGCTCCCGATCCGCGCCGACCACGTCGGCAAGAACCTGCCGACGGCCTTCAACGAGCAGGTGAAGGTGCTGCTCGCGGAGATCGACGGCGAGGACGGGATCGTCTTCCTGAACGGGTCGGAAGCGGAGGTGCAGGCGTGACGACGGTGGCTCCCCTCAGGAACCTCATCTCGATCGAGGACCTCGACGCCGACCAGGTCGAGCTCATCCTCGACACGGCCGAGCAGCTGCGCGAGATCGCCGAGCGGCCCATCAAGAAGGTGCCGACGCTGCGCGGGCGGACGGTCTGCAACCTCTTCCTCGAGGACTCGACCCGCACGCGGCTGTCGTTCGACATCGCGGCGAAGCGGCTGTCGGCGGACGTCATGAACTTCTCCGCGAAGGGCAGCTCGGTCAGCAAG
This sequence comes from Actinomycetota bacterium, assembly GCA_019348135.1. GTDB lineage: Bacteria > Actinomycetota > Nitriliruptoria > Nitriliruptorales > Nitriliruptoraceae > JAHWJY01. Next base: position 911 of record JAHWJY010000257.1, read on the forward strand.
GGCGAGTCCTTCAAGGACACCGCGCTCACGCTGAAGGCCATGGGCCTCGACGCCGTCGTCGTGCGCTCGCACAGCTCGGGCGCACCGCTGCAGCTGTCGCGCTACCTCGACGTGCCCGTGCTGAACGCCGGCGACGGCTGGCACCAGCACCCGACCCAGGCACTGCTCGACATCTTCACGATGCGGCGACACCTCGGACGCCTCGCCGGCCTCAAGGTCGCGATCGTCGGTGACGTGCTGCACTCGCGGGTGGCGCGCAGCGAGGTCCAGGCCCTCAAGCTCATGGGCGCCGAGGTCACCCTCGTCGCCCCGCCGACGCTCCTGCCGCCCGCGGTCGAGACGTGGGGGGTGGAGGTGGCCGCCGGGCCGGACGAGCTGCTCCCGGAGCTCGACGTCCTCTACGTCCTGCGGGTCCAGCGCGAACGGATGCACCGCGGCTTCTTCCCGTCGAGCCGCGAGTACGCCCGGTTCTGGGGCATCGACGGACCGCGGATGGACATGCTCAAGCCCGAGGCCATCGTGATGCACCCGGGCCCGATGAACCGCGGGGTGGAGATCACCGGCGACGTCGCCGACAGCGACCGGTCGGTCATCGTCGAGCAGGTCACGAACGGCATCGCGATCCGGATGGCGTGCCTGTACCTGCTCCTCGGTGGCCACGAGCAGAGGGACACGGACTGATGGCGGAGCTCCTGCTCAAGGGCGGCCGGGTCCTCGACCCGTCGCGCGGCCACGACGGCGTCGCGGACGTCCGCATCGCCGACGGGGACGTCGTCGAGGTGGGCGCGGACCTCTCGGCCGACGGCGAGGAGGTCGTCGACTGCGCCGGCCTGTGGGTCGCGCCCGGCTTCGTCGACCTGCACACCCACCTCCGCGAGCCTGGCTTCGAGGACGCCGAGGACGTCGCCACGGGTTCCGCCGCGGGCGCCGCCGGCGGGTTCACCGCCCTCTGTCCCATGGCGAACACCGACCCGGTGTGCGACTCCGCCGCCGTGGCCGAGATGGTGTGGCGGCGCGGCCGCGAGGTCGGGCTCGTCGACGTCTTCCCGGTCGGCTCCGTGACCCGCGGGCTCGAGGGCCACGAGCTCACCGAGTTCGGGGAGCTCCACCACTCCGCCGCCCACGTGGACATGTTCTCCGACGACGGCAAGCCGGTGGCCGACGCGCTCGTGATGCGCCGGGCCCTGCAGTACGCGACCGCGTTCGACGCCGTCATCTGCAACCACGCCGAGGATCCGGACCTCACCTCGGACGCCCAGATGAACGAGGGCGTGATGTCGTCGGTGCTCGGGCTGCCGGGGTGGCCGCACGAGGCCGAGGAGATCATGGTCGCCCGGGACCTCATCCTCGCCGCCGGCCTCGGCGCTCGGCTGCACGTCCCGCACGTCTCGACCGCCGGCACGGTCGAGCTGATCCGGGCCGCCAAGGCGAAGGGCGTGCGGGTCACCGCCGAGGTGACCCCGCACCACCTGAGCCTCGACGACACCCGCATCGCGAGCTACGACCCGAACCTCAAGGTGAACCCGCCGCTGCGCACCACCGTCGACGTCGAGGCGCTGCGCGCCGCGCTCGCCGACGGCACCATCGACTGCGTCGCGACGGACCACGCGCCCCACCCGCCCGAGCAGAAGGACCAGGAGTGGGAGCACGCCCCCTGCGGCATGCTGGGGCTCGAGACCGCGTTCGCCGTCGTCGTCACCGACCTCGTCGGGGCCGGGGTGCTCGACCTCCTCACCGCGGTCGCGCGGTTCACCGTCGGTCCGGCGGGCGTCCGGGACGTCGGCGGCCACGGGGGCGCGATCGCCGCCGGCGCGCCGGCGAACCTCACGGTCATCGACCCGGACGCGCGTTGGACGGTCGACGGGTTCGCGCTCCAGTCCCGGGCGCGCAACACCCCCTTCGAGGGACGCGAGCTCACGACCCGGCCGGTCCACACGTTCCTCCGGGGCCGGCCCACACTCCGCGACGGCAAGGTGCTGCTGTGACCGAACCCTCCGTGTCCCCCCACACCGGTCCGGCCATCCTCGTGCTCGAGGACGGCACGACGTTCCGCGGCCG
>JAHWJY010000258.1 GCA_019348135.1 Actinomycetota bacterium
CCAAGAGCCGTCCCCAAGAGCCGTCCCCAAGAGCCGTCCCACGACCAGGATCGCACCCGGATGTCCCCTCGGAACATCGCCGTCACCGTCGTGGCCGCACTCGCCGTCGCCGCGGCAGGCGTCGCCTACGCCCAGGGGGGGCTGCCCTTCGTCCGGGCCGACGCGGCCACGCAGCCCGAGGTGGCGGCCCCGTCGCCCGTCGTCACGCCCGACCTCACCGCCGTGCCCGACGAGCCGACGTCGGAGCCGACCGAGACGGAGACCGAGGCGGAGCCCTCGCCCGAGCCCACCGAGACCGAGACGGAGCTCACGGCCGAGGAGGAGGCCGCGCTGGAGGCCGAGCGCGTCCGGATCGCCGGCGTCCAGACCGAGCTCACCGAGCTGCGCTACTACGCGGGCCCGATCGACGGTGCCGCCGGACCGAGGACCGCGGCGGCCGTGATGGCCTTCCAGAAGGTCCAGCGCATCGGCGCGGACGGGGTCATCGGTCCCAGGACCCTCGCCGCGCTCGAGGCGCCGGTCACCCCGTCGCTCCGGGGCGGTGAGGCGAACCGCATCGAGGTCGACCTCACGCTGCAGGTGGCCTACGCCGTCAAGGGTGGCGCGCTCGTCCGCATCCTGCCCATCTCGTCGGGCAGCGGGAAGAGCTACACGACGGCCAGCGGCGGCAAGGCCGTCTCGCTCACCCCGGTGGGGGACTTCCGGATCCAGCGTCGGATCGTGGGCGAGCGCAAGGCGCCGCTCGGGATCCTCTACGACCCGCTCTACATCTACAAGGGCTGGGCCCTCCACGGTTCCAACTCCGTGCCGGCCTACCCCGCCAGCCACGGCTGCGTGCGCTTCACCCGCTGGGACGCCGTCTGGCTCGCCGGCCAGTACGCCAACGGCGCGCAGGTCCGCCTCTACGGCGGCACGCACACCTTCACGGCCGGCAGCTCCGCTCCCGGCACCGACGACCCGGGTGGCGACACGGGTCCGGGCGCGGAGGGCGCGTCGCCGTCGCCGTCGCCGTCGCCGAGCCCATCGCCGAGCCCGACCCCGAGCCCGTCGCCGACCCCGAGTCCGTCCCCGCAGCCGGAGCCGGTCCCGACGGATCCGGAGCCCTCGCCGTCGGAGCCCAGCGAGCCGGACGACACCGGGTCGGAGTCCGAGCCGGAGATCGTCCCCACCCCCTGATCCGGACGCGTCCCGGGATCCGTTGCGTCCCCGTGCCGGCGGATGGCACGGAAGCGTGACGGATCCGGCGTACGCTCGCGGGCATGGATCCCTCGACGGGCCGGCTGACGGCCTACAGCCACGGTGCCGGCTGAGCGTGCAAACTGGGTCCACGTGACCTGGCGCAGGTCCTGCGCCACCTCGGTTCCCCGTCGCACCCCGACCTCATCGTCGGCACCGACACCGGAGACGACGCCGCCGTCTGGCGCCGTCCGGACGGGCGTGCGCTCGTGGCGACCGCCGACTTCTTCACGCCGATCGTCGACGACGCACGGACGTGGGGACGCATCGCCGCCGCGAACGCGGCCAGCGACGTGTACGCCATGGGCGGCACGCCGATGTTCGCGCTGAACCTCGCCGCCTGGCCACGGGACCAGCTGCCGCTCGAGCTCCTCGACGAGGTCCTCGCCGGCGGCGCGGAGCTCGCGGCCGAGGGGGGATGGGTCGTCGCCGGCGGGCACACCGTCGACGGCACCGAGCCGATGTACGGGCAGGCCGTCGTCGGAGAGGTCGATCCCGACCGGCTGATGACGAACGCCGCCGGCTGCGCCGGCGAGGCGCTGGTGCTCACCAAGCCGCTCGGGACGGGCCTCGTCGCGACCATGGTCAAGCGCTCGGAGCCGGCCGTGATCGGTCCGGGCGGCGAGCACCAGGTCGTCTACGAGACCGCGGTCGCCGAGATGACCCGGCTGAACGACGTCGCCGCCCGGGTCGCGCGGGACGCCGGCGCACGGTGTGCCACCGACGTCACGGGCTTCGGCCTCCTCGGCCACCTCGCCAAGCTGGCCGGCGCCTCCGGGGTCTCCGCGTTCGTCGAGCTCGGCGCGGTGCCGGTGCTGCCGGGCGCCTGGGGTCTCCTCGACGCCGGCGCCGTCGCCGGCGGGACCGGGCGCAACCTCGAGTTCGTGCGGGGGGTCGTGGCGACCGCCGGCGACGTGGGGGAGCGCGAGCTGACCCTCCTGGCCGACGCCCAGACCTCCGGCGGCCTGCTGTTCTCCTGCGAGCCGGCGGCTGCCGACGACGCCGTCGCCGAGCTCCTCGCCACCGGCCACGCCGCCGCCCGGGTGGGGGAGCTGGTCGCCGGCGAGCCCGGCTCGTTGACGGTCGGCTGACGGCGCTACCTTCGCCCGGCCCGCAGCAGGAGCACGCCGTGACCGAGACCGCGACCGACGCCGACACGTTCGGGATCGACCGCGCCACCTGGGACCTCCTCGTCGAGCACTCCTGGTCCGACTTCCCGTACGAGGTCTGCGGGCTCCTCGGGATCGAGCCCGACGGGACGTTGCACCACTTCCCGATCACCAACGCCGAGCGCTCGATGACGTACTACGTCATGGACGCCAAGGAGCTGCTCAAGGCGATGCGGGCGATCGAGGACGCCGGCTGGGACCTCGCCATCTACCACTCGCACACGCACACCCACGCCTACCCCTCGGACACCGACGTCCGCCTCGCGGCCTACCCCGAGGCCACGTACCTCATCGTGACGCTCCAGGACCGCGACCAGCCCGACATCCGGGCGTTCTCCATCGTCGACGACGTCGTCACCGAGAAGCCCGTCGTCCTCCGCGACGCCGCCCCCGCCTGACCGGGCGTCCGGGTCAGCTCGACAGGGCGCGGGCGAGGTGGCCGGCGAGGTCGCCGTTCTCGACGACCGCGACGTCGCCCAGCCGCTGCCAAATCGCGAAGGTGCGCAGCTCCTCGGCGAGCTCGCCGGCGACGTGGACCGGGTCCTGGCCCGGCTCGACG
>JAHWJY010000259.1 GCA_019348135.1 Actinomycetota bacterium
AGCCAGGCGCGCAGGTTCGTGCCCTGCTGGAACTGGTGGAAGGCCGTGTAGGCCTTCGCGACCGCCTCCTGGACGAGGTCCTCGGCCTCGGTCGGGTTGCGCGTGTAGCGCAGCGCGCCGGAGTACAGCCGGTCGAGGTAGGGCAGGACCTGCGCTTCGAACAGCTCGCGCCGCTCCGCCTCGGACAGCTCCTCACGGACGATCGACCCGTCCGGCTGCAGACCGCTGCGGACCTCGGGCGTCTCGTCGTCGGCGCCCGGTCCGACGGTGGCGTCCGCGGTCTCCACAGCGTCGTCTCCCTCGTCGTGGCCTGGACGCACCCCGAGGATAGGGGGTCGCTCGGGACCGCTGTCCACGCCCCCCGGACGGGCCCTTGCCGGCGCCTGGATCAGGTGTTAGAACGTCTGACACGGTCTAACAAGTTACGAGTGCGCGCCAGACCGGTATGACACGGTGAGAGGTGGGAGGCGACGGCGATGACGAGTGACCCGGAGGACGCGCGGCCCGCGTGGCTCGCGGTCGACGACCTGCCGCCGGTGGACGCCACCCCGACGCGCCCGCGGGGCCCCTGGTTGTTCGCCGCGGCGGCGATCCCGTGGCTCGTGGTGGTCGCCCTGCTCGTCCGCCCGACCGGCCCCACCCCCGACGCCGCCGTCCCGGCCACGTTCCCCTCGCCCACGGAGACGCCCACCCCGACGGACGCCGCCGCCGGAGAGGTCGGTGGCGCCCCAGGAGCGTCCGACGACGGCGACCTCCGGGCCACGATCACGAGCTCGGGCGCGCTGGTCGCGGTCGACGAGGACGAGGCTCGCGCGGTCGCGGTCGTCGCGGCACGCCGGTGGCTGACGACGGTGGGGCCCGGGGCGGCGGATCCCGGGACGTCGTCGGACGCGGTCTACGCCGAGCACCTCGTCGTCGAGGGCGTCGACCATCCCGCGCCTGGCGCGGCCGTCGTGACGGTGCGGGCCGTGGTCCTGCGCATCGAGGGCGGCGACTACGGCGCCACGGAGGTCCGCCGGGTCGCGGTCCCCCTCCGCTTCGACGCGGGCGGGGCGTCGCCGGCGGGGACGCCGTACGCGCTGCCGGTCGACGATCCGTCCCTCGTCCCGATCGAGACGACCGAGGCGATCGAGGATCCCGACCTCCTGCTCGTGGCCGGCGAGGCACTCGCCGCCGCCGGCTACCGCGACATCTCCGTCGTCGCGCTGCACCGCACCAGCTCGTGGCCGCTGGTCGTGACCGCCGATGCCTCCGTCGACGACGGTCCCGCCCGACGCCTCGCCGTGTGGCTGCGGCCGCACCTCGGTCGCCTCGTCGTGGCCGGGACGCGACCGCGCCCCGCTCCGACCGCTTCCCCGTCTCCCTCCGAGATCCCCTCCTCCCCCGACGCCGGCGAGACGGCCGGCGCGGATCCGACCCACGAACACGAGGAGGTGGCGCCGTGAGCCGCCCACAGCAGCTCGACCCCGACCGTCCCCGGCACCGCATCGTCCGTCGACCCGATGCCGACCCGGACCCGGAACGACTCGTCGCCGCCGTCGCCCGTGCGGTCCTCGAGGTCGAGGTCGGTCGGCGTCCGCTGAGCCAGCTCGAGCCGGTGCTGTCGCCGGCGGTCGTCGGGCGGCTCGCCGTGCGCGACGACCGCATCCGGCGCACGGCGAAGACGCTGCGGTCCCCGCTCGTGGGTCCGGACGCCACCACGGTCGTCCGCGTCCTGGGACAGCGTCCCTCCGAGGACGCCTTCGAGGCGGTCGTGCTCGTCCGCCGCTTCGGGCGGGTCCTCGCGGTCGCGATGCGCGCCGAGCGCTACCGCGGCAGCTGGCGCATCGTCGAGCTCGCCCGCCCCGAGGACGCACCGGCACCGGCGGAGGGCCCGGTGGACGTCCCGCCGGAACCGGCGTCAGGCGTCAGGCGCCGTGGCACCTCTTGAACTTCTGCCCGCTGCCGCAGGGACAGGGGTCGTTGCGGCCCACGGTCGCGTACTCGTCGGTCTCGTCCTTCTTGTACGTCCCGCCGGCGGCGACCTGCCGGACCGTCGTGCCGTCGTCGCGCTGGGACGCCCCGCCGGGGGCCCCACGGGACGGAGCGCCACCGCCGGCGCCCGCGGGGGATCCGCCCGCCCCGACGGTGTAGCTGGCGGAGGTGTTCGTCGACGACGAGTAGTTGAGCTTGCTCGGCTGCTTCGGCGCCTCCCACCTGATCGGCGAGGCATCGCCGTCACCGGGCGCGGTCTCCGCGGGGGCCGCGACGCGACCGGCGGCGACCTGCCCCTGCGCCCCGGTCGCGGTGGCGGCGGCGGACCCCGGCGTCACCTGCAGTCCGCCCGCCGGCTGACCCCCTGGGGTCCCCGGCTGGCCGCCCTGACCGCCACCCTCGCCACCCTCGCCGCCCTCGGTCCGGTTGACCGGCAGACGGAAGAAGTACGTGACGGCCTCGTCCTTGACGGCCTGCATCATCCCGACGAAGGAGTCGTACGCCTCGCGCTGGTACTCGACCAGCGGGTCGCGCTGGCCCACGGCGCGGAGGCCGATGCCGTCGCGGAGCGCGTCCATCTCGTAGAGGTGCTCGCGCCACTTGCGGTCGACGACGGACAGGATCACGCGCCGCTCGACCTCGCGCATGGTGTCGTGCCCGCCGACCTCGGCCTCGCGCTTCTCGTACGCCTCGAAGGTGTCCTCGAGGAGCTTGTCGGTGAGCTCTTCCTGGTCCACCGACTCGAGGTCGACCTCCGAGACGTCGAAGCCGACGTCGTAGATGGTCTCGAGGTGGGTCTTGAGGCCGTCGATGTCCCACTCCTCGGGGTAGACCCCGGGCGGGCAGAACGCGTCGACCGCGCCCTCGACGACGTCCTCGACGTACTTCTGCGCGAGCTCGTCGACCTGCTCGGCATCGTTCTCGATCAGCCGCTGCCGCTGGCCGTAGACGACCTTGCGCTGCTCGTTCAGGACGTCGTCGTACTT
>JAHWJY010000093.1 GCA_019348135.1 Actinomycetota bacterium
GCATCCGCCACCGGCGCGTGCTGGTCGACCGCGAGCGCTTCCTCGAGCGCGTCGGGGTCACGACCAACGGCGACGGCGGCAGCTAGCGCTCCCTGAGCCACTCGACGAGCATGCGGACGGGCACCCCGGTCGCGCCCTTCGGGAGGTAGCCCTCGCGGCCCCCGTCGTTCCACGCCACGCCGGCGATGTCGAGGTGCGCCCACGACACGTCGTCGCCGACGAAGTGGTGCAGGAACAGCCCGGCCGTGATGGTCCCGGCCTTGCGCCCACCGACGTTCTTCACGTCCGCGACCTCGCTGTCGAGGAGCTTCTTGTACTGGTCGTTGGCGACCGGCAGCGGCCAGAACGGCTCGCCCGCACGCCGTGAGGCGGCCACGAGCGCGTCCGAGAGGTCGTCGTCGGTCGACATCACGACCCCGACCTTGTCCCCCAGGGCGATGAGGGCGGCACCGGTGAGCGTGGCCATGTCGACGATGACGTCCGGCTCGAGCTCCCGGGCGTGCTCGAGCGCGTCCGCGAGCACGAGCCGTCCCTCGGCGTCGGTGTTCAGGACCTCGACGGTCTTGCCGCCCCGGATCGTGAGCACGTCGCCGGGCCGGGTGGCGCTGCCGGACGGCATGTTCTCGGCGAGTGCGAGGAGCCCGGTGATGCGGACCTTCAGCTTCAGCGCCGCCACGGCCTGCATGACCCCGAGGACGGTCGCGGCCCCGCCCATGTCCATCTTCATGGTCTCCATGGCCTCGGCCGGCTTGATCGACAGACCGCCCGAGTCGAACGTGATGCCCTTGCCGACGAGGGCCACGTGGGTCTTCGCGCCGGACGGGCTGTAGGACAGCTCCACGAGGCGCGGCGGGGCGTCCGAGCCACCACCGACCCCCAGGATGCCGCCGTAGCCCCCCTTGGCGAGGTCCTTCTCGTCGAGGACCTTGGCCTTGATGCCCGCCTCCTTGGCGACCTCACGGGCCCGGTCGGCGAAGGCCGGCGGCCGCTTGTCGCCCGGGGGGGTGTTGACGAGGTCGCGGACCAGCGCCACGGCCGTCGCGACGGCCTCGGCCTCCGCCACGGCCGTCTTGAGCACGCTCGGCTTCACGTCGCCGGCGTGCAGCGTCACGTGCTCGAGCCGGTGCAGGTCGGCCTCGGACTTGAAGGCCGTGAACCGGTAGGCACCGAGCGCGACACCCTCCACGAACGCGCGCGCCGCCTCGGCGGGATCGAGCTCACCCACGGCGTGGACGGTCGTCGCCACGCTCTCGGTCTTCGACGCGGCGTCGGCGACGGCGGCACCGGCCCTGCGGACGGCATCCGCGTCGAGGTCGGCGGCCCGCCCGACCCCCACGACGAGGACCTGGCGTGCCTTGACCGCGCCGCGGGTCGGGATCCGTGCGGTCTCGCCCACCGAGCCCTCGAACCCGAGCGCGACGAGCTCCGCCGCGAGGTCGATGCCGAGCGCCTCGGCGACCGGCGCCGTCGCCTCCGGGACGTGCGGCGCGACCGGTCCCTTGTCCTTCTTCTTCGACCTCCCGCCGTCGCCCTCGGGTGCCTGGAACGCGGGGACGGCGAGGAGGTCGGCCTTGGCGCTGGCGAGCGCTCCCTTGGCGACGTCGAAGGTGGGCACGGTGGGGCTCCGGGTGGTCGGGGTCGGGTGGTCCGGTCGTGCCCCCGAGCCTAGTGGTGGGCGCGGACGCCGCCCCCGACGGGCGCGACCGTCATCCGGACGTGGCCTCAGTAGGCTCCGACCATGGATGAGCGTCCGGACCCCGTCACCCCGCCCGCCGACCTGGACGTGGTGCCGGTCGACCTCCGCGACTACGTCGACTTCTCCCAGGACGCGGCCCAACGGGTGCGCGTGTTCGTCACCCCGACGACCGCCCTGGACCTCTGGTGCATCGAGCCCCGCCAGGCGACCGGGGTGCTGAGCCACCCCGACGCGGACACCACGTACACGGTGCTGGGGGGACGCTCGTGGTTCGTCACCGAGGAGGGCGAGGTCGGCCTGGACCCCATGGGTGCGCTGCTGGTCCGCCGCGGTGTGCACCACGGCATCGACAACCGCGGTACGGACCCGCTGATCGTCCTCGCCTCGATGTCCCCGCCGGACGACCTCGCGGCGGGGACCCCCGTCGGCGACAGCTCCGCCGCGGTGCGGCCCGATGACGGCGGCCCGGGCCCGGTGTCACGTGCGATGGGCCGCCTCCTGGGAGGCCGGCGCGGGACGGCCTGACGAAACGGGCTTGTCCTGGCGGTGTCCGCCACCGATACTCCGCCACCATGCGCCCCGGACCCCCACGCGGAGAGACGGCCACCCTCGAGGTGACCGTCTCGACCGACATGACCGCACACATCGGCGGCGAGCAGATCCACGCCGTCTACGGCACGGCCGCGCTCGTGCAGCACGTGGAGCAGGTGTGCCGGCAGCTGCTGGTGCCGCACCTGGAGCCCGGTGAGGAGGGGGTCGGCTACGAGATCCGGCTCACCCACCGCGCGCCGGCGCCGGTCGGGGCCGTGCTCGTGCTGACGGCGACGGTCGAGGGCGTGGCGCCGCGCGAGCTCGTGTGCGAGGTGATCGTGCGCGACGGGACCCGGATGGTCGCCCGCGGCTCGTTCGTCCAGCGCATCGTGGCGCTCGACGAGTTCGCCGCCGAGATCGCCGCAGCCACCGGCTGACGTCTCGCCGGCGGGGCTCGTCAGTCCCGCGGCGGCGGCAGGTTCGACGGCACCGCGACCGAGACGTCGAAGCTGCCGACGAGACCGTCGCCGTCGCGGAAGCGGAGGTCGACGTCGGCGGTGACGCGGTCGCCGAAGGCGCGGGTCCGCAGCGTCCCCCCGGTCGCCCGGGTCTGCTGCCCCTCGACCCGCAGGTCCACGACGGCGTGGTCCGTGCGGTCGTCGCAGGCCGCCGCTGCGCAGTCGTCGGCGCGGATGGACAGCACCTCCCCGGGGACCATGGCGGCCGGGTTCTCGATCACGAGGTTGACGCGCAGGCCGTCGATCGTGCGGCCGAGGACGCAGAGATCCTCGTCGAGCCCGTCCCCGGGGTCGCAGTCACCGAGCGTCACGTTCGGGTCCCCCGACGAGATCGCGACCCGGCTTCCGCCGAGCCGACCCGTCGCCTGGAAGCCCTCCTCGACGGTCTCGGCCTGGCGCTGCACGGCGTCGCCCTCCGCGCAGCCGGCGAGGAGGGCGGTGGCGACGACCAGGTACCCGAGCCTCACACCGCCTCGACCAGCATCGACTCGCCCTGCCCGACGCCGACGCACAGGCTGACGAGGCCGCGCCGGACGTCGCGGTCGCGGCGCATGCGGTGGATCATCGTCGCCACGAGCCGGATCCCCGACATGCCGAGGGGGTGGCCGAGCGCGATCGCGCCGCCGTCCGGGTTCACGCGGTCGAGCTCGACCGGCAGCTCGCGCAGCACGGCGAGGCACTGGCCGGCGAAGGCCTCGTTGAGCTCGAACGAGTCGAGGTCGTCGACCTTCCAGCCCGCGCGGTCGAGCGCCTTCCGGGACGCCGGGACGGGGCCGATGCCCATGATGGTCGGGTCCACGCCCGCCTGACCCGTCGCCACGATGCGGGCGATCGGCGTGAGGCCGTGCCGCTCGACGGCCTCCTCACTCGCCACGAGCGCCGCGCCGGCGCCGTCGTTGAGGCTCGACGCGTTGCCGGCCGTGACGGTGCCGCCCTCGCGGAACGCGGGGCGGAGCCTCGCGAGCGCCTCCAGGGAGGTGTCGGGACGGGGCTGCTCGTCGCGGTCGACGACGACGGGGTCGCCCTTGCGCTGCGGGACCGCGACCGGCGTCACGTGGTCGTCGTAGCGGCCCTCGTCCCAGGCGGCGACGGCGCGCTGGTGGGACCGCAGCGCGAACTCGTCCTGCTCCTCGCGGCCGATGCCGTACTGCTCGACGAGGTTCTCGGCGGTCCCGCCCATCGGGATCGGCGGGGACACCTCACCGAGCTCGGGGTTCACGAACCGCCAGCCGAGCGCCGAGTCGACGACCTCGGGGGCGCCGTTCTTGAACGCGGCGTCGGGCTTGGCCATCACGTACGGGGCGCGGCTCATCGACTCGACCCCACCGGCGACGAACAGGTCGCCCTCCCCGATCGCGATCGCGCGGTAGGCGTGGGTCACGGCCGCGAGGCCGGACGCGCACAGGCGGTTGACCGTGATGCCCGGTACCTCGATGGGGAAGCCGGCGAGGAGGAGCGACATGCGGGCGACGTCGCGGTTGTCCTCGCCAGCCTGGTTCGCGCAGCCGGCCACGACCTCGTCGACCGCACCGGGGTCGATGCCGGTGCGCTCCACGAGGGTGCGCAACGCCTCGGCCAGCAGGTCGTCGGGCCGCACCGCCGCGAGCGCGCCGGCGTACCGACCGATGGGGGTCCGGACCGCGTCGACGAGGAAGACGGGGCGACCGCTCACGACAGCCTCCTTGGCGTGGCGCTGGGACCGGGGAGGGTAGTCGGCGCGGCCACTGGACCCCGTGGCAGGATGTGTATACGTTGTTCACGGTCGTAGGGAAACCGTCACACGTTCGTCGGAGCCCGGGAGGGCCGCATGTCAGACACCGCCACCCCGTCCGCCCGTCCCCTCCTGCTGTCCGTCCTCGGAGACGTCGTCCTGCCGAGCGGCGGCCGCGCCTGGCTCGGAGCGCTCACCGAGGCGATGGGCACGCTCGACGTCTCGCCCCAGGCGGTCCGCCAGGCGCTCCGTCGGCTCGTCGGTCAGCACATCGTCGAGCCCGAGCGCCACGGGCGGCTGGCCGCGTACCAGCTGACCGCGCCCGGCCGGCGCCGTCTCGAGGAGGCCGCCGACCGCATCTACCTGCGCCGCTCGCTCGTCTGGGACGGCCGCTGGCGGATCCTCACCTACTCGTTCGCCGAGGAGAACCGCTCGGCCCGTGACGCGCTCCGGCGCGAGCTCGAGTGGCTCGGCTACGGCGCCCTCGGCAGCGGGATGTGGATCTGCCCCTGGGACCTCGGCACCCGGCTCGACACCGCGCTCGCCAAACACGGCATCACCGGCCAGGTCGAGAGCTTCGTCTCCGAGCTCGAGGGCGACGACCGCGGCGTCGCCGCCCGCGCCTACGACCTCTCCGAGCTCCGCGCCGCGCACCAGGCGTTCCTCGAGCGCTTCTCCCCCGAACTGGAGGACGCCCCGGAGGGTCTCGACGACGCCGAGGCGTTCGCCCGGCGGATCCTGCTGCTCCACGAGTGGCGGAAGTTCCTCTTCCTCGACCCGGGCCTCCCCCAGGCGCTCCTGCCGACCGACTGGCTCGGCGACCAGGCGGCCGAGCTCTTCGTCGAGCTCTACCGCCGCTACGACCAGCCGGCGTGGGCCTTCTGGGACCGCGTCTCCGCCGAGGCCGACCCGGACGGCGTCGCGCCCTCCCACCCGCGCTCCAACCTCGACCCGACCTCGCCGAGCCACCGGCACGATGGTCCTCGCGCCTCGGTCGGCGACGGGCCGCGGGCCACGGCCGGCGACGGCCGGACCACCGCCGCGCAGGCCGAGGAGCGACGCACCGAGGAGTTCCTGGAGCGCATCCACGGGGGCGGCAAGGTCGAGGCGACGGACTGGATGCCCGACGAGTACCGCCGGCTGAACCTGCGGTTCATCGAGATGCACGCCAACTCCGAGATCATGGGCGCGCTCCCCGAGCGCGAGTGGATCGCCCGCGCCCCGAGCCTCAAGCGCAAGCGCTCGCTGTCCGCGAAGGTCCAGGACGAGGTCGGCCACGCCCACCTCATCTACCGCGTGGCCGAGACGCTCGGCAAGCCGCGGCAGCAGATGTACGAGGACCTCATCTTCGGGCGCGGGAAGTTCCACAACGTCTTCCACTACCCGACCCACTCGTGGGGCGACGTCGCCTGCATCGGCTTCCTCGTCGACGGGGCGGCCATCGTCACGCAGCGGGCGCTCCTCGACACCTCCTACGCGCCCTACGTGCGCGTGATGCGCCGGGTCGTGGCCGAGGAGTCCCTCCACTACCGCCACGGCGAGGACGTGATGCTCGCGCTGGCGGCCGGCACCGACGAGCAGTTCGAGATGCTCCAGGAGGCGGTCACCCGCTGGTGGACCCCGACGATGCACTTCTTCGGCACCGACGTGGCCGCCGAGGACGACCCGGCGATCCACTGGGGCATCAAGACGCAGACCAACGAGGAGGCCCGGCAGGAGTGGATCAACCAGTACGTCCCGAAGCTGTGGGACATGGGGATCGAGCTGCCGGACCCCGCGCTCCGCTACGACCCGCAGGACAAGCGGTGGCACTACACCGAGCCCGACTGGGACGAGCTGAAGGACCTCCTCCGCAACCCCACCGAGACCGTCCAGCGGCGCCTCGCGTGGCGGCAGGCCATCTGGGAGCACCACGAGTGGATCCACCGGATCGTGACGGGTGACACCGTCCCCGCCGCGGCCTGAGGAGGACGACATGGCGACCTACGAGGTCTTCGGACGGCGCAAGTGGGAGGACAACCTCGAGCACTGCGGCACCGTCCACGCGCCCGACCACGAGACCGCGCTGCTGCTCGTCCGCGAGACGCACTTCCGCCACAACGAGGGCGTGGAGTACGCGGTCGTGAAGAGCGAGCACCTGCACGTGATGGACGACCCGTCCATGCTCGAGCGGACCGTCGACATGAGCTACCGGCTCCAGGCCGGCTTCTCCGGCTTCCGCGAGAAGCGCCAGAAGGCGCGTGACGCGGCCAGGGAGCGCGGCCGGGGCCACCTGCAGGAGCTCCCCGTGCCCGGGAAGGGCGCGAAGTGAACGAGTACCTCACCGTCGACCCCCGCACGGCGATGCTGCTCGCGATCGCGGACGACGAGCTCATCACCGGCCACCGGCACGGCCACTGGACCGGCGTCGCCCCGAGCCTCGAGGAGGACCTCGCGTTCTCCACGATCTCGCAGGACGAGATCAACCACGCCGACGTCTGGTACTCGCTGATCGCCTCGGCACGGGACCCCGAGGGGACCGGCGACGCACGACGGACCGTCGACGAGCTCGGTCTCGGCCGGCCGCCGGAGGCGTACCGCCACGCGGTCCTGTGCGAGCGCCCGCCCCGGGACTTCGCCTACACGCTGGCCCGGCACTGGGCCTACGACCACGCCGACGTCGTCCGCCTCGCGGTCCTGGCCGACTCGGAGGACGCCGAGATCGCGGCGGTGGCGACCAAGCTCCTCCACGAGGAGCGCTACCACGTCGAGCACGCGGACCACTGGTTCCGTCGGCTCGCGCACGGCGGCGACAGGGCCGCCGGCGAGCTCGCCGCGGGCCTCGAGGCCGCGCTCCCCGAGGCGCTGTGGCTGTTCGAGCCGCTCCCGGAGGAGGATCAGCTCATCGCCGACGGGATCCTCCCGGCGTACTCGGCGGCGATGCTGGTCCGGTGGCTGGAGATCATCGCGCCGGCGCTCGAGGCCGCTGACCTCGGTGGGACCCTGCCCGCGGACGTGCAGATGTCGGGGTCCAACTGGGTCCTCCCCGAGTCGCACTTCGCCGAGCAGGGCGGTCGCTACGGCAACCACACCGAGGACTTCACCGAGGACGTGTGGCCCGAGATGACCCACCTGTACCGCGCCCACCCCGGAGCGACGTGGTGAGCGACGTCGCCACCGTCCCCGACCTCGACGCCGTCACGGCGGCCGTGGCCGGCGTGCCCGATCCCGAGCTACCGCCCGTCACGCTCGGGATGCTCGGGATGGTCCACGACGTCCGGGTCGACGACGAGGGGCGGGTCGCGGTCGAGCTGCTGCCGACGTTCTCCGGCTGCCCCGCCACCGAGATGATGGAGCGCGACGTCGTCTCCGCCGTCTCCGCGGTCGAGGGCGTGACGTCGGTCGCGGTCCGCTTCCGGTTCGACCCGCCGTGGTCCGCGACGATGATCTCGCCCGAGGGTCACGCACGTCTCCGCGAGTTCGGGATCGCGCCGCCCGGCGGCGCCGTCCCGTCGGTCGCGCCGGCCGGCCGGCGCACGCTGCCGCTCGCGCTCGCCGGCGCCTCGCCGGAGAGCGGGGTGCGCCACTGTCCCTACTGCGGCTCCGACCGCACCGAGCGCGAGTCCGCGTTCGGGCCGACCCCGTGCCGCGACATCCGCTTCTGCCACGCCTGCCAGCAGCCGTTCGAGGCCTTCAAGGACCTGTGATGCGGCACTTCCGCGACGCCCCCGACGCACGTACGGGGGCGCGCGGACGCGTTCTTCGGACGGTGGCGGAGGCCAGCGGGCGGACGCGGAACGGGCCACGTTGGTATCGACCCGCCCCCGACGACAGGCCGAACACGATGAACACCTCCGAGATCCCCGGCCGCATCGGCGGCCGTCTGAGCGACGTCCGTGACACGCTGGCCGGCGCCATGGCCGCCGAGAGCACGACCGAGTGCCGCGAGCTCGGTCGCACCCGACGCGCCCTCGAGTCCCTGACGGACCGCATCGACGCGCTCGACGCCGCCGACGAGGCCCGCTACGAGAAGCTGAAGGACCGCATCGACGGCGGCGGATCGTGGTTCGGCCGGATGTTCTGGATGCTCGTCGGCGCCGGCGTCGGGACCGGTGTCGCGTACCTGATGGACCCGCAGATGGGCAACCGTCGCCGCGCCGAGATGAAGCAGCAGCTCGGGTCGCAGGCGCGCGACCTCAAGGACACCGCCACCCAGCAGGCGTCGTACGCCGCCGGCGTCGCCCAGGGCAAGGTCATCGAGACCGCCAAGGGCGCCGTGAACGGGTCCGACGAGGACGTCGATCCGCACACCCTGCGCCAGCGCGTGCAGAGCCAGGTCATCGGCACCACCGAGGGGGCGCTCGACGTGGTCGTCGCCGTCCACGACGGCGGCGTGGTCGCGCTGAAGGGCCGGGTCCGCGACGCCCAGACCGAGGAGAAGCTGATCGACCTCACGCGCAAGGTCCCGGGCGTCAAGGACGTCCGCGACGAGCTGCAGGTCGGCTGAGGCCTCCGACCGACCGTGGGGGAGGATCCCCTCCGCCCCTCCGCGCCCCGACCTCCCGGTCGGGGCGCGCTCTCCGTGCGCCGGCGTGCGGCCGATGTGGGGGTCGCCGACGGCGTCTGGCAGGCTCGCCCGTCCGGACGACGAGACGAGGAGGTGGGACGTGGCGGTGCTGTTGGCGCTGACCGCGGCCGCGTCGTGG
>JAHWJY010000094.1 GCA_019348135.1 Actinomycetota bacterium
AGGTGTCGACGAACCACAGCTCGCGGTGCGACGACACGAGGCGGACCTCGTAGGCGAGGACGACGACCATCGCGACGGCTGCGCTGATGGCCAGGACGGGTCCGTCGATCGCGTCGACGGGACGGAGGACGACGATGGCGGCGGCGAAGAGGACCAGCCGGACCAGGAAGCCGCCGAGCGCGGTGGCCTGGAGCGCGGTGGGACCGAACCGGGCGGCCCAGTCGAGCGAGCGACCGGTGACGTAGAAGTTGCCGACGACCAGCAGCACGGCCCCGAGGGCCGTCAGCGCACCGGCGGCTCCCCGCAGGGCGAGCGCCGCGACGACGACCGGCACGGCCGCGACCACCCCGACGCGCACGGCGGCCTCGGCCATCGTGCGCTCGCTCCCCCGGGTGAGGGGGACGGTCGGGTTGCCCCGCGGGAGGGGCACCTCGGAGACGGCCACCTGGGTCCTCGTCATCGTCGCGCGCAGCATCTGGCCGCGCGTGCGTGTCGGATCGTCCCGTGGTCCGGGACCTCGGTTCCCACCGGGTTCTACAGGCGGGAGCGTTTCGCTTCTTCGGCCTTGCCCTGCCGTTCGGCCCGGAGGAACACCACGTAGGTCCCGAGGACCGCGCCGAGGACGAGTCCCGCGACGAGGATCCAGGGTCCGGTGCCGAGCCACCGATCGAGCAACCAGCCGATACCCCCCCACACGCCGACGGCGGTGAGGAGCTCGACCGTCATGGTCCAGCCGGTATCGGCGTCCCGCCACAGCTCGCGACGGAAGTTCTGATCTCGGTTGGCCATGGGGCGGGCACGCTAGCAAGCACGCCCAGGATGCGCCAAAGGGACACCAGGGGCGTGCGGCGACCGTTCCTCAACCGATCCTGCGACGCTCGCCCGGGACCGCGGGCTCCGCCTCGTCCGCGGCCCGCCGCATGCCCGTGAGGGTGATGGCGACGCCCACGAGGACCGCTGCGCTCCCCCACACGATGACCTGCTCCACGGACACGACGGACACCGCGATGGCCCCCGCCGCCAGGAGCGCCGACCAGTAGTACATCGTGAGGACGGCGCGACGGTGGGAGTGCCCGAAGGCGATCAGCAGGTGGTGCAGGTGGCCCTTGTCGGCGACCGTGATGGGCTGGCGCCGGTAGGCGCGGCGCGCCACGGCGAAGAGCGTGTCGACGAACGGGATCGCCAGCACGAGCGCCGGGACGAGCAGGGGGATGGACCCGGCGAAGTCGGCGTAGCTGGGTGCCGTCGACCGCCCGACGTAGGCCACCCCCGAGGAGGCGAGCAGCAACCCGAGCATCATCGAGCCCGTGTCCCCCATGAAGATCTTCGCCGGGTGCCAGTTGTGGACCAGGAAGCCGACGCACATCCCCGCCACGGCGGCGGCGGCGATCGGAGCGGCGGTCGGGACCGCCTCGGCGATGCCGCGTGCCTCCGCGGTCATGGAGAACGCGAAGAAGGCGACCGCCGCGATGGCGCAGACGCCGGCGGCGAGTCCGTCGAGCCCGTCGATGAGGTTCACGGCGTTGATCATGGCGAGCATCGCCAGGATCGTGAGCGGCATCCCGAGGTCCGGGGCGAGGGCGATCACGTCGAGGCCCGGCACCCACGCGTAGACGATCTGGATACCGAACAGGACGGGCGCGAGGGCGCCGACGATCTGGCCGGCGAGCTTCACCGTGGGGGGCAGCCCCCGTAGGTCGTCGATGACCCCGACGGTCGCGATGACCAGCACGCCGACGAGCAGTCCGATCGGCTCGGAGGTCGACTCGAACACGTCCCGGAACTGCGGGATCGCGGCGGCCATGCCCAGCGCGGCCAGGAAGCCGAAGAGCATCCCGATCCCGCCCAGGGTCGGCACCGGCTCGCGGTGGACCTTGCGGGGGTCGGCGGGACGGTCGACGGCTCCCAGGCGGTGCGCGAGGCGGATGACGAGCGGTGTCGTCACGGCGGTCGCGACCGCCGCAGCCAGGAAGACCGCCAGGAAGCCGATCACCGGTAGGCCGGGAACTTCCCGACGAGGTCGCCGATCTCGCCCCGAACGGCCGCCCGGTCGTCGTCGGAGCCCTCCAGGGCGCGGGCGATGAGGGCGGCCACCTGGCGCATCTCGTCCGGGCCCATGCCCTGGGTGGCGACGGTGGCCGTGCCGGCACGGATACCGGAGGCCACGGCCGGCGGGTTGGTGTCGAACGGGATGGCGTTCTTGTTGAGGACGATGCCGGCGTCGTCGCAGCGCTGCTCGGCATCGGCCCCGGTGAGGCCCTTGCCGGTCACGTCCGCGAGGAACAGGTGCGTGTCCGTACCACCCGAGGTGATGCGGTAGCCCTCGTCCTGGAGGCCGCTCGCGAGCGCGCGGGCGTCGTCGAGGATGCGCTGGCTGTACTCCTTGAAGCCGGGGTCCATGGCCTCCTTCAGCGCCACCGCCTTGGCCGCGACGACGTGCTCGAGCGGGCCGCCCTGAGTGCCCGGGAAGACGGCCTTGTCGATCCGCTGGGCCCAGTCGTCCTTGCAGAGGATGATCGCGCCGCGCGGGCCGCGGAGGGTCTTGTGGGTCGTGAACGTGACGATGTCGCAGTACGGGACGGGGCTGGGGTGGACCCCGCCGGCCACGAGCCCGATGAAGTGCGCGGCGTCGCACATCAGCGTCGCGCCGACCTCGTCGGCGATCGACCGGAACGCCTCGAAGTCGAGCTGGCGCGGGTACGCGGACCAGCCGGCGATGATCAGCTTCGGCCGGTGCTCGAGCGCGGCCTCCCGGACCTGGTCCATGTCGATGGTCTCGGTGTCCTCGCGCACGCCGTAGCTCGCGACGTCGAACCACTTGCCCGAGAAGTTGACCTTCATGCCGTGGGTGAGATGGCCGCCGTGGGGCAGCGACATCGCGAGGACCTTGTCCCCCGGCGCGACGGTGGCGTAGTAGGCGGCGATGTTGGCCGAGGCACCCGAGTGCGGCTGGACGTTGGCGTGGTCGGCGCCGAACAGCTGCTTGGCGCGGTCGATCGCGAGCTGCTCGAGCGGGTCGATGGCCTCCTCGCAGCCGCCGTAGTAGCGCTTGCCCGGGTACCCCTCGGCGTACTTGTTCGTGAGGACCGACCCCTGGGCGGCCATCACCGCCGGCGACGCGAAGTTCTCGCTCGCGATCAGCTGCAGCTTGCTCTTCTGGCGCTCGAGCTCGGTCAGGAGCCCCTCGGCCACCTCGGGATCGGTGGCACGGAGCTCGTCGAAGTCGGGACCCCAGAAGGTGGACATGCGGGTTCGCTCCTGACCGGAGGCGGAGGTGGGCGGATGACGCCCGACGAGCCTACCCCTCCACCCCTGCGGGGACCCGGGAGCGTGTCTCGCCCGTCTCGCCGTCCGGCGCCTCGAACTCGACGTTGACGTAGCCACCGAAGAGCAGCCCCCACGAGATGGCGAGCAGCCACAGCCCGCCACCCACGAAGGCACCGAGCGAGCCGTACGCGCGCCCGATGTCCGCCGTCCCGACGTACACCGCGAGCGCCGCCGTCGCGACGACGAACACGAGCGCGGACACGACCGTGCCCGGCAGCACCCGGTGGGAGGTCTCCCCGTGCCGGTTGGGGGCGTAGCGGTACGCCAGGGCCGACATCGCCGCCTGGGCCAGGACGACGGCGGGCCAGAAGAGGAGCGACGACGCCGTCGACCACCAGCTGCCCGCGGTCGAGGCGCCGGTGTCGACCAGTGCGAGCGCGACCACGGTGAGGATGATCACGGCGGTGGCGACCGCGACCGCGATGCCGCGGCGCCGGACGGCGTGCCGGTCGTCGTCGACGCCGTAGGCGACGTTGAGCGTCGTCATCACGGCACGCGCGGCCTTGGAGGCCGCCCAGAAGGTGGCCAGGATGCTGACCGCGAGGCTGGCACCCATGGAGGTGCCGCTCATGCCGGCCACCTCGATCAGCTGCCCGGCCAGGAGCCGCTGGACCTCGTCCGGGAAGGACTGCGTCCAGGACTCGATCCGCCGGTAGAGCTGCGCCGGGTCGCGCACCCACGCGTAGACGGCCACCGTCGCGACGACCGCGGGGATGAGCGCGAGCAGCACGTAGAACGCGAGTCCGGCCGCGATGATGGCGACGCGGTCCTCCTCGGCCCGACGTCGGACGGACCGCGCGTGCTCGGCCACGTCCCCGACGCGACCGCCGCGGGCGGCCAGTCGCTCCTCGAGGGCGGTGAGCAGGCGCAAGGGGAGCTCCGGCACGGAGGGGACGGTCGGGGCTCCGGCCAGGAGCGAGGATGTCCGACGGCGTGGCCGCGCGCCGACCGCCGGGCCGTCCGAACGGCGGTCCGGGGGGCCTCCGGGGGGCTCGGTCGGTCCGCCGCTCAGCGAGGCTCGTCGGCGCGCCAGCCGAAGAGCTGGGGGGCGATCCGGGCGACCAGCTCCTCGAGCTCGTCCGCGATCTCGACGTAGCCGGCGCGGGGACCGCCGTAGGGGTCGGAGACGTCCTCGCGCCCCGGCGGGCGAGCCACGTACGCCCGGGCCCCGTGCGCGAGCCGCGTCACGAACCGGACGCGCTCGCGCAGCGGCAGGTCGTCCTCGATCGGCTTCAGGGCCGACGTGAGCCGCGCGAACTCGCGGATCGTGAACGTCCAGCGCGACGCCGACGGGAGCAGCCGCACGATCCGGCCGCGGTGGGTCTCGGTCATCGTCAGCACGAGATCGGCACGCCAGACGCCGAGCTCGTCGGTGACGCGGGCGACGTGCCGGGACAGGTCGAGCCCACGCTCCCTCGCCTCCTCCGCCGACAGCGGCGCCGCCGGCTCGCCGGTGAGCCCGTGCACGCCCGAGCTGGACACGTGCAGCGGCACGTCGGGTCCGCACCGCTCCGCCGCAGCACGAACCAGCATCGCCTCGGCGAGCGGGGACCGGCAGATGTTGGCGGTGCAGACGACGACGATCTCGGCGTGGGGGTCACCGGGGCGGGGGTCGGGCGCACCCTCCTCCGCCCAGATGGCGTCCGATCCGGCGCGGCTCACGCCTCGTCCGCGCCGTCCGGCGGCGACACCGGGTCGCCGAGGTCGACCGCGATCGGGTCGAGTTCCCCACGGGCGACGGCCAGCGCCTGCTCGCCGTCGACCGCGCCCTGACGCAGCACGTGGGGCTCGGCGCGGGTGAGGTCGATGATCGTCGAGGGCTGGCTGAGACGGCGCGCGCCCGCGTCCAGGTAGACCGACGCGCCGTCGCCGAGCTGCATCTGTGCCGTCGCCGCGTCGCCGGCAGGGGTCTGGCCGGAGAGGTTCGCGGTGGACACCGCCAGCGGGCCGACCGCCCGGATGACGTCGAGGGTCACCTGCTCGAGCGGCATGCGGACGGCGACCGTGCCCTCGTTGTCCCCGAGGTCCCACATGAGGTTGGGGTCGTTCGCCACCACCATCGTGAGCGGTCCGGGCCAGTAGGCGGCCATCAGGCGCTCCGCCGCCGCCGGCACCGTGGTGACCAGGCCGTTGAGCTGCTTCGGTGACCGCACGAGCACCGACAGGGGGAAGCGCCGGGACCGTCGCTTGACCTCGAACAGGCGCCGGGTCCCGGTCCGCGAGAAGGCGTCGGCCACCACCGCGTACAGGGTGTCGGTGGGGAGGACGACGAGCTCGCCGCGCCGCAGGGCCGCGGCGGCGAGCTCGACGACCTCGGTGTGGTCGCCGACGGGCACCTCCACGATGTCGGTCACGGCCGCTCCTCTCGACGGGTGGCGCGGACCGCGCGGTCGGCGCCGGTCAGGTCCGGGACGATGGCGGCGACCGTGAGTCCGGCCGCCTCGGCCGCCCGGATCGCATCCGGCCCGCGGCGGTCGTCGATCTCGAGCACGACGGTCCCGCCGGGGCGGAGCCACTCGGCCGAGAGCGCGAGCAGGGCGTCCACGACCTCGTGCCCGTCGCGCCCGCCCACGAGCGCCGCGTCCGGGTCGTGGTCCGCCACCTCCGGCTCCCAGGTCGGACGGTCGCCGGCGGGGAGGTAGGGCGGGTTGGAGACGAGCACGTCGACGGTCCCTCGCAGGTCCTCCGGGAACCCGGACAGGAGGTCCGACGGGGTGATCGTCACGTGCGCCCCGTCGGCGAGCCCGGCGACGTCGGCGTCGCCCGCCTCGACGGCGGCGAGGTTCTCGCGGGCGAGCGCCACGGCGTCGTCGGAGACGTCACCGGCGTGCACCTGCGCACCCGCGACCTCGGTGGCGACCGCGAGCGCGATGGCGCCGGTCCCGGTGCACGGCTCCACCACCACGGGACGCGGGCCCGCGTCGCGGGCGGCGGCGATCGCGACGCCCGCGACGATCTCGGTCTCGGGGCGCGGGATGAACACGCCGGGGCGGCAGACGAGCCGCAGGTGTCGGAACCAGGTGGCACCGAGGACGAGCTGCAGCGGGATCCGTCGCGACCGCTCGGCGACGAGGCGGTCGAGCTCGCTGAGACGCGGGTCGTCGCCGGCGAGGGCACCGTCGCGCGTCCCGCCCAGGACGGCCCGGACGAGCAGGCGCGCGTCCACCCCGGGGGTGGGGACGCCGGCCGCCGCCAACGTGGCGGCGTGGCGGGCCACGAGCGCGTCGGCCGTGAGCGCGGTCGGCACGGTCACGTCGCCCCTCCCGTCTCCGCGGCGAGCTTGGCCTCGCGCTCGGCCTGCGTGAGGGCCTCGACGATCTCGTCGAGCTCGCCACCCATGACGGCGGCGAGGTTGTGCACCGTCAGGCCGATGCGGTGGTCCGTGATGCGCGTCTGCGGGAAGTTGTACGTGCGGATCTTCTCCGACCGGTCACCCGAGCCGATCTGGCCCTTGCGCACGTCCGCGCGCGCGGCGGCGGTGCGTTCCTGCTCGGCCTGGAGCAGGCGGGACCGCAGGATGCGCATGGCCTTGTCGCGGTTCTGGTGCTGGGACTTCTCGTCCTGGCACGACACGACCAGTCCCGTGGGCAGGTGGGTGATCCGCACCGCGGAGTCGGTCGTGTTGACGGACTGGCCGCCGGGGCCGGAGGACCGGAAGACGTCGACGCGGAGGTCGTTCGGGTCGACGTCGACGTCGACCTCCTCGGCGAACGGGAGCACGGCGACCGAGGCGGTCGAGGTGTGGATCCGTCCCTGCGACTCCGTCGCCGGCACCCGCTGGACGCGGTGCACCCCCGACTCGTGCTTCAGCATCTTGTACGCGCCCTGGCCCTTGACCTCGAAGATGGACTCCTTGACGCCGCCGATGCCCTGGGTCGACTGGGAGATCACCTCGGTCCGCCAGCCGCGCCGCTGGGCGTAGCTCAGGTACATGTCGCGGAGCTCGCCGGCGAACAGGCCGGCCTCGTCGCCCCCGGCGGCCGCCCGGACCTCGACGATCACGTCCTTGTCGTCGTTCGGGTCGCGCGGGAGGAGCAGGTACTTCAAGCGCTCGTCGAGGGCGTCCCGACGCGTGCGGAGCTCCTCCGCCTCGGCCCGCATCATCGCGGCGTCGTCGCCGGAGCCCTCCGCCGCCATCTCCTGCGCGGCGGCGAGGTCGGCGGTCACCTGCCGGTGCTCACGGAGCGCCGCCACGGTGTCCGCGAGCGCCGCGTGCTCCTTGGCGATCTCGGTGTAGCGCGCCCCGTCCCCGACCACGTCGGGGTCGGCGAGCTGACGTTCGAGCTCGTCGTAGCGGTCCTCGAGCTGCTGGAGTCGGTCGAACATGGCGGGTCCTGGCGTGGCGCGGGCGGGGGGCGTCGGACCCCCGCTAGGCGCCCTCGCGCCGGTCGCCCGCGCCCGGCACCGGGTCGGCCGCCACGGGGTCGGCGGCCTGTTCGGCGTCCGGTCCGACGAGCACGCTCGGCAGGTCGTCCGGGATCCGGCCGACGCGGTGCTCCTCGGGGACGACCGCCTCGAAGGCGCGGATGGCGACCTCGATCTGGTCCCGGGTCGGCTGCTTGGTCGTGATGAGCTGCAGCCAGAGTCCCGGCTTCATCAGGGCCTTGACGAGCGGGTTGTCGCCCCGGGACGCGCCCAGCCGCAACGACTCGTAGGCCAGGCCCGCCACGACCGGGAGCAGGACCACCCGGAGGGCCACGTGGTAGAGGAGCTTGACGAGGAAGCCGCCCTCGGGTGCGGGGACGAGCACGCCGGCGAGCGTGTAGACCACGAGCGCCAGGAGCATCACCATGATGAGGAAGTTGGTGCCGCAGCGGACGTGCAGGGTCGAGTACCGGTCGACCGTCTCGGGCTCCAGGACCTCGCCGTGCTCCCACGCCGCGATCGTCTTGTGCTCGGCCCCGTGGTACTGGAACACCCGGCGGATGTCCGCGATCAGGGAGATGAGCGACAGGTAGCCGAGGAAGACGAAGATCCGGACGACGCTCTCGACGAGGTGGAACAGCGCGCCGTCACCGAGCTGACCCGGCGTGACGGCGTCGACGCCCTTGACCGCCGCCGACGGGAGCAGGATGAAGATGCCCACGAAGACGAGCAGGGCCACGAGCATGGACGCGCCCATCGCGACACCCGGGAGGTCGTCGCCCTCCTCCTCGGCGAGCGACTGCTCGGCCGAGATCCCGAGCGCCTTCATCCCGATCGAGAGCGCGTCACCGAGGGCGTAGACACCCCGGACGAGCGGCTTCTTGAAGATCGGGTACCGGTCCGGGAAGTCCGAGACGTCGTGACGCTCGATGTGGATCTCGTCGGAGGGTCGTCGGACCGCGACCGCCCACACGTCGGCGCCGCGCATCATCACGCCCTCGATGACGGCCTGCCCCCCGTAGTAGTGGGGTGCCATCTCGAGCGGCTGGACGCGCGAGCCGTCGTCGGTACTGGCCTTCGCGGTCACGATGCGTCCCTTTCGATGCCGGTCCGGCGGCCGGTGGCGGGGACCGTACCGCCGGCGACCGGTCCCGAGCGAAGGGCGGCTCGGCTCTCCCGGGGTCCGGGAGCCCGGGAACGCGTCGACCCCGGCACGGAGGCCGGGGTCGATGCGGTGTCCTGGATCCGGGTCAGCCGTCGGTCTCGGGGGCGCCGGCGCCCTCCGGGCGGTTCTCGGCGTCCTGGCGGGCGGCGTCGTCGCCGTCCTCCTCGCCCTCGAGCTCGTCGTCCTCGGTGTCCGCGTTGGCCTGGCCCTCGGCGGCCTTCGCCTCGGCGTCAGCCTGGCGGGTGTCGGCCTCGTCGGCGGCG
>JAHWJY010000260.1 GCA_019348135.1 Actinomycetota bacterium
CGACCGGGGATGACGAGCGCCGGCACGTCGAGGACCATGAGGTCCTCGGGCTCCGCACCCGGGACCGTGTCGCGATCGAACATCACGCGTGACATGCCGCTCAGGAGCGTGTCGTAGCGCACCACGTCGGTGCCGGCGTAGGCAGCCGCGAAGCGGTCGTCGCTCCGGATCACGGTCACCCACGGCCCGACCCGTGGGTCCTCCGAGAAGCCCGCGTCGCCGGCCCGGGCGAGCTCGACCACGGCGCCGAGCCCCTCGGCGGCCACGAAGGCGAGGTGCTGCTCGATGCGGGCGTGCTGCTTGCGGCGGTAGTGCGCGCCGCCGGCCGGCCAGAACAGCACCATGCTGGAGACCCGCTCCGGCCGCGCCACGCCGCAGGCGAGGACGGCCGAGCAACCGACACAGCCGCCCATGAGGTGGGCCGTGCCGATGTCGAGGTGGTCCAGCAGCCCCATGCCCTGCGTGACGTAGTGGTCCCAGGTGAGGCGCTCGAGGCGTCCGCCGGAGCGACCGGACTCGCGCCGGTCGAACAGCACGCAGGTGTAGTGCGAGGGGAGCCGATCGAGGAGCTTCAGTCGACCGTAGACGCCCATCGAGCTCCAGTTCTCGAGGCTCGAGTTGAACCCGCCCGGCGAGAACATCAGCAACGGCGGTCCGTCGCCGACGACCTCGTACCGGGTCTCGATGCCGTCGATGCGAACGGTGCTCACGCGGTCGCCCTCTCGTCGTCGGTGTGGCTCAGGTGCTCGGTCGCGTCTTCGTGCCGCCCTTGATCTGCCGGCCGGCGCGGACGTCCTCCGAGAAGGCCGAGATGGCATCGAAGGTGGTCCGGGCCACGTTCGCGTACGTCTCCGGCGGTGCGTCGAGGTGCGAGGCCGCGTACCCGATCGCGGCGTGGGCCATCCGCACGCGGCCATCGAGCCACGGACCGCCCCCGAAGCCGCCGAGGACGGGGATGGAGACGGCTGCCACCACCTCGGGTCCGACCACGGGACCCGAGTTGGTGAAGTCGAGGAGCGTCGCGCCGGCGTCCTGGAGCCGCTGCGCCTCCGCGATGAGCTGCTCGGTCATCTCCCGCGGCACCTGCGCGTCGGGGGACGACATCGCCCGGTACTCCAGGCCGTACTTGAGCGCGGTCTGGGGCGTGACGCCGAACTGGGCGAAGACCGGGATGCCGGCGGTCGCGACCGCCGTGACGGCCTCGGGGAAGTCCGCGGCCCCGTCGAGCTTCACGAGGTCCACACCGGCTTCCTTCACGAAGCGGATGGCCGCGCGGACCGCGGCGTCGGTCCCCTCCTGCAGCGGTCCGTACGGGAAGTCGACGCTGACGAGCGCCCGCTCGACGCCCCGCCGGACGGCCTTGGCGACGACGAGCATCTCGTCCATCGTCACCTCCAGCGGGTTGTCGTGCCCCCACAGGTTGACCCCGACGGAGTCCCCCACGGACACGAGGTCCACGCCGGCACGGTCGACGATGCGCGCGATCTGGGTGTCCCACGCCACGACGCCGACGATCTTGCGACCGTCGTCCTTCATCCGCTGCAGCTGCGGGAGCGTCACCTTCTCGTCCACGTGCGTACCGATCGGTCGGGGGGAGGTCAGACCCGGAGCGCGGACAGCAGGTCGACGACGTCGCTCGCGTCGTCGGACACGAGCAGCACCTGGGCGTAGGGCCGGAGCGCCGCGGCGGCGGCCCGCGACCGCCGCTCGCTGTCGATGACGAGGGCGGCCGTCATGATCCGGCGCTCGTCGCAGGTCTCGCCGATGACCGCGGCGAGGGCCGCGCCGTCGTCCCCGGTCGCGATCATGACGACCACGTCCGCGTCGACCAGCGTCTCGCTGAGCCGGACGGGCGTGCCGTCGACCGCCAGGAGGACGGGGTCGGGTCGCCGGCCGTTCCCCGACGTCTGGGTCGCATCGTGGCAGGTGAGGAACCGTGCGCCCTGCCAGGGGTGCCGGGCGAGCTCGGAGGTCACCCGCGCGGCCGCCTCGTCGAGCGCGATGACGCGTGCGGCACGGTGGGTGTCGACGGGCTTCTGGATGCGGAAGCTCGCCTCGCGGGACGTCGACGCGGCTGCGCACCCGTGCAGCATCGTCGGGTGGTCGACCACCGTCAGACCGAGGTCTGCGGCACGCCGGGGGTCGCCGAGAGGGCGTCGCCGGCGGCGTCGATGAAGTCCTCGTCGCGCGGGAGCACGATCGCCACCGAGCGCACCCGTTGGTGGTCGGGGTCGAGGCCCGGCGGGGCGATCCCCTCGTCGCGGAGCTCCTCGGCCGCCTTCCGCAGCTTCAGCCGCGCCTTGATGATGCCGCTGTCCGTGGACACGAGCCGCTCCTTCGTCCGGTCGACGATGGGCCCCATGCTCTCCTGCAACGACGCGTCCTGCATCGCGATGCCCTTGACCCCCGAGAACGTCTCGCCGCGTCGTTGGGCGTCGCGATCCATCAGGTAGTCGTTGTCCTTGTTCTGCAGCGGACGGTACGTGCCGGGCACGTACTCGTTGTGGACGCCGAAGCCGTCCTTCATCGCCTGCAGCTCGTCCGGCGTGAGCGCCCGGACCGGGTGGTAGTCGAACGTGAACACCCAGCAGTTCTCGTCGTCGACGGGGATCCAGAAGTGACCGTGCATGGGATGGTCGCCGCGCGGCGGCACCATCGTGAAGCTCGGCATGACCCAGGGGGTGATCCGCCAGTAGTAGTGGTCGTCGTCGGCGTTGCGCCGCGCCCCGATGAAGAGCCCGCCGTCGGACTCGACGACCTCGAAGTGCGGCTTGAGGTCGCCCTTGTTGTACTGGTTGCCCTTGGCTCCCTTGAACAGCGGATCGTGGTCCAGCCCGGCCGAGTGCAGCCACGTCACGTGGCTGGAGTCGATGCCCCCCTCGAGCGCCTGCAGCCAGTTCGACTCCTGCCAGCGCTTCGACGTGTAGGCCTGCTCCGC
>JAHWJY010000261.1 GCA_019348135.1 Actinomycetota bacterium
ACCTCCGGGTTATGAGCCCGGCGAGCTGACCGAACTGCTCCACCCCGCGTCGATGGGTCAGACGGTACCCACCCGTCCCCGGGGTCGGCAAACCGGGAAGCGGGGCCGCGCGCGGTCAGCGACTGCGACGGGGGAGCAGCGCCGCGCCGGCGAGGGCGGCCACGCCGACCAGGCTCGCCGCGCCGCCACCGGTCGCCGGCAGCGTCTCGCCGCCCGCATCGTCCGCCGGCGCCGGCCGCGCGACCTCGGCGCCCGCCACACCACAGCCCGCTGGCGCCGGCTCCGGCTCGGCGTAGAGGTCCTCGGAGTAGTTCAGCGTCTCGAGCGACGCCGGGTCCACGACCGGGACCTCCCACGTGGGCGCGGGACCGTCGGGGTCGATCACCTCGGTCCCTCCGGAGTCGAGGAAGGACACCACCTGCTGCTGGCCCTGGTTGCGGCCCTGGACGCGCGGGTCGAGGAGGAAGCCGTGCGGGTTCGTGCCGGCGGTCGCGGTCCGGTCGTTGCGGTAGACGCTCACGAGATCGAACAGATCGCCGGCACGGGCGATCGTGGCGCTGGTCGGGTTCGGGACGGTCTGGTCGCCGTAGGCGAACTGGTAGATGACGTGCTTCTCGACCGAGTCGCCGAGCGGGCGCTGCCGCAGCAGTGGTGCGAACGTCTCGGGGCTGCCCGGACGGTTCAGCCAGTTCGTGCGGGCGAAGGTCTCCTGGATCGGCAGCGCGCCCTCGACCGGTTCGGTCACGGGCTCCTCGAGGTACAGCGGCAGCGACTCCTCGAACCGGTTGCGCCCGCCGTTCAGCAGACACGGCACGCGGTGCTCGAGCGCCTTGCGGACCTCGTCGCGGAACACCGGCGACAGGCGGGCGATGTCGAGGATCGGGCCGCCCGGGACGTTCAGCGCGGCGACCTCCACCTGCGGATCGACGCCCATCACCATCGTCCCGTAGATGCCCCCGAGGCTCTGTGCGTAGAGGCTCACCCCGTCGGGTCGGAGGTCGGTCGTGCCGTCACCGTCGACGTCCACGCCGCGCCCGATCGCACGGACGAGCGCCATCACGTCGGCGGCGGTCTGCCGCAACCCGTCGCGCAGCGCGATCGACGACTTCGGGTGCGGAGCGACCGGGGCCGAGACGCCTTCCTGGTTGGTGATCTCGCCGTCGCCGTTCTGGTCCAAGCCACGACCGAACCCGGTGAACCGCACCTCGCCGCCACCGGACAAGGTGGAGACGCCGACCTCGGAGCACGGCCCGTAGGCGTGACCCGCCGGATCGAGCGCGACCGTCGCGATGCCCTGGGCGGCGTTGAGGTCGGCGGCGAGGAAGATGTCGTACTTCGACCGCGTGATGCCCGGACCGAAGATCGCGACGGGCCATCCACCCTCAGGCATCGGCCCACCCGGGACGATCATCGTGACCCCGACGGTCTCGGCGCCGAGCACGGCGGGCGCGCCCGACCGGGTGGGCGTGTGCGGGATGGTGCGGTCGTCGTCGAGCCACGACGGCGAGCGGAACGAGCCGAAGGCGTAGTAGCGCGAGCCCACGAGCTCGGTGTCGAGCACCGTCTCCTCTGTGAGCTCCTCGCAGGCGGTCGTCGTCTGGTTGTAGCGGACGATCTCGAGCACCTCCGGGGCGTCGAAGACGGTCCGCAGCCCCTCCTCGGGCTCGAACGAGATGCCGCGGTCGCCGGCGGGGATCCCGGCGGCCTCGTACGCGGTGCCGTCGTCGAGCTGGCGTCGCATCTGGGCCAGCACGCGGGTCGCGCTCATCGTCGTGAAGGTCGCCTCCGACCGGCCGCCCGGCGCTTCGTAGACGACGCGGTAGCGGGTGCCGTCGGCGAGCTGCTCGACGGGGTGGCCGTACAGCACGCGCCCGTCCGGGTCGTAGACGAACCGGTTCAGCCCGATGCGGTCCCCGCCGGCGACCGGTTCGACGTAGAGGACCTCGTCGGTGAACTCCGCCGCCACATCACCGGGGTCGGCCTCGAGCCGGACGGCGATGCGCGGGTCGAGATCGAAGCCGTCGAGCTCGTTCAGCAGCCGCAGCTCGTTGCAGCTGGACACGAACGTGTCGCAGTCCGGCAGCGGCAGCGCCAGCCGCCGGCCGGTGAGCTGCCCCGCGTCGGGCACGGTCAGGGCGTCCGTCGGGAACAGCACCTCCCCCGACGGCAACCGCGCGGCAGCGGGACCGGCGGGGACGAGGACGGCGACGACGCCGAGTCCGGCGAGCAGGGTGGAGGGCAGACGGAGACGCACGGGGACCTCGGGGGGACGGGTGGGCGGACCGGAGAGGCTTCGCCGTCGACCGGGACATCCCCTGCACACGTCCCACCAGGGTGACCCCGTCCGGCCCGCGCCTGTCAGCCGTCCTCGTCGGTCCGGCGTGTCCGAGCGCGCCACAGCGCCGCCGCTGCGGCCACCCCGGACAGGCCGGCCACCGTCAGACCGCCACCGGTGGCCGGCAGCGGGGCGGCCTCGGGCGGTGCCGTCGGCGCCGGCCTCGGTGAGACGCCGCCCATGGTCTCGGACGGCGTGGGGACCGGCTCCGAGGCGAGCGTGGTGCGGAACGGTCCGGTCACCTCGAACGTCATGCCGGGCGCGGTCGGTCCCTCGGGACCCCAGGAGCGTGACGAGAAGTACAGGCGGGTGCCGTCGGGGCTGAAGCCCGGGCCCGCGATCTCCGTCACGTCGGCGGGATGGCCGGGCAGCCGCGCGAACGGTGCGACGTCACGGGTGTCCGCGGCGATGAGGACGAGCTCCATGTTGCCGCCGTCCTCGCAGACGAACAGGTCGCCCGAGCGCGAGACGAGGATGTTGTCGACGCCCGACAGCGGCGCGTCCTCGCCCCACTCGGCGGCCTCGTACAGGAGCGTGATCGTGTCGGCCTCGATGTCGTGGTCCCACACGACGTCGCGCACCTTGGAGGTGAAGTAGACGTG
>JAHWJY010000095.1 GCA_019348135.1 Actinomycetota bacterium
GGCGGAAGATCTGGCCCTTGCCGTTGCCGGCCGCGACGCCGATGTCGGCCTCGCGCGCCTCGCCGGGGCCGTTGACGACGCAGCCCATGACGGCGACGCGGAGCGGGACGTCGATGCGGCCGTCGAGGCCCTTCTGCACGTTCTCGGCCAGCGTCCACACGTCGACCTGCGCGCGGCCGCACGACGGGCACGACACGACGTCGAGCCCGCGCTCGCGCAGGTGCAGCGCCTCGAGGATCGCGATGCCGGCCTTGACCTCCTCGACCGGGTCCGCCGACAGCGACACGCGGATGGTGTCGCCGATGCCCTCGGCGAGGAGCGTGCCGAGCCCGACGGCCGACTTGAGCGAGCCCGTGTACTTCGGCCCCGCCTCCGTGACGCCGAGGTGGAGCGGGTAGTCGGTGCGCTCGGCGAGGAGCCGGTAGGTCTGGATCATGATCCACGGGTCGGAGTGCTTGACCGAGATCTTCGTGTTGTAGAAGTCGGCGTCCTCGAGGAGGCGCACCTCGCGCAGGGCCGACTCGACCATCGCCTCGGGGGTGGGACCGCCGAACTCCGCGAGGATCGCGTCCTCGAGCGAGCCGCCGTTGACCCCGATGCGGATGGCGCAGCCGGCGTCCCTGGCGAGGTCGCCGATGAGCTTGACCTTGTCGTGCTTCTTGATGTTGCCGGGGTTGATGCGCACGCCGGCGCACCCGGCCTCGATGGCCGCGACGGCGTACTTCCACTGGAAGTGGATGTCGGCGATCACGGGGATCCGTGAGTGCTCGACGATCGCCGCGAGCGCCTCGGCGTCCTCGCGGCGCGGGACGGCGACGCGCACCAGGTCCGCGCCGGCCGCCTGGACCATCGCGATCGCCTGCAGGGTCGCGTCCACCTCGTGCGTCGGTGTGACCGTCATGGTCTGCACCGAGATGGGCGCCCCGCCGCCGACGGGGACCGGCCCGACCGTGATCGGCCGGGTGGGCCGACGCTCGGGACCGGAGACCGGGACGGCGGCCGGCGGGGCCGGGGTGACGAGGGGCAGGGAGGTCGGCACGGGAGCTCGCCTTCGGGGAGCCGGGGAACCGGGGGACGGCCGGGCACGGGGACGAGGGTACCCCTGCCACGGTCTAGGCTCGGGAGACGTGATCAGGGGACGAGCGTGACGGCGGGGACGACGGGCGGGCCGGACGGAGGGCTCCCCGCCGGCCTGCTCGCGTCGCCGCTCCCGACCGGCCTCCTCGACCGGTCCGGGCAGTGGGCGGCGCGGAACGCGGCGATGGCGGCCCTGCTGGGCGAGCCGCCGCCCGCGTTCGCGGAGGTGCTGGACGAGCCCCGGCTCGACGTGCCGGCGGTCCTCGCGGCCCGTAGCGCGATGAGCCTGCGGGCACAGCTGCCCGGGGGTGGCATCGCGGACGCGATCGTGACCCCGTGGGGCGACGGCAGCCTGGTGCAGCTGGTCGACCGCGCGGAGCTCCACCGGGTCGAGGCGCGCCTGGCGGACGCCGTGGTCGCGACCGAACGCTTCGTCTCGCGCGTCTCGCACGACCTCAAGAACCCGATCGGGACCGCGCAGGGGTACGCGGAGCTGCTCATCGACGACCCCGGACTCACGGACGAAGGCCGGTCCTTCGCCGAGCGCATCCTGTCGTCGACCGCCAACGCCATCGCGGTCCTCGTCGCGATCGTCACCGACGCGCGCGAGGCCTCGCGCGTGGTCCCCCCGGACGAGGTCGACCTCGCCGCGCTGGTGGACGAGGTCCGCGCCGACCTCGCGGTGCTGATCGCCGACCGCGGGGCGGTCGTGACGACCACCGGGACGCTGCCGACGCTACGGAGCGACCGGCGCACCCTGCAGCGGGCGCTCGCGGCGCTCGTACGCAACGCCGTCGAGCACCACCCGGGCTCGGCGACGGTGGAGATCTCGGCCCGCCCCGCGGCCGCCGGCTGGGCCATCCTGGTCGACGACGACGGGCACGGCATCCCGCCGGCACGGCGCGACGCGGCCCTCGGCCTCGTGCCCCGCGAGGGCGCCGCGCCGCTGGAGGGGGTGGGGCTCGCCCTCACGCGCGCCGCGGTGGCCCGCCACGGCGGCGAGCTCCAGCTGGAGCAGAGCGACGCCGGGGGCCTGCGGGCCCGCCTGGTGCTGCCCCAGCGCCGGGCCCGGGACCCGGAGCCCCCGGCGGGCTGAGCAGCGGGACGGCCTCACCCGGCTGACGCGCCCGCGCTACTGCAGGCGGATGGGGTTGGTGATGTCCAGCCACACCAGCGCCAGGCTGACGGTGCCGATGATCACGATCACCGGGACCGCGACGGCCGCCACGGCCCGCGGGTCGACCGTGAAGTCGGCGGGACGACCCATCCGCCGCCGCACCCCGTTGACCCCGCGTTCGATCCCGAGGACGGCGAGGTGTCCCCCGTCGAGCGGGGGCAGGGGCAGCAGGTTGAAGATCCCGATGAAGATGTTGATGTTCGCGAGGATCAGCAGCAGGAACACCGGCCCGAACAGGGCGGTGCCCTCCCCGGCGAGTCCGACGACCCCCGGCAGGGATACCGCGCCGGCGGGATCGCGCTCCTGCGAGCCCCCGACCTGGGCGAAGATCGCCCCGATGCCCTCGGGCCCGAAGACGCGCCCCATGGACTCCACCGTCCCGACGGTGAACGCGGTGAAGGACATCTCGCCGACGAAGGTCTCGTAGAGCGCGTCGCCGAGCGGCAGCCGTTCCTCCTCGATGCCCGGGAAGAAGCCGAGCTGTCCGACGGTCTCGCCCGTCTCGGGGTCCTCGGCCGCCGCCGGGGTGACGGTGAGCTCGACCAGCTCGTCGCCGCGCTCGAGGACGACCGGGACCGGGCGGTCCGGGTTGGCGCGGATGACCTCGCGGATGGACGCGAAGTCCTCGCTGGCCACGTCCGCCACGGACAGGATGCGGTCGCCCTCCTGGAGCCCCTGCTCGGCGCCGACGGAGTCCTCGGTGAAACCGGCGACGACCGGCGACGGGACCTGCTGCGGGAGGAGCGCGAAGGACACGAAGAGCAGCCCGATCGCGATGAGGAAGTGCATCGTGGAGCCGGCGACGAGCACGATCGCGCGCTGCCACGCCGGCCGGTCGCCGAAGAACCGGCCCTCGTCGCCGCGGAGGAGACGGTGGTGGAGGTCCCCGTGCCGCCCGGTGTCGGCCACCTCGGTCGTGAGCACCTCGGTCAGGACCTGTCGGACCTCGTCGACGCTCGCGTCGTCGCCGGCGGTGGCGCGGGTGCGCTCGACCACGCGCTCGGCGGTGGCGGCGGGCGTCCCGCGGTCGGCGAGCTCGGCACGCAGCCGCTGCCAGGTCGGCTCCGGCACGGCCGGCACCTCGAGCAGGTCACGCTGCTCGAGCTCGGCGATCCTCCGGCGCTCCTCGGCGACCACGTCGCGCGCGAGGACGTCGGTCGCGACGGGACCGAGGCGCTGGTCGGACTCGGCCATCCCGCGGATGCGTACGAACCCCCCGAGCGGGAGCGCCTTGACCCCGTACTCGGTCTCGCCCCGGTGCGTCGACCACAGCGTGGGTCCGAACCCGAGGAAGAACCGGTCGGCGCGCATGCCGAACCGGCGCGCGGTCCAGAAGTGGCCCCACTCGTGGAGCATGATCGCGCCGAGGATGCCGACCACGAAGATCGCGATCGCGACACCGCTGGACATCTGACCGTTCCTGTCGTCGGAGGGAGGGGGTGCCTACGGCGAACGCACGTCCAGCAGCTCGTGTGCCCGGGTGCGCGCCCACGCATCCGCGTCGAGCACGTCCTGCAGCTCGTTCGGCGCGACCGGGTCCGAGGATGCGTGGTCGGCCAGGACGTCGCCGACGAGCTCGGCGATGTCGAGGAACCCCAACCGGCCGGCCAGGAACGCCGCGACGGCCTCCTCGTTGGCGGCGTTGAGGACCGCAGGGTACGTCCCACGCCGGCGTCCGGCCTCCTCGGCGAGGCCCAGGGCGCGGAAGGTGTCGCGGTCGACGGGCTCGAACGTGAGCTCCTGGGGGCGGCTCCAGTCCATGGCCGCGAACGCCCCCTCCAGCCGGTCCGGCCAGCCCAGCGCGAGCTGGATCGGCAGGCGCATGTCGGGCGGGGACAGCTGCGCGATCGTCGAGCCGTCGACGAACTCGACCATGGAGTGCACGATCGACTGCGGGTGCACGACCACGTCCAGGCGGTCCCACCCGATGTCGAACAGCTCGTGCGCCTCGATCAGCTCCAGCCCCTTGTTGAGCAGCGTCGCGGAGTTGATCGTGATGACGGGCCCCATCGACCACGTGGGATGCTCGAGCGCGTCGACCGGTCCGACGTCACGCAGCGACCCCCGGTCGCGACCGCGGAAGGGGCCACCGCTGGCGGTGAGCACGAGCCGCGCGACCTCATTGCGACGGCCGCCGCGGAGGCACTGGGCGAGCGCCGAGTGCTCGCTGTCCACCGGGATCAGCATCCGCTCGCGCCCGCCGGCGCGGTCGGCCGCGGCCACGACGAGGTCGCCCCCGACGATCAGCGACTCCTTGTTCGCGAGCGCGACCGGCGTGCCGACCCCGAGCGCCGCGAGCGTCGGTCCGAGTCCCCGGGCGCCGGTGATGCCGTTCAGGACGACGTCGGCGTCGAGCGCCGCCAGCTCGCTGGCCGCGTCGGCGCCGTCGCGGACCCCGGCGTCCGGCACCGCCGCGCGGAGCTCACGCGCCGCGTCGGGGTCGGCGAGCGCGAGGTGGCGGACCCCGAACTCACGCGCCTGGTCGGCGATCGTGGGGACGTCGCGACCGGCCGCGAGGGCGACGACCTCGA
This sequence comes from Actinomycetota bacterium, assembly GCA_019348135.1. Classification (GTDB taxonomy): domain Bacteria; phylum Actinomycetota; class Nitriliruptoria; order Nitriliruptorales; family Nitriliruptoraceae; genus JAHWJY01. The sequence continues at coordinate 4,786 of JAHWJY010000095.1, forward strand.
ACCGCTCCGGGTGCGCGCGCACGACGTCCAGCGCCTGGGTGCCGATCGACCCGGTGGAGCCCAGGAGCACGATCCGCCGGCGCGCTCCGGGGTCGGTCATGCCGCCGGCCCGTCGCCGCGCATCTGATCGACCCTCTCCGCGGCGCCCACGGCGGCGGGGAGGCGACGGCCGGCGTTCAGCGTGTAGCTCGCCAGGAGCTGCCCGCACGCCGCGTCGGCGTCACGTCCGCGCGTGTCGCGCAGGGTCGCGTTGGCGCCCCGCTCCTCGAGTCGCGCCATGAAGTCCCGGACGCGCGCGGCGGTCGGCTCCTTCCACCGCACGCCGGGGGTGGGGTTCATGGGGATGACGTTGACGTGCGCACGCAGCCGACGGGCGATCCGTGCCAGCTCGTCGGCGTCGGAGCTGGCGTCGTTGACGTCGCCGATGAGGCACCACTCGATCGAGACGCGACGGTTGGTCGCCTCGCGGTAGTCCCGGACGGCCTCCTCGAGCTCGGCGATCGGGTGGGTGCGGTTGATGGGGACGAGCTCGTCGCGGAGCCGGTCGTTGCCGGCGTGGAGGCTGACGGCCAGCGTGATCGGGAGGTCGAGCTCGATCAGCCGCCGGATCCCCGGCACCAGCCCCACGGTCGACACCGTGATGTGCCGGGCCCCGAGCCGGAACCCGTCGGGGTCGTGCAGCCACCGGACCGTGTCGAGGGTCACCTCGGTGTTGGCGAGCGGCTCCCCCATCCCCATGAACACCACGTTGGTGACGTGGTCGGGCGATCCCGCCGGGAGGTGCTCCTCGCCGATGTCGCCCGAGCGCAGTGCGGCGTCCGCGACGATGACCTGGCGGATGACCTCGCCGGCGGTGAGCTGGCGCCGGAAGCCGGCCTGGCCCGTGGCGCAGAAGGGGCAGCCCATGGCACATCCGGCCTGGGTCGAGATGCAGACCGTGGCGCGGTCGGGGTAGAGCATGAGGACGGTCTCGATGGCCTCCCCATCGGGGAACCGCAGCAGGAGCTTGTGGGTCCGCCCCCCGTCGGCGACCGTGTGGGCCACGAGCTCGGGGCGCGCCGGCGCGAAGCGCTCACCGAGCGTCGCCCGGAGCTCCTTCGGCAGGTCGGTCATCTCCTCGGGGTCGTCGACCCCCTTGACCAGCCAGGCGTGCAGCTGGTCGGCGCGGTAGCGCGGCTCGCCGAGCTCGTCGACGAGCGCCTCGAGCCCGTCGCGGTCGAGGGTGTAGGGATCGACCGGACCGCGAGGTCCGCTGCGCGGCTGCTCGACGCCCGGGGCGGTCACCGCAGCACCTCGATCACGTAGTAGCCGACCGGCAGCGCGAACACGATGCCGTCGACGCGGTCGAGGATCCCGCCGTGCCCCGGGATCAGCGCACCGAGGTCCTTCACCCCGAGGTCGCGCTTGACCATGGACTCGGTGAGGTCGCCGACGAACGCGGCGAGCCCGGCCAGCACCGGCACGAGGATCGCGGTCGTCACGTCGAACAGGTCGCCCATGAGCGGCAGGATGAGCGCCCCGACGAGGCCGGACAGGACCAACCCGCCGATCAGCCCCTCCCACGACTTCGCGGGGCTGACGCTCGGGGCGACCTTGTGCCGGCCGAACCGCGTGCCCACGAAGTAGCCGCCGATGTCGGTGAAGATCGCGCCACCCAGGACCGCCAGGGTCGCTGCCGGCCCGTCCACGGGCCGGTGGACGAGCAGCACGCCGTACGTCGCGAGGAACGGCACCCACAGGCCGATCAGGAGCGTCGACGACAGCGACCGGACGACGTCGCGCCGGGCGCCGTCGGCGAGCTCCCAGGCCACGGCACCGAGGAAGAGGGTGAGCACGCCGATCACCTGCCCCGGCGCGCCCCCGCGGTACGCGCCGAAGAGCAGCACCACCGTGGCCACCAGCAGCACCGGCACGGCGATCGGGATGCCGCGCGCCCGCAGCACCTGCCCGACCTCGACGACCGCGATCAGGCACAGCACCGCGACGAGCAGGGTGAACGCGGCCGGGTGCCAGAGGATCGACCCGATCATCACCGCAGCCAGCAGCACCCCGCTCGCGACGGCGATGGGGAGGTTGCGGCCGCCCGCGGGGGCGTCCGCGTCCTCGGCTGCTCGCGGCTCGGCGCGGCGGGAGACCACGTCAGACCTCGAGGAGGTCCTGCTCCTTCTGCTCGAGCAGCTTGTCGATCCGCGCGACGTGGCGCGAGGTCAGCTCCTCGAGCTGCTTCTGGTAGCGCTCGTGCTCGTCCTGGCCGACCTCGCCGTCGTCCTCGAGCTTCTGCATCGCGTCCCGCGCCTGCCGGCGGATGTTGCGGACGGCGACCTTGCCCTGCTCGGCGTGCTCCTTGGCGAGCTTGATGAAGTCGCGCCGGCGCTCCTGGGTGAGCTCGGGGAAGACGCACCGGATCATCGCGCCGTCCGTGGCCGGGTTGAGGCCGAGGCCGGACTCGCGGATGGCCTTCTCGATGGCCTCGACGCTCGACTTGTCGAACGGGTTGACGATGAGCATGCGCGGCTCGGGCACGGAGAAGTTGGCGAGCTGCTGCAGCGGGGTCGGGGCGCCGTAGTACTCGACCGTGATCTTGTTGAGGATCTGCGGGTTCGCGCGACCGGTGCGGATGGTCGCGAAGTCCTCGCTCACCTTCTCCACGGCCGCGTCCATGCGCAGCTCGGCGTCGGTGATGGCGTCGTCGAGGCTCATGTCCATGCCTTTGTCGCGATCCTGCGTGGCGGTCAGGGGTGGCCGGCCACCCGGGCTCAGTGCCCGGTCGTGACCAGTGTGCCGACGGCTTCGCCGCGGACGACGCGGCGGATGTTGCCCTCCTCGAGGAGCCGGAAGACGACGATCGGCAGGTCGTTGTCGCGGCAGAGGGAGATGGCGGTCGCGTCCATGACCCCGAGGTCCTGGTTCAGCACCGACAGGAAGTCGATCTCGTCGTAGCGCCTCGCCCCCGGGTGCTGGTTCGGGTCGGCGTCGTAGACCCCGTCGACCTGGGTGCCCTTGAGGATGGCCTGCGCGTCGATCTCGAGCGCCCGCTGGGCCGCCGTCGTGTCGGTCGTGAAGTACGGAGCCCCGAGACCGGCGGCGAAGATGACGACCCGCCCCTTCTCGAGGTGCCGCATCGCCTTGCGGCGGATGTACGGCTCGGCCACCGCCTGCATCGAGATGGCCGTCTGGACCCGGGTCTGCACGCCGGCGCGTTCGATGGCGTCCTGCAGCGCGAGGGCGTTGATCACCGTGCCGAGCATGCCCATGTGGTCGGCGGTGGAGCGGTCCATGCCGCGCTCGGCGAAGCGGGCGCCCCGCACCATGTTGCCGCCCCCGACGACGACGCCGACCTCGGTGCCCTCGCTCTGGGTGAGCTCCGCGATCTCGCGGGCGACCTGTTGGACGATGTCGGGGTCGACCCCCGTGGAACCACCCTTCTCGGCGAAGGCCTCGCCCGAGAGCTTCAGCAGGACGCGCCGCAGCGGCTTCCTCGTGCTCAACGTGGCTCCTCGGGCGGTCGACCGGATGCTAACCGACCTGGAAGCGGACGAACTTGGCGACCTCGATCTTCTCGCCCGTCACGCCCTGGACCTCCGAGATGAGCTGCGCGACGGTCTTCGAGTCGTCCTTGACGAAGGGCTGGTTCAGCAGGACCGCCTCCTCGTAGAACTTCTTGATCTTGCCCTCGACGATCCGCTCGACGATGTTGTCGGGCTTGCCGGACTCCGCGGCCTCCTTGCGGGCGAAGTCCTTCTCCTTCTCGAGCATCTCGGCGTCGACCTGGTCCTCGGAGACGACGAGCGGCTTCATCGCGGCGATGTGCATCGCGATGTCGCGGGCGAGCTGCTGGAACTTGTCGCCCTTGGCGACGAAGTCGGTCTCGCAGTGCAGCTGCAGCAGGACGCCGACCTTCGCGGGCAGATCCGGGTTGGGCGCGTGCATGTAGGCGACGACCGCGCCGTCGGCGGCGGTGCGCTCGCCGGCGCGCGCGTCCATCTTGGCGCCGGTGCGCTCGCGGACGAGGTCGGCGGCCTTCTGCAGGTCGCCGTCCGCGTCCTCGAGGGCCTTCTTGCAGGCCATCATGGGCGCGTCGGTCAGCTCACGGAGCTTCTTGACGTCGGCAGCGGTGATCTGAGCCATGGCGGCTCCTCCTCGCAACGTGTGCAACGGGTGGGGCGTCGGACGGCGACCGGGGCTCAGCCCTCGGTCGGGGCGTCCTCGGCCGGCGTGGACTCCTCGGACGCGCCCTCGGACGCGCCCTCGGGGGGCGACTCCTCCGGCGCGGCCTCGGCCGCCGGCGC
>JAHWJY010000096.1 GCA_019348135.1 Actinomycetota bacterium
GCTACGGCGACCGCACCGGCAGCAAGCAGGGCACGCTCAAGACCTACCTGCCCGATGCGGTGGCCGCGGGGGCGCGCGTGCTCACCCGCGCCGAGGTCCTGCGCGTGACGACCGCGGGCGGTCGGGCCGCGGGCGTCGAGGCCGAGCGTCTCCAGGCGGACGGGACCCGCACGCCGGTGCACGTCCGCGCCCCGAGGGTCGTCGTCGCGGCCGGTGCGCTCGAGACGCCCGCGATCCTCCTGCGGTCCCGCATCGGAGGACCGGCCGTGGGTCGCCACCTGCGCCTGCACCCCGTGCCGAACCTCGCGGGGTTCTACGCCGAGCCGCAGCAGGGCTGGTGGGGACCCCCGCAGACCTGCATCGTGGACGAGCACCGGGACGTCGTCGCCGGGCACGGCTACCTCGTCGAGACGCCCCACGTGCACGCCGGGTTGTCCGCGGCCACGGTGCCGTGGCGGTCGGGACGCGACCACAAGCTCATCATGGGCCGGGCCGCGCACCTGTCGACCTTCATCGCGGTCACCCGCGACCACGGTGGCGGGACCGTCACCCTCGACGACCGCGGCCACGGCGTCGTGCGCTATCCCCTCGTCGACGTGATCGACGCGCAGGTCCGCAGGCACGCACTCGGCACGCTGCTCGACCTGCACGTGGCCGCCGGCGCCGACGCCATCCTCGACCTGCATCCGGAGCGGCGGGTGTGGCGTCGCGGGGACGACCTCGACGACTACCGCGACCGGCTCTGCGCGCTGCCCGACGGCGCCGGCGGCCGACCGCTGTTCAGCGCCCACCAGATGGGGACGGCGCGCATGGGCACTGACCGGGTCACCACCGTGGCCGACCCCGGGGGCCAGCTGCACGACACGCCCGGCGTCTGGATCGGCGACACCAGCGCCTTCCCGACCGCGGTGGGGTCCAACCCGATGCTCACCTGCATGGCCCTCGCCCGACGGACCGCCGCAGCCATCCTCGCGGCACACTGACCTCACCCCCCGCGGCGTCCGCCAGCATGGGAACCGTCTGGCGGGACGGTTCTGTGAGCCTCTCCCACCCGAACGGTCATGTCGCAAGCCAGAAGAGCCGTCGCACCGTGGACGGGCGGTCGTCGGACGGGGCACGCTGTCCGACGCGGGCGATCGGCGTCCGGACGGGCTCAGCCGCCGGCGGGGCCCGCCATCTGCAGCAGGAACCCCATACCGAGCAGGAACGCGAGCAGCCACGCCCCGATCTTGAGCATGAGGGTGATCTCGCGCCCGACGCCGCGCGCGACCGGCAACGGCTGGAGCCGGCGGCCGCACTCGCACAGACCCGGGTCGAGGTAGATCGCGTGCCGCTGGTCGCACGAGTACCGCGGTCGGAGCTCGAGGTCGTACCCGCAGGTCCCGCAGGTCCCCGATCCCCGGACCGCACGGGCGCCGCACCGGGGGCACTGGCGACCGTGGACCCGGTCGACGTAGACGAAGCCGGCCGCGAGCCCGAGCAGCCCCCCGTACACGATCGCGGCCCCGACCACGTCGCCCGCCGTCGCCGGCCCCCACAGCGCGAACGGCGTCAGCAGCAGGGCCGCCACGGGCACGGGCAGCAGGCCGGCGAGGAGCGCGCGACGACGCTCGTCCGACGTCAGCGGCGGCCGCCGGTGCAGGACGGCCGGCGCCGGCGTGTCGCCGCTCCGGCCCTCGTCGTCGTCCACCCGCGCCTCCTCCGGGGAGCGAGGGTACGACGATACGGACACGCCCCGCCCGGTCGTCCACCGCCGGCGGTCCGTACGCGCCCCGTCCCGGCGGCCCGCACGCGCGGGGGCCGGGGTGCCGGCGGCCCGACGACCGTGCCGCCGCACGCCGGCGAGGCGTAGCGTGACAGGGACACGCCGCCGTGTTCCCGCGGCCCGAGCACCAGGAGCGCCCCATGAACGACGTCCTCGAGTTCATCGAACGCAACCAGACGGAGGTCGCGCTGGTCGTGGGAGCGCTGGTGCTCCTGCTGCTCCTGTGGCTGCTCGTCCGGGCGTTCCGCAGCCGGGACACCGACCGCACCGTCGAGCGCCCGACCGCGACCGTCCGGCGGCCCGTCTACACCGACGACGCCCTGCTCGACGACCTGCGCGCCCACGCCGGGGGCCGCCCGGGCGACCTGCGACGTGACCCCGACGGTTCCGCCGCCGGACAGCCCGCGACCGCGGACGTGCACCCGGCCGACGAGCCGGCGGCGACGACCACGCTCGACCCGGCCCGCGAGCCCGCCCGCACCGACGCGACCGGGGACGGGGAGCACGCCCGCGAGGACAGCACCCGCCGCGTGAACGAGACGATCGCGGCGCTGGAGGGCAGCGACGTCCTCATCGACCTCGACGCGGACCCCGATGCCGAACTCGAGGCCGGCAAGGCCATCGTCCTCAGCGGCACCCTGCAACGGCACGCCGCCTCGGACGCCGCCGAGATCCTCGAGCTGTCGGCCCCACTGCTGCAGCGTGGCGCCGGGAACGGCGGCCACGGTGGCTCGATGACCTCCGGCGGCGCGAGCGGCGCCACCGCCGAGGGCGCGCCTCTGGTGGTCCGCCTCGAGCACCCGGTGGACAAGCGCGGGTTCCTGATGGTCCTCCCCCGCGAGCACCTGCTGGTCGAGGACCCCACCCGCCTCGGGGCGCAGGTGAGCGTGCTGGCCGTCGTCGAGCGGTCGCTGGCGAAGCGCGAGTCGTTGCAGGTCGAGGACTACCTCGGGCCGCACCTGTCCCGCGACGGTCAGGCCGTGCTGGGTGAGCGCGACCTCGCCGAGACGATCGCGACCCTCTCCGAGGTCGCCTCCGAGGACCTCGGCGCCGACGACCTCCCGTTCCGCGGGCCGGGCGCGCTCCTGACGCCCGCGGCCATCCAGCGCTAGGGCCACACCCGTCGCGGCGTCCTCCCGCCGACCGCGGGAGGACGCCTCCGCGTCCCACTACGCTCCGACGCGCCGGTCCGAGCGCAGGAGCACCGATGGAGATCACCCGGTCCACCTCCGAGGACGGGGTCCTGACCCTGACCATGGACGACGGGAAGAAGAACGCGCTCGACACGGACGCGTTCGCGGCCATCACCGAGGCCTTCGACGCCGCCGGCGACGCCCGGGCCATCGTCCTGGCGGGCCGTGAGGACATCTTCAGCGCCGGCCTGAACGTCAAGTACATGGCGACCGCCGGCCGTGACGGCGTGGCCGACCTGCTGGTCGCCTTCGGGCGCACGCTCATGCGCGTGTGGCTCGAGCCGCGACCGACGGTGGCGGCCTGCACCGGCCACGCCCTGGCGGCGGGGACGATGTTCGCCATGGCCTGCGACCACGCGGTCGCCGCCGCGGGACCGCACTGGTGGGGACTGACCGAGACGCGCATCAACTTCGAGATGCCCCACTTCGGCATCGAGCTCGCCCGGCACAACGTCCGCGCCGACCGGCTCGAGGACCTCCTCCTCCCGGGCGCGCAGATCCCGGCCGAGGAGGCCGTCGAGGTCGGCTACGCCGACGAGCTCGTCGCCCTGGACCAGGTCCTGCCGCGTGCGCAGGCGAAGGCGGCCGAGCTCGCCGCGCTCCCCCCGGCGGCCTACGCGGGCACGAAACGGCGGCTGCGGGGGATGTCCGCCGAGGCCGTCCTCACCGGCCTCCAGGACGACATCAGCGCCCTGCTCGCGTCGTTCCCCGACGCGTCCGGAGGCGGCGATGGGTGAGGTCCACTGGCGCGAGCTGTACCACGAGGTGGTCGACACCGGGCTCTGCACCGGCTGTGCCGCCTGTGTGATGGCCTGTCCGACCGACGTCCTCGGCTACACCGACGACTTCATCCCCTTCCAGCAGGGCGAGGGGATGGGTCACGACCAGTGCGTCATCGGCGACCGCGGATGCGACATCTGCACCCGCGCGTGCCCCCGGTTCCGCGACTGGGAGTCCGACCTCGACGTCGAGCTCTTCGGACGCGTGCGTCGCGAGGACGAGGTCTACGGCATCGCGCGATCCATCCTGCTCACGCGCGCGACCGATGCGGGCGTGCACGAGGGCGGGCAGGACGGCGGGCTGGTGTCGGCGCTGCTGTGCTGGGGCTTCGACACCGAGCGGATCGACGGTGCGCTCACCAGCCGGATCGTCGAGGACCGCGGTCCCTTCGACGCGGCGCCCTTCCTCGCCCGCAACCGCGAGGACGTGCTCGCGACCGCCGGCTCCCGCTACACGTACTCGGCCAACCCGCTCGCGATGGCCGAGGCCGACGACGACCGGCTGCGCCAGATCGCCCTCGTCGGGATGAGCTGCATGGCGTCGATCAACGGCACGGTCTCCGCCTACGGCATCAACAAGTACAAGCGCAAGGTCGCGCTGACGATCGGGCTGCTGTGCTCGAAGACCTTCACCTACGAGGGGCAGGAACAGGTCCTCGCCGAGCACGGCATCGCGATGGAGGACGTCACCAAGATCAACGTCAAGGGCCGCTACATGGTCTGGACGCGGGACGGTGCGTTCCACGAGATCCCCCTGAAGGAGCTCCACCCACACACCCGCCCCGGCTGCCAGCTGTGTCCCGACTTCGCGGCCCAGCACGCCGACATCTCCACCGGGGGCATCGGCGCCGACGACGACTGGACGCTCACCATCGTCCGCACCGAGCGCGGCGAGGAGTGGATGCGCGGGGTCATCGACGCCGGCCTGGTGGAGGCGCGCCCCGGCGAGGACGACGCCGTGGCGATGAAGCTCCTCACGGCGCTGTCGAGGAAGTCCCGGCAGCGCTGGCCGGCCGACGTCCTCCCCGAGGGCGCCCGACGGCCGGCCCTGCTCCCCACCGTCTGAGGGCGTCCGTGGCCGCCGGGTGACCGGCGGACCGGGCCGTGGGCCGGACGGGTGCGCGGCGTCACCCTACGGTCGCGGACGACCGAGAGGATCGCACGTGCCAGACAAGGACGAGCTGCTGTGGAAGGCGCTGGCCACCGGCGCCAGCATCCTGGCCGCGGTCGCCGCGAGGAACGTCGCGACGGCCGGCTGGAAGCGGAGCGCCGGCGGCGACCCGCCGACCAACCCCGCCGACCCGGCCACCTCCTGGGGCGAGGCCCTCGGGTGGACCGTGCTCGTCGGCGTGATCGCCGGTGTCGCCCGGCTGGTCGCCCGCCGGTCCGCCGCCGACGTGTGGCAGAGCATCCAGGGCGAGCTCCCACCCGGCCTCCAGGAGGTCGATGCCTGACCGGAGGCGCCGGCGACGCCCGGCGCCATGTGCCCGGCGCCCGGCCCACGGTCTTCCGGCCAGGCACGCGGCCCACACCGCCGGAAGGCCGGGGGGTGGCGACCCACGGGGGTCGCAGCCGTGCTTACCGTGTGTTCGTGCCGGTCACGGCCGGTTCACCCATCGACAGAGAGGCACGCACGTGTACATCGGACTCGGAACCCTGCTCCTGATCATCATCCTCATCATCATCTTCGCCTGAGGTCCCCCACCGCGAGCCACCACGGAGAGGACGCGACGTGGCGAACTTCAGAGAGGACACCGAACAGGTCAAGCGCGAGTACGAGGGCCTGTCCAACTCGACCCAGGTCTTCATCTGGTCGATGATCGGAGCGGCCGTCCTGCTCGGGCTGCTGCTCGGCGGCGCGATCGGGTACGGCGTCTCCGTCGAGGAGGTCGATGGCCGCGACTGCATCGAGCACGACGAGCAGCTGTACTGCGCCGACGACGGGGCCGCGGCCTAGCGCCGTCGGCCCTGACGGGCTCTAGGGGACCTGGTAGGTCGCGATCTTGGGGTGGTCGACGCGCGACGCCCCGACGGTCGAGGCCCCACCCGGGTCCCCGAGCCCCGTCACCTCCGCGCCGAAGTACTCGGCGTTGATGGGCTTGAACGCCGCCCACTCCTCGGGGAGGTCGTCCTCGTAGAAGATGGCCTCGACGGGGCACGCCGGCTCGCACGCGGCGCAGTCGATGCACTCACCGGGGTGGATGTAGAGCGTGCGGTCACCCTCGTAGATGCAGTCGACCGGGCACTCCTCGACGCACGCCTGGTCCTTGACGTCGACACACGGCTCGGCGATCACGTAGGTCATCTCTGGTGCACCTCGTCCCGGCGAGGACGGGCCCGGCGGCCGGTCCTGAGGGCGCCAGGATAGAGGATGCCGGAGGCCGTCCCCGCATCATGCACGCGCCGGGCGTGGGCGCTTCGCCCGGTTGGGTCAGGCCTCCCAGGCCGCGATCTTCGGGTGGTCCTTGTCCACGGCCCCCACGGTGGCGTAGCCGCCCGGCGATCCCAGCCCCGTGACCTCGTCGGTGAACCACTCGGCGTTGATGGGCGTGAACTCCTGCCACTCGTCCGGGACGTCGTCCTCGTAGAAGATGGCCTCGACCGGGCAGACCGGCTCGCAGGCGCCGCAGTCGATGCACTCCTCGGGGTGGATGTAGAGCATGCGCGGCCCCTCGTAGATGCAGTCGACCGGGCACTCCTCGATGCAGGCCTTGTCCTTCACGTCGATGCAGGGCTCGGCGATCGTGTACGTCACAGGGGCCTCCTCGGTCACGGTGGGCGGGGGGCGTGCCGCCTCCAGGGACACACGTTAGAGCCTCCCCGGGTCACCGCGAAGCCCCGCGGCCCGACCGGCCGTCGGGGAGCGGTGCCGGCCACCTCCGCGCCGGCCCTACCCTCGCCGCCGCAGACGAGCGGGGAAGACATGCGCGCCCGGTACCGCCACCAGCTCACCCGCGACGACGTCGGCTCACGCGTGTCGATCCGCCGCTGGATCGAGGACGAGGAGCGGGGCGTGCGACCCAGCGACGTCGTGGGCCGCCTCGTGGCCTGGGACGACCGAGACGTCCTCACCGTGCGGACCCGCCGGGCCGGTCAGGTCGAGGTCGACGTCGTCGACATCCTGAGCTCGCGGGTCGTGCCCGAGCACCCCACGTTCCCGCCGGAGTGACGCCAGCGTCGGCCCCGGGAGCGCCGGCGAGGGGTCCGGGACGTCTCACACCTGTCGCGTGAACACCATCTCCACCACCGTCGCGTTGCGGCGCCACGGGTCGAGCCGGTCCTTGCCCTCGGGGTCGTACTTGTCGTGGAAGGCGCGCAGCACGGTGTCGCGGTCCGGGTCCTCCTCGGTGAGGAACGTCGATCGGGCGAGCCACGAGGCGTCACCGATGCGCACCACGCCCTGCTCCTCCGCCTGCAGGTTCAGGCACCACTGCGTGAGCCCGCCGGACCCCGACATCAGGAACACCCCGCCCTCGTGCGGGATGAACCACAGCTCGGCCGTGTGACGGCGACCCGTGACCCGCATCTGGGTCGACAGGTAGCAGTAGCGCTCGTCCCGCAGCCGTTCGGGGAACTCCATCCGTCCGTCATCCCTCCGGTGCGACGTCGTCGGGGCGGTCGGGGCCGACGGTGAAGGCGAGGTCCGCGATCACCGGTCGGTGGTCGGAGCCGCGCGCCGGGCCCACCCACGCCTCCACCGCACGGAGGTCGCGGACGAGCATCCAGTCGATACGGAGGAACGCGCCGGGACCGTCGTCGGCGGGCCACGTGAACCCCGGTCCGTGCCCCGCGTCGCGCTGTGGGTCGGTGAAGCCGGCGCCGGCCAGGCGACGGTACGGCATCGACCGGTCGGTGGAGTTGAGGTCGCCGGCGACGATCGCCGGGACGTCCGGGTCGAGCGCCGCGACGATCGAGCCCATCTCGGCGACGCGGACCTCGCCCTCGAGGTCGAGCCGCTCGAGGAAGCTCGTCCCGCAGGTCGGGCACGGCGAGATCAGGTGGACGGGCACGACCTGCAGCGGGCGACCGTCGACGTCGAGCACGACCACGGCGGTGGACCGGCTCCGCTCGCTCGCGTCCCCGATCGGCCGGACCTCCGCGATGGGGAAGCGGGCGTACACGGCCACCCCGCCGACCCCCGGGCTCTGCACGACGTGGCGGTGGGGCAGCACGGCCGCCAGCGCCGCGTCGAGCTCGGTCTCCCGCGGCGGGAACACCTCCTGCAGCACCAGCACGTCGGGATCGGTCTCCTCGACGAGCTCGAGCACGTGGCCGGCGTCCGGTGTGCGGACGTAGGTGTTGAACGACACCACGCGGAGGTCGGCAGCCACGTCCGGCGTGCCGTCGGGGAGGAAGGCGGTGCCGTACGACCAGAGCCAGAGCACGGCGGGGACGGCGAGCAGCGCCGCGGTCCGGCGTCCCCCGAGCAGCAGCGCGAGGGGCGCGAGGACCACGCCGGGCAGGCTCCACCAGAAGGTGGAGAGGTTGACCGGCTGGATCCACGCGGCGTCACCCGCGACGGTCCACGCGACGAGCGCCGCGACCGTCGCGGCGGCGTACAGCGCGGCGAGGACCGCAGGCCACGTGGGCCGTCGGCGGACGGGGCGCGCCGTTGCCGGCGCGGTGCGGGGAGGGGTCACGGGGCGTCCGGTCAGTCCGGCGCGGAGCCGAGCCGGTGCACCATCAGCCGGTTGGTCCCGCCGTGGCCCCCGGGGATGCCCGAGACGATCACGATGCTGTCGCCCCGCTGCCCGTACCCGCCGCGCAGACAGACCTCCTCGGCGGACAGGATGAGGTCCCGCGAGTGGTCCCGCTCGGGCACGAGCGCGCTGTCGGTCCCCCACATCAGCGCCATCCGCCGCAACGGCGGCTCCCGTGTCGTCAGGCCGACGATCGGGACCGGCGGTCGGAACTTCGACACCAGCTGCACCGACGCGCCGGAGAAGCTGAACACGACGATCGCCTTGGCCTTGAGGTCGCCGGCGACCTGCACGGCGGCCTTGGCGACGATCCGCGCCAGCGCCAGGCCCTCCTGCGGCTTCGGCAGCGGGTGGACGAGCTCGCCGGAGGACTCGGCGACCTCGATGATGCGGGCCATCGTGCGGACGGCCTCGACGGGGTACCGGCCCGCGGCGGTCTCACCCGAGAGCATGACCGCATCGGTGCCGTCGAAGATGGCGTTCGCGACGTCGGACGCCTCGGCGCGCGTGGGCCGCGGGTTGCGCATCATCGAGTCGA
>JAHWJY010000097.1 GCA_019348135.1 Actinomycetota bacterium
CACTTCGTGGTCGGGCTCACCTCCTGGGTGGACGGTCGACGGACCGACGAGCTGCTCGCCCGGTCGCATCCCCACGGGGCGTGGCTGGAGTGGCTCGTCGGCTGACTCACCCGGCCCCGAGGTCGAGGGTCTCCACCCCGGGACTTAGCACCCACTTCTTCCGCATCTCGAGCAACGCGAGGCCGCCAAGTTCGCATGTGGGTGAGGAGGACGAGTGACGGCACACCAGACGACACAGGTACCAGCGCAGGAGCGGCTCGACCGTCCCGCCGAGTGGGCCGAACGGGGCGGCGAACTCCGAGGACGTGCGGTGGCTGCAGGAGGAGGAGGTCGCCATGGTCCGACCCTAGGCTCCGGCGGGCGAACGGCGGCCGAGCAGCAGCGGCCGACCCGTGGAGAGGGGCCCGGGAGCGATCCACTCGGCGTCCAACCCGGCCGATGCGACCGCAGCGCGGTACTGCGCCTCGGTGAACAGCGGCATGCGGTGCGTCTCGATCTCGACCTCCGCCGACCCCGGCGTCACGACCGCCCAGGCGAACTCGACGACCAGCACGTCCCCGTCGACGACGGAGCGCCCGAGTCGGGCGACGTAGCCGTCGTCCACCGGCACGGTCACCGCGTCCCTGCGGCCCGCGGGATCCACGAGCTCCGGGGTCAACCAGGTCTCGATGACGAGCAGGCCCCCGGGCGCGACGTGGGCCGCCATCGCCGCGACGGCCTGTCGCAGCTCGTCCTCGTCCGCGACGTGCCCGATCGCGGAGAACAGGCACGTCACCACGTCGAAGGTGCGCCCGAGATCGAAGGAACGGAAGTCGGCCCGGACGAGCTCGCACCCGGGGAGCCGCTGCCGCGCGACCTCGAGCATCGCGTCCGAGAGGTCCACGCCCGCCACCTCCGGGACGTGGTGGCGGAAGGCTTCGGCGTGACGCCCCGTCCCGCATGCCACGTCGAGGAGGGACCGGGACGCGACGCCACGCTCGTCGAGCAACGTGCGGATCGTGTCGACCTCCGCCACCGCGTCGTGCCCGACGGCGTCGTAGATGTCGTCGTACCAGACCGCGTGACGGTCGTAGACACCCATGCGCCACTCCTCTCCGCCGTCCTACCGGACGGTCACCACGTCCCCGACGGCGACGGTGCCGGGAACGACCACCGTCGCGACGACGCCCAGGCACGCCTCGTTGGCCCGACCGACGGCGGCGAGGTTGCCGTGCTGCGCCGGCAGCTCCGCCGTCGCCATGTCCACCATCACACAGCGCGGTGACGCCAGGTCCACGCGCAGGACCGCCGTGCCGATGGCCACCTCACGCCCCACCCACGTCTCCTCGACGAAGGCGGTCCCGGTGGCCAGCACGATGTTCGCGCGGAACCGGTCGGCCGCGACGGGCTGGCCTCGCTCGACCGCCACGGTGTCCAACGACGCGGTGGCGAGGAGGCTGACGGGTCCATCGTCGAAGTGGCTGACGTCGGTCTCCGCCGCGAGCGTGACGGGCTGTCCGAGGAACCGGCTCAGCCGCTCCGGCGCGCGCTCGTCGTCCACGGCGTAGGTGGTCCCGTCGGGGAGCGAGATCACGACGCGGCCGTCCTCGCGCTGGGACGCCCGGAGCTCCAGCAGTCCCGGCACCACGGCGAAGCGGCGCGTGTCCTTCCCGCTCCCGATCTTCCCCGCCGCGGTCCGCACCGACCACCGCCGGTCGTCGACGCACCCACGGTGGTCGAGCTCCAGCCGCGGTACCTCCTCGCCACCCATCGACTTGACCGGGTACCGATGCAGGGAGACGACCTCCGGGACCACGGTCACGGACCCGGATCCAGGGGTCCCTGTCGCGGCATCGTCGGGCCGTTCGACGGTCAGGCGCGGAGCTGGGCGACGCCGGCCCACAGCAGCAGCGCCGCGATGATGGCGAAGGTCGGGATGTCCGTCGCCGGCGAGCCACCGAGGTCGCGGTCGATGACGTGGGCGATGCTGTGGAACACCCCGCCGATCCCCACACCGAGGAGCGCCCCGCCGTGCGGGTCGGGCAGGAACGCGACCAGCAGCAGCACCGCCCCGAGCCCGATCTGGAACGCCCCGATGTCCCGGATCAGGTGGACGTTGTAGGGCTCGAAGGTGGCCAGGTTGTCGAAGAACGACTGTGGCCCGAGGAACGCCCACAGGCCGAACAGCAGGAACGCCGCCCCGCCGATGACGGTCACTCCGCGGATGCCCTGGCTCCTCCGACGCGTCGCCCTCGACGCGTCCTCTTCCGTCTCCGTCCCCATCCGACTCCCCCTCCGGTCGCGGACCGGCGGCCACCCTAGACGTCCGACCCGTCAGCGGTCGGAGGTTCCCGTCGTCGCGACGGCCACGCCGAGGCCGGCGTAGATCGCCGCCTCGGTGTAGCGCCGGCGCGGCCGCGGACGGACCAGGCGCGCGACCCGCACCCCCGCCGTCCCCGCGACGACCGCGTAGACGAGGTCCGACGCCGTGGCGATCACGAGGAAGATGCCGCCGAGGACGAGCGTCTGGCCCAGGACGGGTCCGTGGCCCGGGTGGACGAACTGCGGCAGGAAGGCGAGGAAGAACACGGCCACCTTCGGGTTGAGGACGCTCACCCAGAACCCCTGCACGAACAGCCGGCCAGCCGGGCGCGCCGCCGTCGGAGCGGAGGCCGGCGCCGACGCCTCGGCCCGCAGGGCACGGACGGCGAGGACGAGCAGGTACGCGGCCCCCGCGAGCTTGACCATCGTGAACGTCACGGCCGTCCGCGTCAGCAGGGCCGACAGGCCCGTCGCCGCGGCGGCGATGTGGACCAGCATGCCGGCCTCGATCCCGAGGGTGGACGCCACTGCGGCCGCCCGGCCCTGTGCCAGCCCGCGCGTCACGATGTAGACCACGTTCGGACCGGGGACGACGACCAGCACCAGCGAGGCCGCGGCGAACGCCAGCAGCGTCCCGGTCACGACCGCTCTCCCCCGGCGGGCCCCCAGAAGACCACCCACGCGTGGAAGTCCCCGCTCATGCCCTCGAAGTGGTGGGGCATCCCGGCGGGCGCGAACAGGACGTCGCCGGCGACGCACGTCACCCGCTCGTCACCGCGGACGAACCGGCTGCTCCCGGTGAGGACGACGTAGAGCTCGTCCTGGGTGTGGGGTTGCTGGCGGTCCTCTCCGCGGGGTGCGAACAGCTCCACCGACATCGTCCCGTGCCGCATCGCCTCGACGAACGGCACGCCCTCGGGGTAGCGCCCCACGGGCTCGCCGGGCAGCTCGGCGGCGAGCTCGTCCACGCGCGCATGCCACTCGTGCTCCACGGGTCCCCCTCCGGCGACGACCCCGGAACCGTAGTCAGCGCCGCCGGCCTCACCCGCCGATGTACGACATCTCGACCCGTCCCGTGCCGGTCGCCGGACGTCCCGCGCGGAGCTCGGAGTAGCGGTCGTCGCGAGCGTCCCAGATGCCGGCGATCGCCGCGTGGAGGTCGGCGTCCGAGCCGTCCGCTCGCAGCACCGCGCGCAGATCGTGGCCGCGGGTGGCGAACAGGCACGTGTACAGCTCCCCGACCGCCGACAGGCGGGCCCGGGTGCAGGCGCCGCAGAACGGCTGCGTCACCGACGCGATCACCCCCACCTCGCCGGCACCGTCCGCGTAGCGGTAGCGGGTCGCGACCTCGCCGGCGACCGCCGGCGGCTCGACCTCGAGCTCCCACCGCTCGCCGATGGCCGTGAGGATCTCGGTCGCGGGCACGACGTCGGCCATCCGCCACCCGTTCGTGCCGCCGACGTCCATGAACTCGATGAAGCGCACCGTGTGTCCGCCGGCCCGACCCCACGCCGCGAGGTCGACGACCTCGTCGTCGTTGACACCCCGCTTGACCACGACGTTGACCTTCACGGGCCCGAACCCGGCGTCGACCGCCGCGTCGATGCCCTCGAGCACGACGGAGACCGGCAGGTCCACATCGCTCACGGCGCGGAAGGTGGCGTCGTCGAGGCTGTCGAGCGAGACCGTCACCCGATCGAGGCCGGCGGCGCGGAGCGAGCGCGCGTCCCGGCGCAGCAGCGAGCCGTTCGTCGTGAGCGCCAGGTCCTCGACGGCCTCGATCCGCGCCAGCCGCTCGACGAGGTCCGGGAGATCCTGGCGCAGCAGGGGCTCCCCGCCGGTCAGGCGGACCTTCCGGGTCCCCAGCCGTGCCGCGACGCGGACGACACGCTCGATCTCCTCGAAGGTCAAGAGCTCGGTGCGGGGGAGGAACGGGAACCCGGGTCCGAACACCTCCCGAGGCATGCAGTAGGTGCAGCGGAAGTTGCAGCGGTCGGTCACGGACACGCGGAGGTCACGCAGCACCCGGCCGCGGGCATCCGTCGTGAGCGGGAGTCCCTGCATCCGGAGCACGGTACCCCCCAAACCCCCGGCTACGGTCGGCCTGCCGAGCGGAGGAGCGTGAGCGTGCGGGGAACGTGGTGGCGGGCCGTGGTCGCCGTGGTCGCCGTGGTCCTGGGCGGCTGCATGCCGACGGCCGGCCCGACCGCGGGTCCCGACGAGGCCGCCGCGTCCGTGCCGACCGACTACCCCGTCCGGCTGTCGCCCTCCGAGGTCGAGGAGGCCGCGGACACCGCCGGCTGCACGCCGCTCGCGGACACGGGAGCCCCGGACCCGGCGCAGCACGTGGCGGAGGACGCACCTCCCGCCGCCGGGCTCTACGACCGGCGACCGCCCACGGCCGGCGACCACCTCGGTGCCTGGATCGAGGCGCGCCCGTACGACGAGGCCGTGGACGAGCGCGCCGTCGTCCACAACCACGAGCACGGCGCGGTGTCGGTGTGGTACTCGCCGGAGGCGATCGACGACGACGACCTCGCCACGCTGCACACGTGGGCCGAGGCCCGCAACGCAGAGCTGGCGAACGACGCCGGCGCCGGCATCGTGGTCGCGCCCTTCGGGGACGGGCTCGACGGCGACGCGACGGTGGCCTACCGCGCGTGGACCGGCGGGCTCGACTGCCGCGGGTTCGACGTGGTCGTGGCCGACGGCTTCCTGCTCGAGCGGTTCGGGGAGGCCCCCGAGGGCGGGCTCGCGCCGGACCTCGCGGGCCTGCTCGAGACCGCGACGGCGGTGTGAGCTACGCCGGCGTCGCGACCGGTCGCGGCCGGATGCCGGTGAACGCCCAGCCGTCGAAGACCGTGTCCGAGACCTCGGAGGTCCACGGCCCGTCGAGGCCCGGCACCAGCAGCGGGTCCGATCCCGCGGCCCGGTAGCGACGACCGAGGCGGGAGTCCCCCACGCCGGCGAGCTCGAGGTAGCCGGCGAGCGTCATCCGGTCGGGTCCGTCGGCCGAGAAGACCACGTGGCCCTCGTGCGCCTCGGATCGCAGCGCATCCAGCTGGGCCAGGAGCTCGATGAGATCGGACGCCCGCAGCGGCGCGGCCTCGCGCGTCAGCACGCCGGCGGGGAGGCGCTGACCCGCGAGGGCGTCGCGCAGGCGGGGCGTGTCGACCAGGGACGGCCGGACGACGACCGTGGGGAGCGCAGCGGACCGCATCGCCGCCTCGGCCATGCCCTTGGCGCGGCGCAGCGGCTCGTCGGCGCCCGGGTCGGCGCCCGGGACCGAGAGCCCGATGAGCCGGCGCACCCCGGCCTGTGCCGCCGCCGTCACGACCACGTCCGCCTCGTACGTGACCCCCTCCGCGCTCGGGGAGAGCAGTCCGCCGGCGAGGTGGACGACGGTGTGCACCTGGGCCATGGCCGCCTCGAGCCGACCCTCGTCGTCGAGGTCCCCGGTCGCGATGATGGCACCGGCGGCGCGGAGCTCGGAGACCGGCCCGTCCCCCCGGCAGTAGGCCCGGACCTCGCCGCCCTCGTCGAGGAGCCGACGGACCGTCAGCACGCCCAGCGGCGAGTCGGCGGCGGTCACGAGCACGGGCATGGCCGCAGGGTAGGCCGCCTCAGGAGGCGGCGAACACCACGCGGTCGCGACCGGCCTGCTTCGCCTCGTAGAGGGCCCGGTCGGCACGCTCGACGAGCTCGGCCGCGGTCGTGGCGCCGTGGCGCGCCGGCTCGTAGACCGCCACCCCGAGGCTCGCGGTCACGCGGATCGGCTCCCCCTCCGCGATCACGACCCGTCGGCGGATCACGCGCGCGATGCGCTCCGCGACGTGCTCGACGTCGGCACGGACCGTCTCGGGCAGGAGCACCGCGAACTCCTCCCCGCCCCAACGTCCGACCCGGTCGACGCCGCGGACGGCGTCGCGCATCTCGTCGGCGACGGCCCGGAGCACGACGTCGCCGGCGGGATGTCCGTAGGTGTCGTTCACGGTCTTGAAGTGGTCCACGTCGAGGAGCAGGAACGCCAGCGGCCGTCCGTACCGGGTGGCGCGCTCGAGCTCGGTCTCGAGGTCGGTCTGGAAGCCTCGCCGGTTCATCACCCCGGTCAGCTCGTCGCGGTTGGCGACCTCGTGGAGCTCGCGCGACTGCTGCTCCATCCGCTCGGCCATGGCGTTGAACGCCCGGGCGACGGGCGCGAGGTCGCCGTGCGCCAGCCCCGAGACCCGGACGCCGTGACGGCCGTCCTCGAGGTGCTCGGCGGCCTCGCGGAGTGCTCGGGTGCCGTGACGGAGGTCCCGGACGAGCCACGCGACGAGGACGATCGCGAGGATCGCCGAGAGCGGGACCGCGGCGAAGAGCAGCACGCGCATGGCGCCGGCCGACCGCTGCGCCTCCGTGGCGGCGTCCGACACCCGTCTCGTGGCCAGCTCGGCGACGCCGGCGAGATCGCCACGGACCGACGCGATCTCGGCGCCGAGCGTCCGGAGGAGGGCCGCCTGGTCCTCGGGTTCCGCGGGGACGGTGAAGCCGGGAGCGGCCACGGTGTCCCGGACGAACTCCCAGCTGGCGCGGGCGTTGGTCACCCGGGTGGCGATGCCGAGGGGACCGCGCTCGCGCCCCGTCGGGGCAGCGACGGCGGGCGCGGACGTGTCGGCGATGGCGGCCTCGAGCGCGGCGAAGGCCGTGTCGACGCGGCGCGTCCGGGACAGCACCGCCTCGCGGTCCACGTCCGCCCCGGTGGCGAAGTACCGGTCGAGGAGGATCTGCGCGCCCGAGAGCTCGTCGGACAGCGACAGGACGGGGCTCACGAGCGTGTCGACCTCGCTCGTCACCTCCGCCGTGACGCCGGCGGAGCGGGACAGGGCGTTGCCGAGCAGGAACGACACCAGCACGACGGGCAGGAACGTCGCCGTGGCGATGAGCAGCATCCGACGGCCCGTCGTCGCGCTGCGGAACCACCGTCGGGAGGCGCTGAGCACCCCGCCGTCGCGCAGCACCGAACGGACACGACCGAGATCGGACCTCAGCGTGCGGCGTGGCGCGGGGGTGGAGGGGACGACCAGGGCCTCCGGGCGGACGACGTCGGAGGTCCCAGTATCGCCGACGACCGACGAGCACCGAGGGAACCGCGGCCCGTCCCGGCGTGCGTCAGACGAGCGCCAGCATCGCGCCGCCCGTGACGTGCCAGCCGATGACCAGCGCGAGGACACCGGTCACGACCGCCAGCCCGCGACGAGCGGTGGGGTGGTGGCGCGCGAGGACCGCGAGCATGCCGACGAGGGCCGTGCCGAGAGCCACGCGGATCGCCATCGCGACGGCCGGCCCCGCGGTCGCCACGAGGCCCGCGAGCCACGGGTTGCCCTCGGACGCCAGACCGGCCGTGAGCCACGCGTAGGTGAGCGCCGCGTCGAGGAGCGTCAGGACGATCGCGGGCAACCAGGCGGCGACCCGAGGGTCGGCCTCGACGCGGGCCAGCCAGCCGGCGGCGGGGATGCTCGCCTGCGGTGCGCTCACGTCGTCCTCCCGGGGGAGACCGGGCCGACCGGCCTCCGTGGGGGCAGCCTCCGGCCGGTGGACGCGTCCAGGGGCCCGCGCCGCGGTCGGCCGGACAGGGCACGCCCGACTCCTGTGGACGTTCGGGAACGGACGCACTGTCCGTTCCCGAACGCAGCGTCACCGACGCCCGCGCTCCGTCCCCGGTCGGCGGGTCACCCTCAGATGACGGAGTTCTCCGTGTAGGTGCCCCAGACGGACTGCAGGGTCTTCGAGATCTCGCCGACGGTCGCGTCCGCCCGGCAGGCGTCCATGATGTACGGCACCAGGTTCTCGTCGGTGCCGGCCGCCTCGGTCAGCGCCTGCAGGGTGGTCTCGACCGCCGCAGCGTCCCGCTCGGCGCGCACCTGGGCGACCGCTGCGGCCTGCTTGACCCCTACCTCGTTCGAGATGCGCAGGATCTCGAGGTCGGGCTCGTCGGTTTCGGTGTGGGCGTTCACGCCCACCATGCGGAAGCGTCCCTTGTCCATCCGGTTCTGGAAGTCGAAGGCGGCGTCGGCGATCTCGGACGAGAACCATCCGGTCTCGATGCCTCGCAGGAGGCCCGAGGTGATCGTCCCGTCGCCGCCCATCTCCTCGATCTGCGCGAAGTAGTCCTCGCACTGGCGCTCGATCTCGTCGGTCAGCCACTCGACGTACCACGACCCACCGAGAGGGTCGATGACGTTGGTCACGCCGGTCTCCTCGGCGATGACCTGCTGGGTCCGCAGCGCCACGCGCGCGGCGTGGTCCGACGGCAGCGCCAAGACCTCGTCGAGCGCGTTGGTGTGCAGGGACTGGGTGCCGCCGAGCACGCCCGCGAGCGCCTCGATGGCCGTGCGGACGATGTTGTTGTCGGGCTGCGGGGCGGTCAGGCTCACGCCGGCGGTCTGCGTGTGGAAGCGCATGAGCATGGCCTTCTCGGCCGTGGCCCCGTAGCGCTCCTTCATCCAGCGGGCCCAGATCCGCCGACCGGCGCGGAACTTCGCGATCTCCTCGAAGAAGTCGATGTGCGCGTCGAAGAAGAAGCTGAACCGCGGGACGAACTCGTCGGGGTGCAGCCCGCGGTCCATGCCGAGCTCGACGTAGCCGAAGCCGTCGGCGAGCGTGAAGGCGAGCTCCTGGGCGGC
>JAHWJY010000262.1 GCA_019348135.1 Actinomycetota bacterium
GAGCGCAAGGTCAAGGAGGCCGCGCTCGCCTACCAGCTCGAGGAGCGGTACTCGAAGGAGGAGATCCTCGAGCGCTACCTCAACACCGTCTACTTCGGCAAGGGGGCCTACGGGATCGCGGCCGCCGCCGAGCGCTACTTCGACGTCGCTCCCGCGGACCTGACGCTCGACCAGGCCAGCCTGCTCGCCGGACTGGTCCAGTCCCCCTCGCGGTTCGACCCGTACGTGGCACCGGACGCCGCGGTCGACCGTCGCGAGCTCGTCCTCGACGCGATGGTCGACACCGGGCAGCTCCCACGGGACGAGGCAGAGGCCGCCGCGACCGCCCCGCTGGAGCTCGCTCCCGAGGAGCGCGACGCGTCCACGGTGGCGCCGTACTTCGTCGCCGAGGTCAAGCGCATCCTCCAGCACGACCCGGACGGGACCTTCGCCGCGGCGCTGGGTCCCACCCTCGACGATCGCGTCGACGCCCTGTTCACCGGTGGGCTGCGCATCACGACCACGCTCGACGTGGACCTCCAGCGGCAGGCCGAGCGCGCGGTGGCGGAGGTCCTGCCGGAGGACGCCGGACCGTCGGCGGCGGTGGTGGTGACCGACCCCACGACCGGCGCGGTCCGGGCCATCGTCGGCGGCCGCGACTACGACGATCCGGACGACCCGCACGCACGGTTCAACCTCGCGACCCAGGCACGCCGCCAGCCCGGCTCGGCGTTCAAGCCGATCGTGCTGGCCGCCGCGCTCCAGCGCGGGGTCTCTCTCGACCAGGTCTTCCCCGGTGGCGACTGCGTCAGCTTCGAGCACCTCCCGGACTGGGAGCCCTGCAACTACGGGGGGACGAGCTACGGGCCGCTGACCCTGCGCGAGTCGACGGTGCGGTCGACCAACACCTCCTACGCCCGCCTGGCGGTCCAGCTCGGACCGACGGCCATCCTCGAGATGGCGCGCACCCTCGGCTTCCGCGGGGACCTGCCCGCGGTGGAGTCCCTCGCGCTCGGCACCGGTGAGGTGACCCCCTTCGAGATGGCGACCGCCTACGGCCCCTTCGCGACGCTGGGCCGGATGCACCGTCCCTACCTCGTCGAGCGCATCGAGACGGCCGCCGGCGAGGTGCTGTGGGAGCACCGGGACGAGAGCTTCCAGGTCCTCGACGAGGCCGTGGCCTACCTCGTCACCCAGACGCTGAGCGACGTCGTGCGCCGCGGCACGGGGGTGCGGGCCGCCATGGACGGTCGCCCGTTGGCGGGCAAGACCGGCACGACCCAGCGCAGCGCCGACGCCTGGTTCGTCGGCTACACGCCGAGCCTCGTGGCGGCGGTGTGGGTCGGCTTCGCGGAGGGCCAGATCGCGATGGTCCCGCCCGCCACGCCCGAGGTCGTCGAGGGTGGCCGGTGGCCCGCACAGATCTGGAAGGCCTTCGCCGAGGAGGCGCTCGCGGGCGTCGACCCCGAGCCGTTCCCGGTCCCGGACGTGTCGCTCGTGCAGGTCGAGGTCGACGGCACGCGGAACTGCCTGCCGAACCCCTACACCCCGGAGGAGCTGATCGAGGTCCGCGACTACCTCCGGGGCACCGAGCCGACCGAGCGCTGCACCGAGCCGACCGGCCCACCGATCGACGACGTCCCCGGGCTCGTCGGCCTGCCCCTCGACGTCGCCGAGCGGCTGCTCGCGGACAAGGGGTTCGTCGTCGACGTCCGTCCGGAGACGTCGCTGCGCTACCCCCCGGGCATCGTGACCCGGCAACGTCCCGAGGTGGGCGGCACCACCCGGGAGATCGACGGCAACGCGGTCGTGCTGTGGGTGTCGGTCTCGACCCGGTCGCGGGCCGCCGTGCCGGACGTGACGGGGCTCGAGCTCGAGCAGGCGGTCACGGCGCTCGAGGCGACGGGCTGGGTCGTCGACGTCGCGACGGGGTGCCCGGCGGCGGGCTGCGAGGGCGTCGTTCCCGGGACGGTGTGGGCCCAGACGCCGACGGCCGGGACCTCCGAACGCGAGCACAGCGTGGTCACGGTCTCGGTGGCGCCTTCGGGTGACGCGAGTAGCGGCTGACCTCCGGCACGTCGGCGAGCCGGAAGCGCCACGGCACGTCGGCGGCCTGACGGACCCCGACGCGGGGGCCCTGCGCGACGCCCGCGTCCGCCACCACGAGGCCGTCCGACTCCAGCCGGAGCGGCGCCGCGGGAGCGCACAGATCGACCCCGTTCCAGCTCCCGTCGAGCCCCAGCCCGGAGGTGAGGCGGGCGGGTCCGGCGAGGAGCTCGCGCTCACGGGCACGCTCGCCGCGTCGCTGCCGGACGAGGGCCGTGTTGGTGAGCGCGATCCCGGCCCGCAGCAGGACGGCGGCGCCGATCCCCTCGGGCTCGCACGAGACGTTGACGCACCAGTGCATCCCGTACGTGAAGTAGACGTAGGTGTGACCGGGCGGCCCGAACATCACCTCGGTGCGGGCGGTCCGCCCCCGGAAGCTGTGGCTCGCCGGATCCGTCTGGTGGTACGCCTCGGTCTCGACGATGCGCACGACGGTGTCGGACCCGTCCTCCTCGGACCGGACGAGGAGCGTGCCGAGCAGGCGCCGCGCGACGAGGTCGGCGGCGTCGCCGAGCTCGTCACGCGGGAACGCGGAGCGGTCCCCGAGCGTGCGCACCCCGGCCGGCATCAGGTGGCGCGTTGGTCGCGGGCCCACGTGACGAACCGGTCGCGGTCCATGGTGTTCGCGACCAGGGCCGTCGGGAGCCGGCCGCGCCGCGCCTGCCGGATCCCGTAGCGGTGGTAGTCGAGCTCGCGGATGGCGTGGGCATCCGTCGAGATGACGAACATCACGCCACGCTTCGCGCCCTCGGCGATCACCTCGGCCGTGGCGTCGAGGCGGTCGAGGTTGCAGTTGATCTCGAGCGCCGTGCCGGTCTCGAC
>JAHWJY010000263.1 GCA_019348135.1 Actinomycetota bacterium
GAGCGGCTCGAGTCCGAGCGCGCCGCCGAGCGCCGCCGCGCCGCCGCCGGCCGCTAGGTCTCCTGGAGTCCGGCCGCGGGGTCGTCCGGGTACCAGGCGTCGACGAGCGTCGGGGCGATGGCGAGGCTCGCCACGACCGCGACGACGACCGTCCCGATCGCGAGCGGTGACCGGAACGTGAGCTCCCGCGACGTCGCCGCCGCGACGATCAGGGCGAGGAACAGGACCACGCCGGCCGGGACCGCCCACGGGGCGGCGTCGGAGATGGCATCGCCGGCGACCGGCGCCAGCGAGGCGATCACGGCGACCGCGGCCACGGGCAACGTCAGGTCGCCGGGCGTCTCGAGCCGCAACCTGCCGACGACCGCCATCACGAACAGCACCAGCATCCCGGCCGAGACGACGGTGAGCAGGGCCTGCCACGTGGCGCCCTCGCCGGCGTGGGCGACGAGGACCGTCACGCGAGCACCCGCGGGTCGTCATCCGACTCGATGTCGATCCGGCTCGTGGCCACGCCGGCGGCCCGGATGGCCTCGACCACGGGCAGATGGTCGGGGTGGGTGCGGTAGCGGTCGAGCTCGCCGGCGTCGGCGAAGCCCGTCACGAGCCCCGTGACGGTCGGTTGGTCGAGGTCACGACCCACGCGCAGGAACCCGACGCAGTCGAGGTCCTCGAGCCCCCGGAGCTGCCGCTCGAGGTCGTCGCGCAGGTCGTCGGCGACGCCGGCGAAGTCGAAGCGGACGACGTGCCAGATCACGGCTGCTCCTGTCGGTCGGACGAGGTCGCCCGTTCCGGCCCCTGGGGCCCGCACTAGGATAGGCAGCCGACGGAGAGGACCCGTGACGATGCCCGTGTTCGGCCGCGTGGTGACGGCCATGGCGACGCCGTTCACCGCCGATGCTGCCCTCGACCTCGCCGGTGCCGCCCGCCTCGCGGACCACCTCGTCTCGCACGGCACCGACACGGTGCTGCTGAACGGCACCACCGGCGAGTCGCCCACGCTCGAGGACGCCGAGGTGTGGGACCTGCTCGCGGCCGTGAAGGACGCGGTGGGCGACCGCGCCCAGGTGATGGTCGGGACCGGCTCGAACTCGACGGCCAAGACCGTCAAGGCCACCGAGCGCGCCACCGCCGAGGGCGCCGACGCCGTCCTCGTCGTCACCCCGTACTACAACAAGCCGGACGCCCGGGGCCTGCGGCAGCACTTCACCACCGCCGCCGGCGCCACCCCGCTGCCCGTCCTGCTCTACGACATCCCGGGACGCACCTCGTGCGAGATCCCGCTCGACACGCTCGTCGAGCTGTCCGAGGTCGACAACATCGCCGGCGTCAAGGACGCCACGGTGAACCTCGCCAAGGCCGGCCAGCTCATCGCGCGCACCGAGGACGCCCCCGGCGGCTTCGAGGTCTACTCCGGCGCCGACGAGGTCAACCTCCCGCTGATGGCGGTCGGCGCCGTCGGCTTCGTCTCCGTCGCGAGCCACCTCATCGGCGACGCGCTCGCCGAGATGGCACGCATCTTCCCGACCGACCCCGCCAAGGCCCGCGACATCCACCTGCGCGCGCTGCCGGTGTGGAAGTGGCTCTTCGCCGCGCCGTCCCCCGCCCCGCTGAAGGGCGCCCTCGACCGACTCGGACTCCCCGGAGGCCCCGTGCGACCACCCCTCGCCCCCGCCAGCGACGACGTCGTCGACGCGGTGATCGCCGCGCTCGAGCCGTTCGGCGGGTCGAGCAGCCGCGGAGCGGACCTCGCGTCCGGAGAGTCGAGCAGCCGCGGAGCGGATCTCGCGTCTGAGCAGGGAGTGCGCTGATGCCCCCCGTCAACGTCACCTTCCTGGGCGGTCTCGGCGAGATCGGGCGCAACATGTGCTCGATCGAGGTCGAGGGTCGTCTCGCCGTCGTCGACTGCGGGGTGTTCTTCCCCAACCCCGAGCACCTCGGCGTCGACCTGATCCTGCCGGACTGGACCGTGCTGAAGGACCGCGGCGACGACGTCGACGCCGTCTTCCTCACCCACGGCCACCTCGACCACATCGGGGCGGTGCCCTACCTCCTCCAGGACCTGCCCGACGTCACGATCTACGGCACCAAGCTCACCCTCGCGTTCGTCGAGGCGATGCTCGAGGAGTGGGAGGACCTCGAGGCGCCCGACATGGTCGAGGTCGTCCCCGGGGACACGATCGAGCACGGCCCGTTCAAGGTCGAGGTGGTGCAGGTCAGCCACTCCATCCCCGACGGCTGCGCCTACGCCTTCCGCACCCCGCACGGGCTGATCCTGCACTCCGGCGACTTCAAGATGGACCAGACACCGGTCGACGACCTGCCGACCGACATCGCCCACCTCGCCCGGCTCGGCGACGAGGGGGTCGACCTCCTGCTCGCCGACTCCACCAACGCGGACGTCCCCGGTCACGTCCCGACCGAGCGCACCGTCGGGCGCGGCATCGAGGCCGAGCTCCGCAAGGCGACGGGCCTCGTCGTGGTGGCGTCGTTCGCGTCGCACGTCCACCGCATCCAGCAGGTCCTCGAGGCCGCCAAGGAGGTCGGGCGCCGGCCCGTCTTCGTCGGCCGCTCGATGGTCCGCAACATGGGCATCGCCCGCGAGCTCGGCTACCTCGAGTACGACGAGGAGGACGTCGTCGAGCTGTACGACGTCAAGCGACACGACCCGAGCGAGCTGATCATCATCTCGACCGGGTCCCAGGGCGAGCCGTTCTCGGCGCTGTCGCTCATGGCCGCCGGCGACCACAAGCACGTCTCCGTCGGCGAGGGCGACACGATCATCCTCGCGTCGAGCCTCATCCCGGGCAACGAGCACGCGGTGTTCCGCTCGATCAACGGGCTGGCGAAGCGCGGCTGCCGGGTGGTCCACAAGGGCCTCGCCCCGGTCCACGTCTCCG
>JAHWJY010000005.1 GCA_019348135.1 Actinomycetota bacterium
ACCCCGCCTACGCCGCCGCGCTCGCCGACGAGCGCCGGCGCAAGGGGCACGCGCCCTTCCGCATCACCCAGGACCTCCGCAAACGCGGCTTCGCCGACGACCTCATCGCCCGCGTCGTGGCACCCATGGAGGCCCAGGACCGCGAGGCCCAGGCGTTCGACGCGGCCCGCGGCAAGGCCCGCAGCCTCTCCGGACTCGCCGACGAGACCGCGTTCCGACGCCTCGTGGGCTACCTCGCGCGTCGCGGCTACCCCGAGGGCCTCGCCCGCAAGGTGTCCCGCGAGGTCGTCTACGCCGACCGCGAGGCACGCCGGACGGCCGAGCGCTAGGACGCGTCCGCGGCGCGGAGGAGGGGCCGTCCCGGCCTACGCTGGGCCGCATGAGCGAGCTCCTGCCCGACGACCTCCCCGACAACGTCCGGGTGACGAGCGTCAACGAGGTCATGGCGGTGATGTCCTCCGGGCCGCTGCTCACGGTCTGCTTCGACCTCGACGGCTGCCTCGTCGACACGCGCGCGGCGTTCACCGAGTCCCTGAACGAGGCGCTGCACGAGCACGGCCTGCCGACCCTGCCGAAGAGCTCGCTGCACCGCTACATCGGCCCGCCGCTGCGGGGGACCCTCGTCGAGCTCGTGGACGAGCTCCTCGGCGACCCCGACGACGTCGACGCGATCCTCGCGGCCTACCGCCGCCACTACCGGCACGCCTCGCTGCGTCTCACGACCCGCGTCCCCGGGATCCGGTCGGCCCTGAACGCGCTCGACCTCTGGGTCCGCGCCGGCGTCGTCACGTCGAAGCCGCTGCCGTTCGCCGTCCCGATCATCGACGCGGTCGGGCTGCGCCGGCAGGTCGCCTTCGTCGAGGGTCCCAGCCTCGAGGCGACCGAGGAGACCAAGACCGAGACCCTGGCGCGGGCGCTCGACCGCTGGGGGCGCAGCGACGTCGCCGTGGTGATCGGCGACCGCGCGGAGGACATCGCCGCCGGCCACGCGAACGAGGCGGTCACCGTCGGGGTGACGTGGGGCATCGGTGACGAGGAGGAGCTGCGCGACGCCGGCGCCGCGTCGATCGTGACCGACCCCGCCGAGCTGCCCGACCTGCTGCGCGCGATCCGCGCCGAGGCCGGCGGGGTGGGGCCGGGGGCCCCGCAGCGCTAGCCTGCGACCGCACGGACACCGGAGGACACGTGACCACCCTGCAGGCCTGGCTGATCGTCGGCGTCCCCGCGCTCGTCGTCGTCGCGGCGCTCTTCACCGGTCGCTCGGCGGTCCGCGCGATGTTCGGCTACCTCGCGCTCGCCGCGACGCTGGTGTTCTTCGTCGTGGTGCCGGGCGACCCCATCTCCGCCGCGGTCATCGGCCTGGCGGCGGTCTTCCTCGTCGCCACGGGGCGGGGGACGGGCGTGGACGACGACTTCCCGGAGCACCACGAGAACCGCAAGCGCATGACGACGGACCCGAGCCACGCGCTCCCCGAGGAGCTGCCGGCGCAGCGCGGCTGACGCCGCCGTACCCTTCGCCACGCCGCCGACCAGCGGCGTCCCGGAGTGCCGCGACCCTCCGACCCGTTCCCGTCCTGTGAGCCCGCGCATGCCCCGCACCTACCTCATCCGGACCTTCGGGTGCCAGATGAACGAGCACGACTCCGGTCGTGCCGCCGGCATGCTCGAGACCCTCGGCTACCGCCCCGCGACGAGCGACGACGAGGCCGACCTCGTCCTGCTGAACACCTGCGCGGTGCGTGAGAACGCCGACAACAAGCTCTACGGCACCCTCGGCCACCTCAAGTCGCTCAAGGACGCCCGGCGCGCCGCCGGCGCGGACCTCACGATCGCGGTCGGCGGCTGCCTCGCCCAGAAGGACGGCGGCACCATCGTCGACCGTGCGCCGTGGGTGGACGTGGTCTACGGCACGCACAACCTCGCCAACCTGCCGGCGCTCCTCGCCCAGGCCGACAGCCAGGCCATCCCCGTGGTCGAGCTCGTCGAGCAGCTCGAGAGCTTCCCCTCCGCGCTCCCCGCCAAGCGCGAGGTGCGCCACCACGCGTGGGTGTCGATCAGCGTCGGCTGCAACAACTCCTGCACCTTCTGCATCGTGCCGGCGCTGCGCGGCCCCGAGGTCTCGCGCCGCATCGGCGACATCGTCGACGAGGTCCGGATGCTCGTCGCCGACGGCGTGATCGAGGTCACGCTCCTCGGTCAGAACGTGAACTCCTACGGGCGGGACCTCGGGGGACGTGCGCTGTTCGCCGACCTCCTCCGCGAGCTCGGCGACGTCGCCGACCTCGAGCGCGTCCGGTTCACGAGCCCCCACCCGCGCGACTTCACCGAGGACGTCCTCCACGCGATGGCCGAGACGCCCAACGTGTGCGAGCACCTCCACCTGCCGCTGCAGTCCGGCTCCGACCGGGTGCTGAAGGCGATGCGGCGGTCCTACCGCCAGCAGCGCTACCTCGAGCTCGTCGACCGCACCCGCGAGCTGATGCCGGACGCGTCGCTCACCACCGACATCATCGTCGGCTTCCCGGGCGAGACCGACGAGGACTTCGAGCAGACGCTGGAGGCGGTCGAGGCGGCCCGTTTCGACCAGGCGTTCACGTTCCAGTACTCGCCCCGCCCGGGCACGCCGGCGGCCGAGATGGTCGACGACTTCGTGCCGGCCGACGTCGTCGCCGAGCGGTACGGCCGTCTCGAGGAGCTGACCCGCCGGCAGTCGCACGAGGCGCACGTGCGGCTCGTGGGCAGCGACCAGGAGCTGTTGATCGAGTCGCCGTCGAAGAAGGACGCGTCGCGGTTCTCGGCCCGGACCCGCGGCAACCACCTCGTCCACCTGCCCGTCGGCGACGGCTACGCGCCGGGCGACCTCGTGGTGTCGCGCATCGTCGAGGCCGCGACGAACTACGCCATCGCCGACGCGCCGAGCGCCGTGCGCCGCACCGTCGCCGGCCGCGCGACCGAGGCGGCGATGGCGCGCGGCGAGGGCTGGACGCTCGCGACCTCGCCGGCGGCGGCGGGGCAGCCCTCGGGCCTGACCGTCCCCGCCGGCCGCGGCCTGCCGGTGTTGAGCAGCGGCGGAGCCGACCTCACGATCGGGCCGTGACCGTCGTCGCGGGCGCGGCGGCCGTCCCCGCGTCCCCACTGCTCCTCCCGGAGGCGTCGCCGGGGCTCCCGGCGCGCGACGCCGAGCCGGTCCTCCGGATGCGCGCGGCCGTCGAGGCGACCGTCGCCGCGCTCCCCGACGCCGACGTCGTGGTGCTCGTCGGGTCCGGTCCGCGGGGCTTCCGCGAGCGCGCCCGCTCGAGCCTGCGGCCGCTCGGCATCGCGACCGAGGACCTCGTGCTGCCGGTCGACAGCGAGCTGCTCACCCACGCCACCCGCCTCACCCAGTACCCCGTGCTCATCGGCGGCGGTCTGTCGGTCGAGAACGCGGTCCTCGCACGGCTCATCCACCGCGCCCGGGGCGAGGTGCCGGTGCTGCCGGTGAGCGTCGCCCCCGAGACCGACGGGCAGGTGCTCGTCAACATCGGCGCCGGCCTCGTCGAGGCGCTGCGCGACACCCACCGCACGGGCGTGGTCCTCGCCACGAGCGACCTGTCGGCCGGCCTGGACCGGACCAGCCCGCGCTACGAGATCGCCGGCGCGGCCGCCTGGGACCGGCTCGTGCTGCGGGCCGTGTCGACCGGCGACGCCGATGCGCTGGCCGCGCTCGGGCCGACCGAGGCGGCGCGTGTCCACGGCCGCGGCTGGGGCCCGCTCACGGTCCTCGCCGGCCTCGCCGCCACGGCCCGCCTGCACCCCGTGGAGGAACCGGGCTACGAGGTGGTCCGCGGCGTGGGACGTCTGTGGCTCCGGCTGGGGCACACCGGCTCGCCGGACGTCGGCGGCGCGTTCCGACGCGACGGCAACGCGCCGCTGACCCTGCCGCGCGGGACGGAGCGCTGAGCGTGGCCACGCCGGTGCTCGCGCTGCTGGGACCGACCGCGTCGGGCAAGAGCGACCTCGCCCACCGGGTGGCGGCCGACCGTGCCGGAGCCGTCGAGCTCGTCGCCGTCGACGCGTTCACCGTCTACCGGGGGATGGACGTCGGCACCGCCAAGGCGTCGCCGGCCGAGCGCGCGGCCGTGCCGCACCACCTCGTCGACGTGCTCGACCCGGACGAGGACGTCTCGGTCGCGTGGTTCCAGGTGCGGGCGCGGGCCGCGATCGACGACATCCTCGCGCGCGGAGGGACGCCGCTCCTCGTCGGCGGCTCGGGCCTCTACTTCCGGGCGGTCGTGGACGACCTGCGGTTCCCACCCACCGATCCGGAGGTGCGCGGTCGTCTCGAGGCCGTCTGGGCCGGTCGTCCGGCCGCCGCCTGGACGCGCCTGCAGGAGTGCGACCCGGACGCCGCCGGCCGCATCGACCCCGCCAACCTGCGGCGGACGGTACGTGCGCTGGAGGTGATGGAGCTCACTGGCGAGCGGTTCTCGAGCTTCCGCGACAGCTGGGACACCTACGTCTCGTCGCGCTACCCCGGGTTGGACGTCGCGTACCTCGAGCCCCCGACCGCGGAGCTCCGCGCCGCGATCCGCGAGCGCAGCGCCGGCATGGTCGCCGGCGGGCTGCTCGACGAGGCGCGGGCGCTGCGGGCATCGGTCGGGGAGCTGTCCTCGACCGCCCGTCAGGCGATCGGGTACCAGGAGGCGTTCGCCGTCCTCGACGGGACGCTGGCCCCCGACCACCTCGCCGACACCATCGCGGACCGCACCTGGGCCTACGCCCGCCGGCAGCGGTCCTGGTTCCGTCGGGACCCCCGCTGCGCCCCGGTGACCCCCGCCGACGTCCTCGCCCGCTGGACCTGACGCCCCGGCGCGGGTGGAGAGGTCAGCCGGCGGCGGTGCGGACGGTGGCGAGCGAGCTGTCGGACACGGCCGCCGGCCCACCGAAGACGAGCACGCGTCGGATGGTGGCGCGGTACCGCCGGAGGAGGTCCACCGTCGCGGCGGAACGGCGGGCGTCCGCCCCGTCCACGAGCAGGACGATCCCGCCGGACGGGGCACCCCACTCGCCGGCGACCGCGACCGCGCCGGCGGACAGCGCGTCGGCGAACCCGCGGCCCGTGGCGACGTAGACCTCCTCGAGATCCGCGCCCCGGCGGACGGCGAGCTCGGCCACCGCCGCGCTCGTGGCGTAGCGGTCCGGGCCCGACACACGCGTCGGCGACGGCAGCGACGAGAACGCCTGCGGGCCGACGACCCGCTCGCCGCCGACGACGGTGGTCCGGGTCACGCCCAGGTCGGCGATGACGCGACGGGTCGCGGTGGGGACCCGGTCGCCGTCCACGAGCAGGATGGGGGCTCCCGCGGCGGCCGCGACGGGAGCGACCGAGAGCGCGTCGGCGAAGCTCCGGCCGGAGGCGATGAACGCCTCGTCCGCCGTCGCGCCCAGCTCCCGGGCCACGGCGGCGGCGGTGGCGAAGCGGTCGGGTCCGTGGATGCGCTCGACCGCGAGCCCGCGGGCCTCCAGCGCGGCCACGACGTCGTCGCCGACGACCGCCGGTCCGCCCACGACGATCGCCTCGCGCGCCCCCAGCCGGTCGAGCTCGCGCGTCACCGCCGGCGACAGCTCGTCGCCGACCAGGAGCACGGGCGCGTCGTGCGCCGCGGCGAGCGGCACCGCGGCGAGCGCGTCGGGGAAGTCCGCGGCCGTCGCGACCACGACGGTGCGGGTCACGCCGAAGGTCCGCTGGGACGCGCGGGCGGCGGTCTCGATGCGGTCGCCGCCGGCGACGCGGTCCGCCGCACCGGGCAGGGCACACTCGTTGGCGCGCTCGTGCGGGGTGGTGGCGGGGTCGAAGGGGATGAACCCGCTCGGCGGGGCGCTGCGGCCCTCGGTCACCCACGCGTCGAGCGCGTCGATCGAGGCCCAGAAGCAGGGCAGGAGGGGCCGGAACGAGTCCGGGTAGCTGTCGGCGGCCGTGTCGACGTGGGTGCCGCGCTCGACCACGTAGTAGCGGAACGCGTCGCCGTGTCCGGCGTCGCGGACGAGGTCGGCGTAGACGTCGCCGTTGCCGGCGAT
The DNA here is from genome assembly GCA_019348135.1 of Actinomycetota bacterium. Lineage (GTDB taxonomy): Bacteria > Actinomycetota > Nitriliruptoria > Nitriliruptorales > Nitriliruptoraceae > JAHWJY01. The sequence goes on from JAHWJY010000005.1 coordinate 6,058, forward strand.
CGGCAACAGCGCGTCGAGGGTGCCGTGGAGGGTGATGAACGGCGTCCCGGACGTGTCGCCGGTGTTCGCCAGCTCGCCGACGCGCTCCTTCACGAACGCCGGTCGTGCGTGGTAGTCGTAGTCGTAGTCCGGGTCGCCCGGCGGGATCACCAGCCGGGGGGCGGCGACGTAGTTGGTGTACTCCGGGTCCACGACGGGCCGGTAGGTGCTCTGCACCGCGCCCCAGTAGATCGAGTTGTGGTTGTCCCAGATCGGCTCGGAGTCGGGCGGCAGCAGCCCCTCGTGCACCATCTCCCAGTACCCGCTCTCGTCGCCCGCGCGGTAGCGCTGGTAGCCGCGGAACATCGGCGGGATGTAGGTGTAGAGGTTCGGGCCGGGGGCGTGCATCAGCGTCCCCTCCCAGTCGACGGCACCGTCGAACAGCTCCGGGTAGCGCTCGACCGCGAGGCGCGTCTGGTAGCCGCCGTTGGAGATGCCGGCGACGTAGGTGAGCTCCGCCTCGCGGCCGTGGATCGACGCCAGGGCGCCCTGTCCCGCGAGCGTGGCCTTCCGCATCATCGGGGCCCACTGCGCGATGGCGGCGTTCGGGGTCCAGGACGTGTGCGAGCCGTCGGTCTCGTCGTCGCCGGCGCGGAAGAAGTTCAGCCCCGTGTTGCCCTTGTCCTGGGTGACGTACGCCCAGCCCTTCAGCAGCACGTAGTCGGACAGGACGACGTCGCTGGCGAACTGCGTCCGGATCCCCGGCGTGCCGCCCACCATGAGGTGGGTGCCGTCCCAGCCGTGGGGCACGCGGATCAGGAACTGGCCGTTGCGGCGGTGCCCGTCGGGGCACGACGGGATGAAGCTGTTGTGCTCCGTCTCCCAGTGCGAGCAGGTGTCGCCCTCGAACCAGCCCTCGATCTGGATGCCGGGGACGGGCTGGTCGCTGTACTCGGTCTGCTTCGACGTGAGCGCGGAGTTGCCGCGGTTGCCCGAGCCGCCCCAGCCGTAGGTCGTCTGGTCGATGCGGGGGTTGCCGAGCGTCGTGAGGTCCTCGAGGCAGGTCACCTGCACGAACTCCGCCCCCGGGATGGTGAGGTCGTCCGCGGTCGGACACGGCGCCTGCGCCAGGGCGGGAGCCCCGCCCGGCGCGCTCAGCACCGGGACCAGCCCGGCGATCATCCCGAGCACCACGATCAGCATCGTCCGTCGCATCCGACCCGCTCCCGTCCGCCCGGTCCCGCCCGGTGCGCGGATGATGCCCGTTCGTGGACCCGGAGGTGAGGTGTTCGCCACACCGGGCCCGGTCACCTCCCCGGACCGCCCCCGCAGTACCCTCGCCGGCGATGGACTTCACCAAGGCACACGGCACCGGCAACGACTTCGTCGTCCTCGCGGACCTGGACGACGACCTCGACCTGGGCGCGGACCTCGTCCGGGCGCTGTGCGACCGCCGGTTCGGCATCGGGGGCGACGGCATCCTGCGCCTCGGCCGGCCCACCGGCGGCGCGGACGTGTTCATGGACTACCGCAACGCCGACGGGACCATCGTCGAGATGTGCGGCAACGGGGTCCGGGTCGTGGCCAAGCACGTCGTCGACCACGGCCTCGTCACGCCGAGGGGCGACACCGTCGTCGTCGGGACGCGCGCCGGCGACAAGCCCGTGACGGTCCACCGGGGACCCGACGGGCTCGTCGCCGCCGTCACCGTCGACATGGGCCCGCCGATCCTCGACCCGACCGACGTGCCGTTCCTCGCCGAGGACCCCGGGGCCGTCTCGGAGCCGTTCCCGATCGGCGACACCACGCTCGAGGTGTCGGCCGTCTCGATGGGCAACCCGCACGCGGTCACCGTCGTCGACGACGTCACGACGGCGCCCGTCCGCAGCCTCGGCCCGGCGGTCGAGGTCGACGGGCGCTTCCCGAAGCACACCAACGTCGAGTTCGCCGAGGTGGTGTCGGACCATGAGGTCCGACTGCGGGTGTGGGAGCGGGGGGTCGGCGAGACCGCCGCGTGCGGCACCGGTGCCTGCGCCACGGTGGTCGCGCTCCAGCGACGGGGGCTCGTCGGCACCGCCGTCGACGTGCACCTGCCGGGCGGCGTCCTCGCCGTGCGCTACGACCCCCAGACCCATCCGTCCGTCCACATGACCGGGCCCGCCGTGGAGGTCGGCTCCGGCACGCTCGACGGCACGTGGCTCGCCGCCGCACGTGCGGGCCGGGTCCCCCCGACCGCGGACCGAGAGGCATCCCCCTGACCGACGACCAGGACGACCAGCTCCGCGAGGACGAGTGGCACCCGGACGACGCGTACTTCGCCAAGCGCTACGACGGCATCGACCTCGAGCCGCCCGAGGCCGCTGAGGACCTCGTCGCCGGCAGCGAGGGTGAGCTCACCCGCGCCGAGCAGCGCCGCCGCGGCCGTGACGTCATCGAGGAGGGTGCCCCGCGCGAGGGCGTCGACATCATCCGCAAGGTCGAGCGCGCCGTGATCGTCGGCGTGCAGCTCCCGGGGCGCACCATGGCCGAGGTCGAGGCGAGCCTCGACGAGCTGACCGCGCTCCTCGACACCGCCGGCGCGGAGGTGGCCGAGCGCATCATCCAGCGTCGCGAGGCCCCCGACGCGGCCACCTACATCGGGCGCGGCAAGGTCGCGGAGCTGAAGGACATCGCCGCCGAGGTGCACGCGGATGCCGTCGTGTTCGACGACGAGCTCGCGCCGGCGCAGCAGCGTACGCTGGAGGAGGGGATCCGTCAGAAGGTGCTCGACCGCACGATCGTGATCCTCGACATCTTCGCGCAGCACGCCACGAGCCGCGAGGGCAAGGCCCAGGTCGAGCTCGCCCAGCTCGGCTACATGCTCCCGCGTCTGCGCGGATGGGGCGATGCGCTGTCCCGCCAGGCCGGTGGCCGCGCCGCCGGCGGTGTCGGCATCGGCGGGCGGGGTCCGGGTGAGACCCAGCTCGAGGTCGACCGCCGCCGCATCATGCGCCGCATCAGCAAGCTCAAGAGCGACCTCACCGACTTCGAGCGGATCCGTCGGACCAAGGCGCTCGAGCGCGAGCGCAACCGCGTCCCCACCGCGGCGCTGGTGGGCTACACGAACGCCGGCAAGTCCTCGCTGCTGAACCGGCTGACCGGCGCGTCGGTGCTCGTCGAGGACCGGCTCTTCGCGACCCTCGACGCGACCGTGCGCCGGCTCGAGACCGGCGACGGGCGCGACGTGGTCCTCACCGACACGGTCGGGTTCGTCCGCAAGCTCCCGCACGGGCTCGTCGAGGCGTTCAAGTCGACGCTCGAGGAGTCCACGCGCGCCGACCTGCTGCTGCACGTGGTCGACGCGAGCCACCCCGAGGCCGAGGCCCAGATCGTCGCCGTCCGCGAGGTGCTCGAGGAGATCGGCGCCGACCGCCTCCCCGAGCAGATCGTGCTCAACAAGATCGACCGCGCCGACCCGGACGACCTCGCCGCGCTCGCCCGTCAGGTCGAGAACGAGACCGGGGCGTCCCCGGTCCTCGTCTCCGCCGTGACCGGCGCCGGCATCGATGAGCTCGTGGCGCGGATCATGCAGCGCCTGCCCGGTCGACGCCTGAAGGTCCGGGCCACCATCCCGTTCTCGCGGCACGACCTCGTCGCCGCCGCGCACGAACGGGGCGAGGTGCACCTCGAGGAGCACTCGGCGCAGGGCACCACCCTCGTGGCCTCGGTCGACGAGGAGGTGGCGCACGAGATGCGCCCGTGGCTCGAGGACGACCCGTTCGCGGTCGAGCCGGAGGCGTGGGAGCGCGCGTCCGGCGACGGCGACGCGGACGGGGGTTAGCGGATCGAGCGCAGGACCGTCACGACCTTGCCCATGATGCGGGCGTCGGCGTCCTCGCCGACCTGGATGGGCTCGTAGGCGGCGTTGGCCGGGTCGAGGAACACCTCGCCGGCGCGGGTGCGGCGGAAGAACTTCACCGTCGCCTCGCCGTCGACGAGCGCGGCGCACATCTCGCCCTGCTCGACCGTGGGCTGCTCGCGGATGACGACGAGGTCGCCCGGGAAGACGCCGGCCTCGATCATCGACTCGCCCCGGACGCGCAGCATGAACAGCGTCCCGTCACCGACGAGGTCCCGGGGGAGCGGGTAGACCGCGTCGACGCGCTCCTCGGCGATGATCGGCGCGCCGGCGGCGATGTCGCCGACCAGCGGGATGTTGCGCGTCTGCTCCGGTCGCTGCTCGAGGTCGGTGTCGAGGTCGCGGGCGACCTCGAGGGCACGGGGCTTGGTGTGGTCGCGCCGGAGGAAGCCCTTCTCCTCGAGCGTGGCCAGCTGCGCGTGCACCGACGAGGTGGACTTCAGCCCCACCGCGTTGCAGATCTCGCGCACCGACGGCGGGTAGCCGTGGGCCTCGACGTGGCCGGAGATGACCTCGAGGATGGCGCGCTGCCGGTCGGAGAGGTCGCCGGTGGCGGATCGCACCTCGAGGACGGGCTCGCCGTCGCCGTGCGGCATCGCGTCGATGGGGTCGGGCTCGGTGCCGCGCGGTGCCACCTTCGTCTCCTCGTCCGCCGAACGGGTGTTCGCCGCAACGTAACAGCCACGGGGCCCGGTGACAAACACCTGTTCGGGCGGGCGCTTGACGAGCGAACACGCGTTCGGTTGACTGGGAGCGAACACCCGTTCGGTACGGGGCGTGTCACACCCCCTCCGTACGGTCCGGGGACACCGAGCACGAGAGGCGAGACGATGCCAGCAGCGACCGCGATCCGGCACGACGTGGACACCACCGACACGGGCCGTGGTGCGTCGGTCCGCCCACAGCTGTCGGTCGTGACCGGTGGGGGCGGCCCCTCGGCCGCCACCTACCGGCGGCGCCGCCTGGTCGTGCTGGCCGGCTTCCTGTCCCTCGTGCTCGGGCTCACGCTGCTCTTCGGCGCCGGCGGGGCGGAGGCAGAGCTCACCGACCGCGTCGCGGGGCACGAGGTCGTGGCGCCGGGCGAGACGCTGTGGGACGTCGCCGCCGAGACCGCCCCGGCCGGGGTCGACGTCCGCGACCAGCTCGCGGCCATCATCGAGCTGAACGGCTTCGGCGGCGGCGACGTCCCGGCCTGGACGGTCGTGCTGATCCCGCAGCGGTGACGGGTGCGGGCCGCCGGTAGGTTCGTCGTCCCCGACCACCCACTCCGGAAGGCCCGTCCCGTGCCCGCCGTGCTGCCCGACGACGTCCGTGCCCTGATCGACGCCCCCAACATCGCCCACCTCGGGGTCAACACCGCCGCCGGCCCGCACGTCAGCGCCGTGTGGATCGACCGCGAGGACGACCGCATCCTGATCAACACCGCGGAGGGTCGCGTCAAGCCGCAGGCCCTGCGCGAGGACCCCCGCGTCGGCATCAGCATCGTGGCGAGCGACGACGCCTACACCAACGCCGTGCTCCAGGGCCGCGTGGTCGAGTTCCGGTCCGAGGGTGCGCGCGAGCACATCGACGCGCTCGCGAAGAAGTACTTCGGCCGCGACGTCTACGGCGGCCCCGCCGGCGAGGAGCGCGTCATCCTCGTGATCGAGGTCGACAAGGTCGCGGGCAACGCCACCTAGCCGCGCTGCCGCGCCTCAGGTCTTCGGCGGCGCTTCCTTGCGGAGCGAGTGCAGCTCCTTCTCGAAGTCCTCCGGCCCCTGGAAGTCCTTGTAGACCGAGGCGAACCGGACGTAGGCGACGGGATCGAGGTCGCGCAGCTCGGCGAGCACCTGCAGGCCGACCTGCTCCGAGGTGACCTCGCGCTGGCCGAGCTCGCGCAGCGACCGCTCCACGGCGTAGGACGCCCGCTCGAGGTCCTCGATCGGGATGCGGTCCTTCGCGGAGCGGTGCATGCCGTCGAGCACCTTCGCGCGCGAGAAGGACGACGAGGTGCCGTTGCGCTTCCGGACCAGCAGGTCGGGCAGCTCCACCCGCTCGAAGGTGGTGAAGCGGCCGCCGCAGGCGCTGCACTCGCGCCGGCGTCGGATCGACCCCCCGTCGGTGCTCGGCCGGGAGTCGACCACCCGGTCGTCGTCGGCTCCGCAGGTGGGACAGCGCACCGTTCGGGCCTCCCGGAGCCCGGCCCGTGGGGACCGGTGGTGGACGACAGGGCCGCGCGGACCGCGACCGTCGGGGACGGTAGGCGCCGGCCGGGGCCGGTCCGAGCACCCGCTACCTTCCGCCCCATGAGCCCGACCACCACCATCCCCGCCGGCCCGTCGAGCCTCGGCCTCGGCCTCGCCGCCGACGCCGACGTCGACGTCGTCGACGGTGCGCTGCGGCGACGGCTCACGACGCCGTCCCACCTCCACGGCCCGACCGGCATCCTCCAGGGCGGCCTGGCCGCCGGCGTGCTGGCCGAGGCGGCCCGCCTCGCCGACCGCTTCGGTGCCCCCTTGACCAGCATCGACGCCCGGCTGTGGCGACCGACCCCGTTGGATGCCGAGCTCACGGTCGAGGTCCGTCAGACGGGCGCGGCGCGCTTCGAGGTCCGCACGCTCGCCGGCGAGGACGAGCTCGTCACCGGGGCGGTCGAGTTCGCCGGCCACGACCCCGTGCACCGCGTCCCCGACCTCGTCGAGCTGGGCCGCGTGCCGCTGCCCGAGCCGGTCGCGCAGGACCGCTTCCCGGACTGCTGGGTGTGCGGCCCCGCGCACCCGGACGGGCTCCACCTCCTGCCCGCCTGGCACGCCCCGGACCGCGTCTCGATCCCGTGGATCCCGGACGACTCGCTCGCCGACGACCGTGGCCACCTCCACCCGCTGGTCGTGGCCGCCGTCCTCGACTGCCCCACCGTGTGGGCGGCGCGGGACGCGTGGGAGGGGCAGGGCTTCGCCGGCGCGCTCCTCACCGGCTACCACCTCGGCGCGTTCGCCGACGCGCCGGTGGGCGAGCCCCTGCGGGTCGTCGCGCGCCTCGACCACGTCGACGGGCGCAAGATCCGTGCCCGGTCCGCGCTGGTCGACGAGGACGGCATCGTCTACGCCGTGGCGTCGGCCTTCCACGTCGCCGTGGCCGAGCTGCCGTCGTGACCTCACGGCCCATCGCGCAGGTCCCGCACTACGGGGCGTGCCTGGACGAGATCCGCGCCATCCTCGCCCGTGGCACGCCGGCGCTGTTCCTCGACTTCGACGGCGTCCTCGCCCCGATCGTGTCCCGGCCGGGCGACGCGACCGCCCCGCCCGAGACCCTCGAGGTCGTCGCCCGCCTCGCGACGGCCGTGCCCGTCGCCGTCGTGAGCGGCCGCGGGCTCGACGACGTCCGCGGCCGCGTCGACGTCCCCGGGGTGACCTACGCCGGCAGCCACGGCTTCGAGGTGCTGGGACCGACGGGGGCCCGACACGACCGCACCGGGCCGTGGGGGGCGGCGCTCGACGACGCCGAGGCGTCGCTCCGTGACGAGCTGGGAGACCTCGCCGGCGTCGAGGTGGAGCGCAAGGCCGCGGCCATCGCCGTGCACGTGCGCAACGCCGGCCTCGAAGACGCGGAGCTCGCCGCCGCGACGGCCCACCGGACGGCCGAGCGGCACGGGGACCTCGAGTCCCACGACGGCAAGGCCATCGTCGAGCTCCGCCCCGCCATCGACTGGCACAAGGGTCGCGTCGTCGAGCGGCTGCTCGACTCGCTCGACGATCCCGAGGCCGTGCCCGTCTACGTCGGCGACGACACGACCGACGAGGACGCGTTCGCCGTCGTGGCCCCGCGTGGCATCGCGCTGGTCGTCCGCGGCGAGACCGACGAGCGCTCGACCCTCGCCGACTACGCCGCCGCCGACACCGCCGACGCGCGACGGTTCCTCGTCCAGCTCGCCGAGCTGCTCGGCGCCTAGGGGGCACATCCGCGTGGCGGATGCGTCCCGGACCCCCGGGGGGACATCGGCCACACGTCCCCGGCGTCAGCCGAGCAGGAGGCGGACGGCGGCGATCGTGACCGCGACGAGGAGCAGCCGCACGAAGGCCTCCTCGCTGATCCGTCCCAGCAGCACCTGACCGACACGGTTGCCGAGCGTGACCGTCGCCGCCGCCGCGGCGGCCGCGCCGAGGTTGCCGACCGTGAGGATCCCGTTCAGCACGAACACGAGGGTCTTCAGCGCGTGCACGGTGCCGTTGGTGGCCGCGTTGGTGGCCGCGAAGGCGCCCTTCCGCAGGCCCCGGGCGTGCAGGTACGGCGCGTTGACCGGTCCGGCGCCGCCGACCGTGGCGGACAGCCCGCCGAGCGCCACGCCGACGGGCAGGCCGGCCGGGGCGGCGATGGCCTCCGAGCGGGCCGGCTCGTCGCGTCGCTGCCGCAGGAGCTGCACCGCGACGAAGGTGAGCAGCAGCAGCCCCATGCCGACCTGGATGGCGCGGCCCGGCAGCCGGGGGAGCAGCAGCGCCCCGGCGATCGCCGCGGGCACGGCGCCGGCCAGGAGCCACCCCGCGGCGGGACGGTCGAGCTCGCCGCGGAACATCAGGTAGCGGGTGCCGTTGCCGATCATCAGCACCGGCGCGGTCAGGCCCACGACGGCCCGCGGCTCGGCGACGAGCGACAGCAGCGCCACGAGCGAGATGCCGCCCCCGATGCCGGCGACGGTCGTGATCACGCCCGCCGCGAAGCCGCCGACGGCGGCGAGGACGAGGAGCGTCACGCCGCGGCCTCCTCGGCCGACCTCACTCCCGGCGTTCGAGCAGGAACGTCTTGCCGGCCCGGCCCGTGTCGTCGGTCCAGTCGTTGACGACCTCGAGGCGGCCGTCCTGGCGGCGCTGGATCCGGGCGCGGCCCGACCCCGTGATCACCTCGAGGCCGCGCGGGCCGTCGAAGTCCTGCACGTAGCGGTAGACGAGCACGTCGCCGACGATGATCCCGGCCAGCTCGCCCTCGGTGATGTCCCCGCCGGCGTAGCGGGCGAGCGCGCGGCGGCCCTCCTGGAGGAACTTGAACACCATGCCGTGCGCGGCCGGGTGGGCCTCCTCGTCGGCGAGGACCTCCTCGACGACGAACGTGAGCCCGTGCAGGTCGTAGCCGTGGTCGTCGGCGCGGTGCCGCCCCGCCTCCCAGTCGGCGCGGGTGAGCGCGTAGCCCCACTCGGCGGCGTAGCGGCCGTCGGGCTGGAGGTAGCTGTCGCGGTAGCGGGCCTCCATGCGGAACCCGGCCGCGTTGAAGGCGCGCTGCATCGGGACGTTGTTCTCGTGGGCACGGCCCACGAGGCGCTGCAGCCCCGTCTGCTCGGCGAAGTGGTGGTCGGCCAGCTGGCTCAGGACCTCGCGGCCGACGCCCTTGCCGCGGTAGCGCGCGGAGATGCGGATGTGCATCGTGCCGTCGCCGGAGCTCATGCCCTCGACGTAGGCGTACCCGGCCGGCTCGCCGTCGACGACGATGGCCCAGCCCCACAGGTCGTCGGAGGCCCACACGCCCTCGTCGAGCTCGGCGGCGAGCTTCTCCTCGTCCCAGCCGCGACCCCGCGCGAGGTTGGTGGTGCTCGTCCGGTCCACCTCGACGAGCCAGGGAGCGTCCTCGGACGTCAGCATCCGGAGGTGCACCTCGGGACGTCGATCCATCTCGGCGTGCTCCTCGCTGCCGGGGTTCGACCGGCGCGCTGGCGGGCGGAGGGGTGAGCGGGGACGCCAGGAGGTCGAGCCTCGGAGTGCCCCCGTGTCCGGGCAGGGGGAGCCTACTCGTCCGTTCCGACGGGCGTCGGGGATGGCCCGGTTCGGACGCCCCTAGGCTCGCCGGTGACCCCGCGACAGGGAGCGACCGTGACCGCTGACCTCCGTCCCGCGACCGAGCTCGCCGCCGCCGTCCGCGACGGCTCCACCACCGCCGTCGAGGCGGTCCGCGGGGCGCTCGACCGCATCGCGGCGCTCGACGGGCGCATCGGCGCGTTCGAGGTGGTCCGGCACGAGGCGGCGCTCGCGGAGGCTGCCGACGTCGATGCCCGGGCCGACCGGGCCGAGCTCCCGCTCGCGGGTGTCCCGGTCGCGATCAAGGACGTCGTCGACGTGGCGGGCGAGCTGACCCGGCACGGGTCGGCGGCGCTGCCGGCGGAGCCGGCGGACGCCGACGACCTGACCGTCGCCCGTCTCCGGGCGTCCGGGGCCGTCGTGGTCGGCAAGACCCGCGGCCCGGAGCTCTCCATCTGGGGTGCGAGCGACAACGTCCGCGGCGAGGCCGTGAACCCGTGGGACACGTCGCGGGTCTCCGGCGGGTCGTCGGGCGGGTCGGCGGCGGCCGTCGCCGCCGGCATGGTCCCGCTCGCGCTCGGCTCGGACGGGCTCGGGTCGATCCGCATCCCGGCGGCGGCGTGCGGGCTCGTGGGGATCAAGCCCGGCTCGGGTGTCGTGCCGATGGAGATCGCCGGACGGGATGAGCACTGGTTCGGGATGAGCCAGTACGGACCCCTCGCCACGACCGTGGCCGACCTGGCGCTCGCGCTCGACGTCCTCGCCGGTGCCGACCGCTACCGGCGGATCGTCGGAGCCGAGCCGCGCCCCCTGCGCGTCGCGGTCTCCACCGCCCCGCCGGCGTTGGGGGTGGTGACGGCGAAGGCCTACCGCGACGCCGTCGGCCGGGCCGGGAGCCTCCTCGCGCGCGCCGGACACCACGTCGTGCAGGCGGACCCGCCGTACTCGCCGCGCGAGTCCCTGGCGATCCTCAGCCGGTGGACGATGGGGGCGGCGCGCGACGCGGACGACCTCGGGCTCGACCTCGCCGCCGCCGAGCCGCGCACCCGCACCCACGTCCGCGTGGGGCGGTTCCTCGAACGCGTCCACCCGGTCCGCGAGAGCCAGGCGGCGTCGTGGCGCGCACGGCTGGAGGGGTACTTCGCGTCACACGACGTGGCGATCACCCCGACGCTCGCCCAGCCGCCGATCGCGGCCAGGAGCTGGCACACCCGCTCGTGGATCGCCAACCTCCAGGCGAACACGCGCTACGCGCCGTTCCCGTCCGCGTGGAACCTCGCCGACGCGGCCTCGGCGGCGGTGCCGATGGGCACGAGCCGCGGGCTCCCGCTGTCCGTGATGGTGACCGCCCCGAACGGCCACGAGGCGACGGTCCTCCAGGTCCTCGCCGAGCTGGAGCGTCTGGCGCCCTGGACCCGTCACGCGCCGCTCGTCTGAACCGGTCCGTCCTCCGGCGGCGCGGCGCGCGTCGCCTCCTGGCGCAGCCGCAGCTCGTTGCCCGCCGCGGCGAGGACCGCAGCCACCGGTACGGACAGGAACGCGCCGACGATGCCCGCCAACGACGCGCCCGCGGCCAGCGCGATCAGGACGACCACGGGGTGCAGCGCCACCGCCCGGCGCATGATGATGGGCTGCAGGACGTTGCCCTCGAGCTGCTGGACGAGGACGATCAGCGCGAGCACGAGCAGCGCCGCCGTGAACCCGCCGTCCGCGAGCGCGACGAGCACCGCCACCAGGCCGGCCAGGAGCGCGCCGATCACGGGGATGAACGCCCCGAGGAAGACGAGCAGCGCGAGCGGCAGGACCAGCGGGACACCGAGGATCGCCAGGCCGATGCCGATCCCGGTCGCGTCGATGAGGGCGATCGTGGCGGTGCCGCGCACGTAGCCGGACAGGGCGCCCCAGGCCCGCTGGGCGACGGCGGAGCCGGTCGCGCGGTAGCGCTCGGGCGTCCGGGCGAGGAACCAGGCGGTGATCTCGGCGCGGTCCTTGACGAAGAAGAACAGCAGCACGATCGTGAGCGCCAGGGCGGCGAGTCCGCTGGCGACCGCGGCCGCGCCCGTCAGCACACCACTCGCGATCTGGCCGCCGGACGACGAGGCGCGGTCGGAGACCTGGCTGAGCAGGTCCTCGAGCTGCTGCCGGTCGTAGCCGAGCGGTCCCTCCTCGAGCCACTCCAGGATGTTGTCGAAGCCGGCCTGGACCGTCGGGCGCAGCTCCAGGATCTGCTCCAGGAACGACGGGACCATGGCCGCGACGATCCCACCGATGGCGGCGAGCCCGCCGACCACGACGATGAGCGCCGCCAGGGCGGGCTTGACCCCCTGGCGCTCGAGCCGGTCGGCGACGGGGACGCACAGCGTCGCGAGGATCAGCGCGACGATGACCGGCAACGTCACCAGCGCGAGCTGGACCATGATCCAGACGGCGAGCACGACCGCGACGAGGAGCAGCAGCAGCCGCCACGTCCACGCGGCGCTGCGCCGCAGCCACGTCGGCAGCTCGATGGCCCCGTCGCGTTCCGCCATCCTGATCGCCCCTCCGGTCGGCCTACCCGCGGCGGTGAGCCTACGCCGACGCGGCCGGCCCATCCGGGACGGGGATCACCCGTGCGGGTGCCCGTCGTCCGCGTGCCCGTCGTCCGCGTGCCCCTCGTCCGCGTGCCCGTCGTCCCCGTGGCCCGGGGTGGGGACGTCGACGATCTCGATGCCGGGGGCGTGCTCGGCCGGCGTCCCGACGACCCGGCCGGCGCTCGTCAGCACGACCGGGCTCACGGCGCCGGTCATGAGCTCCTTCATCGTCATCGCCGCGACGGGGTCGGTGAGGTCGGTGTCGCCGGCGAAGTCGCCCGGCCCCAGCTGCACGACGGCGACGGACGTCGCGCGGCCCGACGGGCCGTCGACCGGCGACGGTCCGTGCGCGTGTCCGATGCCGGGTGCCGCGACCGCGACCGCGACGAGGCTCGCGACCACCGCGCCGGACGCCAGCGCCGGGCGTGCCGCTGCCAGGTAGGGCAGGACGGCGACGAGGACGGCGAGGAGCTGGAGCGCGACCACGACGAGGTCCGCGGCGCCCACGGCCTCGGTCCCGACGAGGGGCAGGCCCACGGTGCGCGACACGGCCCAGGCCCCGACGGCCGCGAGGTCGATGGCCACGATCGCCTCGAGCGTCGGGGCGGGCCACCGTCGCGCCGTCGCCACGACCGCGACCTGCGCGATCCCGACCGCCACGAAGGCGGCGACGAGGAGGCCGGACACGCCGACGTGGCCGCGGGCGGCGACGAGGTGCAGCACGCCCGCGGCGGCGGTGAGGATGACCGCGACGGGCGGGATCGGGGCGGTGGGCACGTCGTCCTCCGTCGTCGCGGGTGCCGGGGTTGCGAGCTGCGCACCGGGGGGTTCGGAGCCGGCGGCCTCCGGGTTGGCCCTTCCGCGTGCGCAGACCGGTCGACGGCGCTGCGTCCTGCGCGCTCTTCGCTCGGTTAGCGGAGGGCAAGCAGGGTGGACAACGGCTCCGCAACTGTGGACCGGTTGTGGAAGACCCTGTGAGCCGGAGCCGTGGGAGGCCCCCGACCACTACAGGTTGTGGTTCCCGCTGTTGATGTGCCCCCACGGGTTGTGTTCGACGCCGGGGAGGGGGCGGTGCAGACTCGTTGACATCCGATGGGACGCACCGGTGTAATCACATGGTTGTCACACGGGCATCGGAACACCGAGGGAGCGAGCGGGCATGGCAGACACGACGGACACGCCGACCGAGAAGCACGAGACGCTGGTGCTGGATGACACCGGCCCACACACCGGCCCCGACACCGCCGGCCTCACGGTCGAGGGTCGCGGCAAGGCCAAGGGCATCAAGCTCGAGCGCTTCTTCACGACCGCCGGTGTGCACCCCTACGACGAGATCGAGTGGGAGCTGCGCGATGCGGTGATCAAGAACTGGCGCGACGGCTCGGTGTCGTTCGAGCAGCTCGGCGTCGAGTTCCCCACGTCCTGGTCGATGAACGCGACCACGATCGTGGCACAGAAGTACTTCCGCGGGCAGCTCGGCTCGCCCGAACGTGAGCGCTCGGTGCGCCAGATGGTCGACCGCGTCGCCGACACCATCGCCGCCTGGGGCGTCGAGTACGGCTACTTCGCCGACGACGCCTCCGCCGAGGTCTTCAACGCCGAGCTCAAGCACCTCCTCGTCAACCAGCGGGCCGCCTTCAACTCGCCGGTGTGGTTCAACGTCGGGGTCGAGAAGGAGCCGCAGTGCTCCGCCTGCTTCATCCTCGCCGTCGAGGACAAGATGAGCTCGATCCTCAACTGGTACGTCGAGGAGGGCCAGATCTTCAAGGGCGGCTCCGGCGCCGGCATCAACCTCTCCTCGATCCGCTCGTCGAAGGAGACGTTGAAGGGCGGCGGCGAGGCCTCGGGTCCCGTGTCCTTCATGCGCGGCGCCGATGCCTCGGCCGGCACGATCAAGTCCGGCGGCAAGACCCGGCGCGCGGCCAAGATGGTGATCCTCAACGTCGACCACCCCGACATCGAGGAGTTCATCTGGACCAAGGCCAAGGAGGAGAAGAAGATCCGCGTCCTCCGCGAGGCCGGGTTCGACATGGACCTCGACTCGCCCGACTACGCCTCGGTCCAGTACCAGAACGCCAACAACTCGGTGCGCGTCACCGACGAGTTCATGCGCGCCTACGAGGCCGGTGAGGACTACGACCTCCACGCCGTCACCACGGGCGAGGTGCTCGAGCGCAAGTCGGCCCGTGACGTGATGCGCCAGTTCGCGGAGGCCGCGTGGGCGTGCGCCGACCCGGGCATGCAGTTCGACACGACCATCAACGACTGGCACACCTGCCCCGAGTCGGGTCGCATCAACGGCTCGAACCCGTGCTCGGAGTACATGCACCTCGACAACTCCGCCTGCAACCTCGCGTCGCTGAACCTCAAGACGTTCTACGACTACGACGCCGGCCGCTTCGACGTCGAGGCGTTCAAGCGGGCGGTCGAGATCATCTTCCTCGCGCAGGAGATCGTCGTCACCCCGTCGAGCTACCCGACCGAGAAGATCGGCGAGAACGCCCGCGCGTTCCGTGAGCTCGGCCTCGGCTACGCGAACCTCGGCGGTCTGCTGATGTCGATCGGGCTGCCCTACGACTCCGACGAGGGTCGCGCGTGGTGCGGCGCCATCACGGCGCTCATGACCGGACAGGCCTACCGGACCTCCGCCGAGATGGCGCGCGTCCAGGGCCCGTTCGACGGCTACCGCAAGAACGAGAAGCCGATGCTGCGCGTCATCGCGAAGCACCGCGCCGCGGTGGACGAGATCGACCCGCGCCCGTTGCAGAAGGACCTGCTCGACGCCGCCCGCACCTCGTGGGACGAGGCGCTCGAGCTGGGCACCAAGCACGGCTACCGCAACTCGCAGGCGAGCGTGCTGGCTCCGACCGGCACCATCGGCCTGATGATGGACTGCGACACCACCGGCATCGAGCCCGACCTCGGGCTGGTCAAGACCAAGAAGCTGGTCGGTGGCGGCTCGATGGCGATCGTGAACCAGACGGTCCCGCAGGCGCTGCGCCACCTCGGCTACGCCGAGGAGCAGGTCGAGGCGATCGTCGCCTACATCGACGAGCACAAGACGATCCACGGCGCCCCGGCGCTGCGCCCGGAGCACACCCGCGTCTACCAGTGCGCGATGGGTGACGACGCGATCCACTACATGGGTCACGTCCGGATGATGGCCGCTGCCCAGCCGTTCATCAGCGGGGCGATCTCCAAGACCGTGAACCTCCCCGAGGAGGCGACGGTCGAGGACGTCGAGCAGCTCCACCTCGACGCGTGGAAGCTCGGCATCAAGGCGATCGCGATCTACCGCGACAACTGCAAGGTCGCGCAGCCCCTGTCGGTCACGAAGAAGTCCGACGCGTCCGCGCCGGCTGCCGCCGAGGCGGGTCCGGCCCAGGGCATGGTCCGCCGGAAGCTCCCGAAGAAGCGTCCGTCGCAGACCGTCTCGTTCCAGGTCGGCGAGGCGAAGGGCTACCTCACGACCGGCGAGTACCCGGGCGACGGGCTCGGCGAGGTGTTCGTCAAGCTCGGCAAGCAGGGCTCGACCCTGTCCGGCCTCCTCGACGCGTTCGCGATCTCGATGAGCCTGGGGCTGCAGTACGGCGTGCCGCTCGAGGCCTACGTGTCGAAGTTCATGAACATGCGCTTCGAGCCGGCCGGCATGACCGACGACCCCGAGATCCGGTTCGCGACCTCGATCGTCGACTACATGGCCCGGCGCATCGCGATCGAGTACCTGCCCTACGAGAGCCGGGAGGGCCTCGGCATCTTCACGCTCGACGAGCGCACCGCTGCGCTCGACGCGGCGGAGGCGCCGGCAGCGACGGTCCCGACCGCGCCGACCGCGGCGGCCGTCGCCGCGGCGAAGGACCTGCCGACCTTCGAGGGCTCGTCGGTGCCCGTCGACCACGACGCGCCGATGTGCTTCGGCTGCGGCGTGAAGATGAAGCGCGCCGGCTCGTGCCACGTCTGCGAGTCCTGCGGCTCCACCAGCGGCTGCTCGTGATCCGGCAGCTGGCCAGGGCCTGACACCAGGCCCTGGCCAGTGGCGTGCGGGATGCCCGCGCAGGGCCCCGGCGCCGGCCGGACCTCCGTCCGGGGCCGTTGCTAGGTTGCTGCCGTGAGCGTCGACGGACGGCTCGCTCCGGGAGGGGGTGGTCGTGACCGACGAGGTCGAGGGCGCGCGCCAGTTCCGGGTGGACGGGCCGGCCTACGACCGGTTCATGGGGCGCTACTCCCGCCCGCTGGCCCGCGCGTTCGCGGACTTCGCCGGGGTCGCGGCCGGCCTCGACGTGCTGGACGTGGGCTGCGGGACCGGCGCGCTGACCGGGGAGCTGGTCGCCCGCGTGGGTCCCGGCGGCGTCCGCGCCGTGGATCCCTCCGAGCCGTTCGTGACGGCGTGCAGCGATCGCCACCCGGGCGTCGAGGTGAGGCTCGGACGCGCGGAGGCGATCCCCTTCGCCGACGGCAGCGTCGACCGCGTGCTCGCACAGCTCGTGCTGCACTTCGTGAGCGACCCGTCCGAGGTCGCGCGCGAGTTCGTCCGGGTCCTGCGTCCTCACGGGGTGGCGGCGGCGTGCGTGTGGGACTTCGCCCGGGGCATGCAGATGCTGCGGATGTTCTGGGACGCGGCACTGGCCGTCCGACCGGACGCGCCGGACGAGGCCCGCACCCGCCGGTTCGGGGGCCCGGGGGAGATCGCGGCGCTGTTCGACGCCGCCGGCTTCGTCGAGATCGAGGAGGCCGAGCTCGCGGTCGAGTCCCGCTACGAGGACTTCGACGAGCTCTGGGACGGCTTCCTGGCCGGGGTCGGTCCGGCCGGCGCTTTCTGCGTGAGCCTGGGGGACGACGACCGCGTCGCCGTCCGGGACGAGCTCTTCTCGCGGTTGGGCGAGCCCACGGGCAGCTTCGCGCTCGGCGCCGTGGTCCGGGCCGCGCGCGGGCGTCGGGGCGGCTACAGCTAGCCGGTCGCCCGGGCTCGCCCTACTTCGCCGCCAGGGTGGACGTGTACGCCAGTCCACGGTCGAGCCACCCGCGCAGCTGCGCGTCGTGCCGGAAGCCGGGCTCCGCGACGTAGACCATGCCCGCCATGGGCCGACCGGTGAAGTCCATCTCGCGCGCATGTGGCTGCGCGACGGCGTCCCCGTACGCCTCCTTGCCGACGCGGACCATCAGCTCGTGCCCGATGACGCCCACGGTCATGTGGCCACGCACCATGAAGGCGAGACCCCCGAACATCTTCCGCTCGACGGCCGCGACGCCCGCCTCGGCCAACCCGTGGCGTACCGCGTCGGCCACGTCCTCGCTGTACACACGTCATCCTCCCGCTGGTGGCTCCACGCTGCCACGGCCGGTGCGGCTACACAAGAGGCGGGGTCGGACCGCTCCTCTCGACGGGCGAGCGGCGGTCGTAGACGACCGGGGGGCTACGTTCCGGTCCCCGAGAGAGGTGGCGAGGTGAAGGTCGCGGCAGCGCAGACGTCCTCGGTGTGGCTGCAACCGGAGGCCACCACCGCCAAGGCCATCGAGTGGCTGACGACGGCGGCCGACGAAGGCGTCGACCTCCTGGCGTTCCCCGAGACGTTCCTGTCGGGCTACCCGTTCTGGGTCACCCTGACCGACGGCGCCCGATTCAACGACACGCGGCAGAAGCGCGCGTACGCCGCCTACCTCGACGCCGCGGTCGAGGTCGACGGCCCGGAGGTCGCCCGCGTCGTCACGGCGGCGCGCGACCTCGGCGTCTTCACCTACCTCGGTATCACCGAGCGGGGGACCGGCTCGGCACGTGGCACGGTGTTCTGCTCCCTGCTGGCGATCGATCCGGCGCACGGGCTCGTCAGCTCGCACCGCAAGCTCATGCCGACCTACGAGGAGCGGCTGGTGTGGGGTGCCGGCGACGGTCACGGCCTGCGGGTACATGCGACCCCGTCGGGCTTCCGGGTCGGCGGGCTCAACTGCTGGGAGAACTGGATGCCCCAGGCTCGGCACGCCATGTACGCGGGCGGCGAGGACCTCCACGTCTCCGTCTGGCCGGGCTCGTCGTGGCTGACCCGCGACATCACCCGTTTCATCGCTCTCGAGGGACGTGTCTGGAGCCTCGCCGCCGGCGGACTCATGTCGTTGGACGACGTCCCGAGTGACTTCCCCCTCCATGACGCGCTGGCGGAGCACGCTGGCGAGCTCGACGCCTACGACGGTGGCTCGGCCATCGCCTCGCCGACCGGTCACTGGGTCGTCGAGCCGGTCTCGGGGGAGGAGCGACTGGTCGTGGCCGAGATCGACCTCGAGCGGGTCCGTCGGGAGCGGCACAACTTCGACGCGACCGGTCACTACAGCCGACCGGACGTCTTCCACCTCACCGTCGACCGCTCCCGTCGCGAGGCCGCGCACTTCCTCGACTGACCTCCCGGGATGCGAGCTTCCGGCGGAGCCGGACGGGAGCCGCCACCCTGGGGCTTCCCCCGCCTCGAGGAGGCTCCGTGCGTCGACGTCCGTCCCCATCGGTCCTGGTGCTCGTCGCCGGGTCGCTCGCCGGCGCTCTGCTCTCCGCCTGCGCCGGCCCGGACAGCGAGCCGGGCGGTGCGGACGCGACGGCGGGCGCCCTCCCCGCAGGCGACCACGTCCACGCCCTGCGGGTCACGGACGACGGTGCCCTCCTCCTCGGCCTCCACGGGGCGCTGTGGCGCAGCCCCGACGGGGTCACGTGGGAGCAGCTCGGGCTCGAGGGTCAGGACGCGATGGCGCTCGGGGTCGCGGAGGAGGGCGAGCCGCTCCTCGTCGGCGGCCACGACGTCCTGGTGCGGTCGACCGACGGCGGGCAGACCTTCGACGACCTGCGTCCGGACGACCTCCCGAGCCGGGACATCCACGCGCTGGCGCAGGCGCCCGGCGAGCCGTCGCTCGTGTACGCCTTCGTCGTCGGCGCCGGCGTCTTCCGGAGCACCGACGCCGGCGAGAGCTGGGAACCGGCCGCACCGGCGGGGGAGGAGATCCCCGCGGACGTGGGGGCCATGGCGGTCGACCCGACCGACCCGAGGGTGGTCCTCCTCGGCTCCGGCAGCCAGGGCGTGTTCCGATCCGACGACGGCGCCCGCACGTTCCGGCCGACGTCGGAGTGGGGGACGATCGGGCTCGCGTTCGCCGACGACGGCACCGTCGCGGCCGCCACCTACCGCGGCGTCGACCTCTCCTCGGACGGCGGCGAGCGGTGGCGCAACGTGGCGCCGGTGGAGGATCTGGAGGGCCAGCCCGTCGCGGTGGCGATCGGCGGCGACGGCGCCGTCTGGGTCGTGACCGAGGATCCCCGCACCCTCCTGCGCAGCACGGCCGGCGATGGCGACTTCGAGGAGGTCGCCCGCGCCTGAGACGGGACATCCGCTCCCCGGACCCGCGGTGGACGGGCGATGACCTGCCTCCCCGCCCAGAGGGCCTCTATGCGACGGGAGGTCGGCGCGCCGAACGACGCAGGAGGACGCGTGTCGGGTGGCGAAGTCCCCGTCACCCGACCGAACGGCTTTCTCCGTCATGAAGCTCCGCACCCGGACCGCCCTGATCGTCCTCCCGCTCGCGCTGGCGACCGCCGCACTCGCGCCGGCGACGGACGCCGCCTGCTACGTCGTCGACGCGGGGGATCCCGCCGACGCCGCCGACGACGTCGCGGTGTGTCACGCGGACGGGTACTTCACCGCGCACGACAACGGCATCGGCAACCTCCACAACGTGGGCCACGGCGCGGCCCCATCGTGGGACGACAGCGTGCCGACGGACTCCTACCAGGCGGGGGCGGGGGGCGGCACCGCCTTCAGCGCCACGGCCAGCTCCGCCGGCGCGGACCAGCTGCGGGCCGTCTTCGAGGGCGAGTTCACCGGCGACATCGACTCCATCGGGGTCGAGCAGTACGTCATCTCCCCCGTCGACCACTACTTCTGGGAGGTCATCGACGTCGCGGTCTCGATCCAGGTGGACGGCGTCGAGGTCGCCGGCACCGACGACATCGAGCTGCGGGTGGTCGAGACCGCGGACGGGGTCGGCATGATGCAGTTCGTCGCGACCGGGCTCTACGCCGGCCAGCCCGCGCTCCAGGGCTCCGACGAGCCGCACGTGGTCCGCATCGAGATGGCCGGTGCGCTGCGCCCGTGGGACGAGGGTGTGTTCGTCTACGACGCGGCCGAGGTGCCGTCGCGCGTCGTCTTCAACGGTGGTGACCTCGTCGGGCGGTGGTCGAAGCTCCCCGCGTGACGCCGGCTCGGCGGATCGACGGACGACGGCGCCCCGGACGGGGCGCCGTCGCCGTTCGTGTGGAGATGGTCAGTGCGAGCGGTGGTGGCAGACGTAGATCCCGTTGGCGAAGTGCCAGAAGGTCCCGTCCGTCGCCCCGTCGTCGTGCGGGCACGGCCGACCGTCGGCGTCCGCGTCGAACGTGGCGAGCTCGGCGGTCACGAAGTCGCCGTTCGCGTCGAAGACCAGCAGCTGGAACGTCCCGCCGTTCTCGGCGGTGCGGGCGAGGTTCTTCCACGTGCCCGGGCTGATGCAGTGGCCGTCGGGCAGGCCCACCTCCGCGGCGCATCCCCACCCGTTGTCGTCCTTGGTGGACTGGTCGCTGGCGAGCGCCGCGGTCGCGGTCGCTCCCAGCACCATCGATGCCACGGTCAGGACCATGGCGAGTCTGTGCTTGATCACGGTGCTTCTCCCTCGGAGGTTCGTGCGTGGGTGGAACGGCGGACCCCTCAGCTGTGTTCGGCCACGGGGTAGATCTCGTCCGCGACGAGGCCGTGGGCCTCGCGGTGGACGGTGTTGGCGGCGTCGGCGTCGTCGGCCTCGACCAGGCAGAAGATCTTCCCGGCGGACTCGTCGACCCAGTAGCGCAGGTAGCTCACGCCGTAGCGGCCCTCGATCTCGAGGTCCTTGCTGTGGGCCTCGGCGACATCGGTGGCGGACACCCCGCCGGCGATCGTGTGCACGTCCATGAACAGGGCCATCGGGGCTCCTCGGATCGGGTGAGTGGTGACGGGACCGAACCTACGGAGCACCCGTGGAGGCGTCGTGAGTGGGCGCCACCCAGGGATGGCGCCGTCGCCACCCACATCTGGCGCCGTCAGGACCGGGTGAGCAGCCCCCGGGCGCGGGCGAGGTCCACCGCCGCGTGCCTGGTCGCGACGTCGAGCTTCATCAGGATCGCGGCGACGTGGTTCTCCACCGTCCGGTGCGAGACGAAGAGACGGTCGGCGATGTCGCTGTTGGACAGATCCTCGGCGAGGAGGTCGAGCACCTCGGTCTGCCTCGCCGTGAGGCCGGCGGCGTGGTCGCGCGTCGCGCGGGACCTCCCTCTCGGGACGCGGACGCCCTCCTCGGCCAGCGCGGCACGGACGCGGCGCGCTGCCGCCCGCGCACCCAGGTCGTCGAGGAGGTGCACGGCCCGGATGCGGGACTCGGGATCGCCGTGCATCAACGCCAGCGCCTGCTCGTACGGGGCGCCGCGTCCCTCCCAGAACCGGGCCGCCGCCGGGATGTCGCCCTCCATGATGAGCCCGTAGGAGCTCGCCGTCCCGTCCGGGACGGTCGGGACCAGGCCGAGCTCCCACAGCCAGAACGTCAGGGCGCCGCTCGGCCAGGCGGGACCGCTGCGCCGACCCCGGTCCGCGACCGATGCCAGCTCGGCGATGACGACGGGGTCGCGGTCGCCGGTGAGCCAGAGGTGTTCGGCGAGCGCGGACGCCGCCGGGTCCAGCTGCTGGAGCTCGCCGGAGGTCCGGGCGTGCGACCACGCGCGCTGCAGCGCGGGACGGGCCTCGGCCTGGCCGCGACGTGACCGCAGCGATCCGAGGACCCGCCACGCGATGGCCTCGGCGTGCGGGTCGGCGCCGAGCACCGAGCCGGCCACGTCCTCGGCCTTGGTCCAGTCGCCCTGCCACAGGAGGATCTCCGCGTACACGGCCCGTGCGTAGGACTCGACGGAGGTCAGCTCGTAGCGTGCCGCGGCGTCGCGGGCGCGGCGGGCGAGGTCGCCGGCGCGTGCGATGTCGCGGGCGTCCCCGCACAGGCCGGCCAGGTTGAGCAGGGCGTTGACCTCCTCGTAGCGGTGACCGCCCTCGACCGCCCGCCGGTGGCCCTCCTCCACCAGCGAGAAGCCGAGACGGTCGTCGGCGCCGTGCTCGATGGATCCCTTCAGGACCAGCGACCGGGCGACCGTGAGGTCGTCGCCGGTCGCCTCCGCGATCGCGATCGCGCGGTCGGCGATCGCCACGCCTCGGCGGTCGTCGTCGCCCCGCATCAGCCGTAGCCACGCCATCTGGCCCAGCGCGGCCGCCAGCTCGCGACTCGGGGGACGGGCGTCGAGGATGCGGACCGCCTCCTCAGCGCACGCGTCCGCGTGCTCAGGCCGTCCGTTCACCTCGTTGACGCGGACCGCGAACGTGAGCACCCGCGCGAGCGCGACGTCGTCGCCCACCGAGCGGCGGAGTGCGATGGCGCGTTCGGTCAGCGCGAGCGCCCCGGCGAGGTCGAGGTAGGACTCCTCACGTGCCCAGTCGTCGAGGACCCCGGCCAGGTCCGCCGGCGCGATCGCGTCGAGGTGTGGTTCGAGCGTGCGGAAGTGCGCGACGGCCTCGCGGTGGCTCTCGCTGGTGATCGCCGCGCGGGCGGCCGCCGGTGCGAACCGGACGACCGCGTCGACGTCCGCCGCCTCGCGTGCGTGGTGGACCAGCCGGGCCGGTTCCTCGCGGTCGACGATCCCCCGCAGCACGACCCCGTTGAGGTGCCGCCGCTCCGCGGTCGGCAGCGCGGCCTCGATGGCTCTGCGCTGCAGTTCGTGGGCGAACGCGATGTGGTCCCCGTCCGTGTGGAGCAGGCCGAGGTTCACGCACTCGGGCAGCGATCCGGTCCCGCTCTCCAGCAGCGCGTCCACGAGCCTGCGGTCGGCGCCGCCCGGGATGACCGACACGAGATCCAGGAGCCGTCGCGCCGCGGGCGACAGCGTGTCCGCGCGAGCGAGGACCGCCTCACGGACCGAGGACGGCACGCCTTCGACGCCCGAGGCGAGCACCTCGGTCACGAAGAGCGGGTTGCCCGCGGTGAGGGCCACGACCTCCGGGGCGTCGAACGGCCGACCGGCGATCATCGCGGCGACCGCTCGGGGGGACAGACGGACCAGCGGGACGCGGACCAGCACCTGGGCGGGGAGACCGCCGATGACCTGGCGCAGGGGGTGCTCCGCGTCGACCTCGCCGTCCCGGTAGGTGAGGACCAGCACGCCGTTGGTCCGCGCGACGCGGCGCCCGAGGAAGGTGACGACGTCCAGCGTCGCCTCGTCGGCCCACTGGGTGTCCTCCAGCACGAGCACCGTGGGACGCGACGCGCGCGAGAGCAGGTCGAGCAACGCCTCCATCACGCCCCGGCGATCGCCCTCCCGGAGCGGACCGGCGACGGCGTCCTCGTCCCGCGCCACATCCCAGAACGGAGCCAGGGGCTGCGGCGTGAGCAGGTCGTCGCACGCGCCCACGAGCACGTGCGCGGTCGCCGCCGCGACGGCGACGAACGCGCCCATCAGCGTCGTCTTCCCGATCCCGGCCTCGCCCCGCACGAGGGCGACGCGGCCGCCCGTCGTCCCGACGTCGCGCACCAGCCCGGACAGGATGTCCAGCTCGGCGTCGCGCTCGAGGATCACGACGGCGCTCCGGCGACGGTGTGTGCCGCGGCCACGAGGTCCGCCATGCCGGCGATCGCGTCCATCCGGGACGCGTGCGTGCCGTCGGTCGAGGCGTAGCAGCGGGCCTCCTCGATGCCGAGCGACGCGAGGGAGAGCAACGCCACCGACGAGCGCTCCCGGGCACGCTCGAGGTCGAGCGGATCGACCAACGTGTCGACCGTCCGTCCCAGCGTGGCCGGATCGCGCCCGACCTCGGAGCAGGCGGTCCCGAGGTGGTCCAGCAGCGTGCGGAGCTCGGCGTGACCCGGATCGGGCGCGGCGAAGCCGTTCCACGCGTCGGCGTACCCCGCGGCGAGACGCATCGAGCGCATCCCGCCGGCCGCGAGCACGAGCGGGGGCCCGTGCTCACGCGGCCCGCGGAGGACCAGCTCGGCGTGGCGCGCCGACCAGTACCGCCCGTCGAGATCGACGTGTCCGCGCTTCAGCAGCCCGTGGACGATCTCCACGGCCTCGCGGAACCGGTCGTGGCGGTGGTCCGCCTCGACCCCGACGGCGTCGTAGTCGTCGCTGTTCCCCGAGCCGATCCCGAGCTGGTAGCGACCCCCGCTGATCTCGTCGAGCGTGGTCGCGATGTTGGCCAGCAGCGCCGGCGGCCGGTAGGGCGCGTTGATCATCGAGTGCCCCACCACGATCGTCGTGGTGCTGGCGGCGATCGCCGCCGCGACGGTGACCGACTCCCACACCCCCACGGCCGCGTCGTCCCTGGCGTAGTCGCCGGCGCCGCCGGCGGCGTAGTACAGGTGGTCCGGGAGGAGCACGAGGTCGAAGCCGACGGCCTCGGCCAGCTGTGCCTGCTGCCGGACGTGGTCCCAGCGGACCTCGTCCGTCGCTTCCGCCGGTGCGTGGAGGTCGATGGCGTAGCCGATCCGCACACCCGGCCCCTCCGTCCGTGCGCGGGGGTCCCCGCGACCCACGCACGGTACGCGGGACGCGGCTCGTCAGGCGGGATGGCGTCGTTCGGCGACCGCCAGGGTCACGGGCTCCCCCGTCCGGGGGTGCGGGAACCGCAGTCCGACGGCGCGGAGCTCGATGTGCGCGTCGCCGGCGGGTTCCCGCGCCCCGTAGAGCGTGTCACCCACCACCGGGTGCCCCATCGCCGCGAGGTGCGCACGGATCTGGTGGGTGCGGCCGGTGCCGAGGACCAGCGCGAGCAGCGTCCGGTCGGCCTGCCGCTCCTGCACCGTCCAGTGCGTCACGGCGTCGCGTCCGCCCTCGGACACGGGCACGACGGCTCGGCGGTAGTCCATCGCGGGGTCGCGGCCGAGCGGCGCGTCGACCGTGCCGCCGTCGCCCCGCACCTGCCCCTCGACGAGGGCGAGGTAGGTGCGCTCCACCTGCCGGTCGTCGAGCAGTCCCTGGAACGCGTCGTGGCTCGGCTTGTCCTTGGCGAACACGAGCAGCCCGCTGGTGGCGCGGTCGAGGCGGTGCACCGGGTGCGGCCGCCACGCCGCCCAGGGCCCGTCGGCGCGCGCACCGGCGAGCCACAGCACACCCCCGAGCACCGTGTCCTCCCGGTAGCGCCCCATCGGGTGCACGTGCAGACCGGACGGCTTGTCGACGACGACGAGATCGTCGTCCTCGTGCACCACGTCGAGGTCGAGGTCGGCCGGCTCGGTCACGAGCCCGCGGCTGCGGAGATCCGTGAGTGCGTCGGCGGCGACGGTCAGCACGTCGCCGGCGTGGACCGGCTCGGCGATGCGGCCGGTGCGGTCGCCGACGCGCACCGCGCCGCGCGCGATGAGCGGTCCGACCTCGCGCGTGGCGACGACGGCGAGGTGCGCCCGCAGGTGGTCGACGAGCCGCGATCCCGCCGCGGCCTCCGGCACGACGTGCCGGAGCCGGGTCACTCGCCCGACGCGGCCGCGAGCTCCTCGACGCGTCCGTCGGCGTGCCGCGCGAAGCGCCGGAGGTCCGGACCGTGGTTCGGGTCGTTCCCCGGCCAGGGCCACCCGCCGAAGCCGGTCTCCTGGTAGTCGTGGTAGGCCTTCTGGATCTCGGCCTTGGTGTTCATCACGAACGGGCCGTACTGCACGATGGGCTCCGCGATCGGGCGTCCCTGCAGCACCAGGACCTCGGCGCCGTCGCCGGTGTCCGTGAGGGTCAGCGGGACCTCACTGCGCACGACGGCGCCGTGGCCGCCCTCGACCTCCGTGCCGCCGATCCGGACCGAGCCGCCACGGAACACGTAGACGGTGCGGATCGTGTCCTCGTGGGCCGCAGCCGGCAGGGTCCAGTCCGCGTCCGGCGAGAGCGCCGCGTGGAAGATGCCGACGTCGCTGTCCGGGCGCGAGGCCCACGAGTTCGGCGGCGGGTTCGGGGCGCGGTGGCCGGCGACGAGCTCGCCGGCGACGACGGTCACCTCGGTGGGCCGGCCGGCCTGGTCGAGGAGCACGTGCCGCGGGATCTCGTGGCTCCACAGCATCGAGAAGTGCGGTGGGACCATCTTGTCGCTGGCCGGCAGGTTGATCCAGATCTGGAACAGCTCGGTCTCGTTGTGCCGGTCGCGGTTCAGCAGCGGGAACATCTCGGCGTGGACGATGCCCGAGCCCGCCGTCATCCACTGGACGTCACCGCGCCCGAAGCGGGCGGCCGCGCCGAGCGAGTCGGCGTGGTCCATGAACCCCTTGCGCATGAACGAGATGGTCTCGAAGCCGCGGTGGGGGTGCTGCGGGAAGCCCGGCACGAGGGAGCCGTGGTACATCGACCAGCCGTCGCGGCCGGAGAAGTCCATCCCGATGTCGCGGCCGGCGAGCGGCTCGCAGGGGCCGAGCTCGTCGTCGCCCTCGGGGTAGTCGTCGTCGTGGTGGACGCAGAACAGGAACGGGTCGACCGTCTGCCACACACGGCCGAGCTCCACCTGCTGGAGCACGAGGTCGTCGGTCCGGGTCACGGGGGATCCTCAGGATCGGCGGGAGGAGGGTCACGATCGTCAACGCCTCGTGCGCGGCCGCTCTTCCCGCTCAGTCGTCCGGCAGCCCGCGGTGCTCGACCACGTGCCGGGCGACGTCGCGCAGCTTGCGTTGGCGCCGGCGCGCGTGGTCACGCAGGTGCTGGAACGCGTCGCCCATGTCGCCCCCGCGCTGCTCGACGAGGATGCCCTTGGCCTGCTCGATGACGATCCGGCTGTCGAGGGCGCCCTGGAGCTGTTCGGCCAGCCGCTGGCTGTCCTCGAGCGTGCGGTGGTTGACGACGAGCCCGGTCGCGACGTCGGCGACGAGCTGGGCGTCCTCCAGGGTCTCGTGGTCCCACGGGCCGGCCCCGCGGCGGTAGACGTCGAGCGCCCCGACCGCCTCGTCGTCGACGACCATGGGGAGGGCGGCCAACGCGAGGCAACCGTGCTCCACCGCGAAGGCGGGGTAGTCGCCCCAGCGGTGGCCGACGAGCTCCCGGAGGTCGTCGACGACGATCCGGTCGCGGGTGCGGAAGGCGTCGTGGCAGGGGCCGTCGCCGGATTCGACCTGCCGCTCCTCGATCCGCACCACCATCTGATCGGTTGCGCTCACGAACCGCAGCCGCCCCGAGGCGTCGGCGACGGACACGCCGACGCCGTCCACGCCGACCGCGGCGAGGGCCTGGTCGGTCAACCGGTAGAGCACGTCACCGATGTCGTAGCGACCGATCGTCGTCCGCGCGTACGCCGACAACAGCGCGCGCAGCCGCGCAGCATCTCCCATCTCCGTCTCCTCCGAGCATGCCCGGGCACGGTCGTCGCTCCGGTGCACACACCCGGGATCTCGGGTGTTCTCCGGCGCACATCTTCGCACTTCGGACAGGCGCCGGACAAGCTCCCCCGGGGGGGTCCAGAACCGGACGTTTCCGGACGAACACCGGACGGTGGGACGTGCGACGGAGAGTTCCGTCCAGCCGGCCGGGGGGCTATCGTCACTCCCGACCGGGCCCGTCGTTGAGACGGAGGACCCACGTCGTACGCGGAGTCCGACTCCCTCCCTACAACCTCAGGAACGGCTCATCATGATCCGTAGGAACCTCCTCGCGGTCGCCGTCGCGGCGATCACGGTCCTCCCCGCCGTCCCGGCTTTCGCGCAGGACGCCGGCTGCGGCGAGTTCGCTCCCATCTGTGACGGTCTCGAGCAGATCGGTGACGGCCTCGCACCCGTCGGCGATGGCGCGCAGCCCGTCTACGACGGCCTCCAGCCCGTGACGGACGCGCTCGTCCCGGCGCTCACCGACGCGATCGCGCAGATCAGCGATGGCCTCGCCGGTGGTCTCGAGAACCTCGCACCGCTGTGCGAGGGCCTCGCGCCCCTGCTCGACGAGCTCGACCCGGTCATCGACGACGCCCAGGGTCTGCTCGACACGGTGACCGGTGAGGCGGGCGAGATCGTCGCCCCACTCGACCCGCTGCTCGCCGAGCTCAACGGCCTGATCGACGTCGTGCTCGACGCCTGTGAGCCGGCGCCGGCACCGACTGAGACCGAGACCGAGGAGCCGGAGCCGGCCGCGACCCAGGAGCCCGCTCCCGAGCCGGCCGCCGGTGAGAGCCTGCCCCGCACCGGTGGTGGCGTCGCCGCCGCCGGTCTGGGCCTGCTCGGCCTCGGCGGCCTCGGTGCCGCCCTGCGTCGCCGCAGCTGAGCTGACCGCACCGACGACGTCGCCCCGGCGCTCCCGCGCCGGGGCGTCGTCGTGCGTCGACAACGCCGCCCCGGCGCTAGCGTCCCCGTCCGCGTGGGAGGAGTCGCCGTGGTGGAGGTCGTCGCCCTGGACGGGGACGACACGCTGTGGCACTCGGAGTCGTACTTCACCCTCACCCACCGCCGGTTCGCCGAGCTCCTCGCCCCCCACGCCGAGCCCGACGCGCTCGAGCAGCAGCTCCTCGACGTCGAGCGGCGCAACCTGGCGCTGTTCGGCTACGGCGTCAAGGGCTTCACCCTGTCGATGATCGAGACCGCCATCGCGGTCTCGGGCGGCACCGTCGGGGCCGACGACATCGCGACGATCCTCGCGTGGGGCAAGGAGATGCTGGCACACCCGGTCGATCTCCTCGACGGGGTCGCCGAGACCGTCGAGGCCCTGGCCCGGTCCCACCGCCTGGTGCTCGTCACGAAGGGCGACCTGTTCCACCAGGAGAGCAAGGTCGCGCGCTCCGGCCTGGCCGACCGCTTCGAGCACGTCGCCATCGTCGCGGAGAAGGACGGAGCGACGTACCGCCGGGTGATGGCCACGGTGGGCGTGCCACCGGAGCGCTTCCTGATGGTGGGCAACTCGGTCCGGTCGGACGTCGTCCCCGTGATCGACCTCGGCGGCCACGCGGTCCACATCCCGTACCACACGACCTGGGAGCTCGAGCGGGCCGTCCTGCCGGTCACCGACGACGGGGACCGCGTCTGGGAGCTCGAGGACATCCGTCAGCTGCCGGCGCTCGTCGCCGAGCTGTCGGGGACACGCCCGTGAGCCCGGTGGTGGCGCTGGCGGCCGCCCTGGTCGTGGCGGCGTCGGCCGGCGGATGCGGCGGAGGGAGCGAGGAGCGCGTCGCCTCGGGACGCCCCGCGACCGCCACCGAGACCGTCACCACGCCGGTCTCCGTCGACCACACGCTCGTGGTCGACGTGCAGCGGTCGCGGTCGGCCGCCGGGCGCGATGTCCTCGAGGTGCGGCTGCGGACGACCGGTGACGAGCCCGTGGAGGTCACGGGTCTGCAGCTGCTGGACGAGCGCTTCACGCCGGTGCCGCCCGCGCCGAAGTCCACGAGCGTCCGACCCGGCCGGTCCTGGATCATCACGCCGATCCCCGCGACCGACGCGGTCTGCGACGCGGCCACCGACGTCGTCCCCCGGATGGCCGTGTCGTTCCTCTCGGGCGGCGACACGGTCCACGTCGTGGTCGCCGTGGCCCCGGAGGGGTCGGAGCTCCTCGCCGGGATCCACGCCGACGAGTGCCGCCGGCGCCGCCTCACCGCGGCCGTCGAGCTGCGCTTCGGCGACGACTGGACCACGGTCTCGCCGGCGACGGCGCGCGGCACGATCGAGCTGGAGCGCAGGACCGCGACCGGCGCGGTGGTGCTGGCGCAGGTCCAGGGCACGGTCATCTTCTCGCTGCGGCTCCTCGAGGGGGCCGCGGACGGCCCGGTCCTCACGCTGCCCGCCGGCGACGACGCCACCGAGGTCCCGGTCGAGATCTCGGCCGCCCGGTGCGACCCGCACGCCCTGATCGAGAGCAAGAAGACCTACCTGTTCCCGATGTGGGTCGAGCTCGAGGGCGAACCGGTCGTCTTCCTCACCGTCGAGCCCACGGGACCGGCGAGGACCGCCTTCGAGGCGTTGCTGCGCGAGGGCTGCCACCTCGAGGACTGAGGCCGTGGCACCTCCCCGCCGGCCGAGGACCGACGGCCACGGTGGCCGGGGCAGCCGTCCATGGACGCTCGCTACGGTCGCCGACATGGCCGAGAACACCGATGCGAACCCGCGCCCGGACGGCGACCGCACCCCGGACGCGGCGTCGCAGGGCACCTACGTCGAGGCGAGCTACACCCGCGACACGCGCTACATCGAACGGCGGATCCTCGACGATCCGGATGCGGACTGGCCGGTCGAGCCGGGCCGCTACCGGCTGGTCGTGAGCCGCGCGTGTCCCTGGGCCAACCGCGCCATCATCGTCCGTCGTCTCCTCGGGCTCGAGGACGCCATCTCGATGGCGGTCGCCGGGCCGACCCACGACTGGCGCAGCTGGACGTTCGATCTCGACCCGGGTGGCGTCGACCCCGTGCTCGGCATCGCGCGGCTGCGGGAGGCCTACGAGGCCGCGGTGCCCGGCTACGAGCGCGGCATCACCGTGCCGGCGATCGTCGACATCCCGACCGGGCAGGTCGTGACCAACGACTTCCCCACGATCACCCTCGACCTGTCGACGCAGTGGACCGCCCACCACCGGAAGGGCGCTCCCGACCTCTACCCCGAGCACCTCCGCGACGAGATGGACGAGGTGATGCAGGAGGTCTACCGCGACGTCAACGACGGCGTCTACCGCGCCGGCTTCGCCGGCACCCAGACGGCGTACGACGAGGCCTACCGCCAGCTGTTCGCGCGGCTTGACCAGCTCTCCGAGCGCCTGCGTGACCGGCGCTACCTCATGGGCGGGACCATCACCGAGGCGGACGTGCGGCTGTTCACCACCCTGGTCCGCTTCGACGCCGTCTACCACAACCACTTCAAGTGCAACCGCTCGAAGCTCACCGAGATGCCCGTGCTGTGGGCCTACGCCCGGGACCTGTTCCAGACCCCCGGGTTCGGCGACACGATCGACTTCGACCACATCAAGCGCCACTACTACGAGGTGCACACCGACATCAACCCGACGGGGATCGTCCCGGCAGGGCCCGACCTGCGGACCTGGGCCTCACCCCACGGCCGCGAGGAGCTCGGCGGGCGCCCCTTCGGGGACGGGACGCCCCCGCCCCCGCCCGGCGACGACGAGGTCGTGCCGTCGGCGCACAACCCCGCGCTCGCCGCCTGAGCGACGAGCGCCGGGCCGGCGTCTACTTGCTGGCGGCCTTCTTGTAGCGCGACACCGACAGCGGGACGAACACGACCAGGATGCCGACCACCCAGATGAGGGTGTAGGCGACCGGGTGGTCCAGCGACCACACGTCCGGCACCGCCGCGGCGGCCTCGGGTGGCATGTTCCCGAACAGCTCGCGCGCCGCCTGGGTCACCGCCGAGACGGGGTTCCACTCGGCGAACGTCCGCAGCGGCCCCGGCAGGTTCTCCGCCGGCACGAACGTGTTGGCGATGAACGTCATGGGGAAGATCACGATGAACGAGGCGTTGTTGATGACCTCGGGACTCGGGACGATCAGCCCCATCAGCGCCATGATCCACGAGAACGCGTACGCGAACAGCAGCAGCAGGAGGAAGCCGCCCAGCGCGTCGAGGAACGAGCTCCGGATGCGCCACCCGACGAGCAGGCCGGTGAGCGCCATGATCACGATCGACAGCAGGTTGTAGACGATGTCGGACGCCGTCCGGCCGATGAGCACGGCGGACCGCGACATCGGCAGCGACCGGAAGCGGTCGATGATGCCCTTCTGCATGTCCTCGGCGAGGCCCGCGCCCGTGAACGTCGACCCGAAGATGACCGTCTGGGCGAAGATGCCCGCGATGAGGAACTCGCGGTAGTCCATCCCCGGGATCTCGATCGAGTCGCCGAACACGTACGCGAACAGCAGCACGAACATGATCGGGGAGATCAGGACGAAGACGAGGACCTCGGGGACCCGCTTGATCTTGATCAGGTTGCGCTTGGCGACGATGGCGCCGTCCTGCAGGGCGTGTGCGGCGCTCATGGGGCACCTCCGGTGGCAGCGGCGGCAGCGACCGCCGGTTCGGTCCCGTCCTCGGCGACGTGGCCGGTGAGGCTCAGGAAGACGTCGTCCAGGGTGGGACGACGCAGGCCGACGTCGAGCACCGAGACCCCGCGTGCGTCGAGCCGCCGGAGCGTCTCGATGAGGGTCTTGGCGCCGCCCGACGCGGGAGCGGTCAGGGTGCGGGTGTGGTCGTCCACCTGGACGTCACCCGCCGCGAGCTCGGACAGCACCTCGCGGGCGACCGGGACCTCGTCGTCGCGCTCGACCACGAGCTCGATGCGCTCGCCGCCGACCTCGACCTTGAGCTCGTCCGCCGTGCCCTGGGCGATCGCGCGACCGCGGTCGATGACCACGATCTCGTCGGCGAGCCGGTCCGCCTCCTCCAGGTACTGGGTCGTCAGCAGGACCGTCGTGCCCGCCTGCACCAGCTCGCGGATGACCTCCCACAGCTCGGTGCGGCTGCGGGGGTCGAGTCCCGTGGTCGGCTCGTCGAGGAACAGGACCTCGGGCTTCGCCACGAGCGCGCCGGCGAGGTCGAGCCTCCGACGCATGCCGCCCGAGTACGTCTTGACCGGACGGTCGGCCGCCTCGGCCAGGTCGAACCGCTCGAGCAGCTCGCGGGCGCGGCCACGCGAGACGTCCCGACCGAGGCGGTACAGCCGCCCGATCATGTCGAGGTTCTCGAAGCCCGTCAGGTGCTCGTCCACCGCGGCGTACTGACCCGACAGCCCGATGCGCTCGCGCACCCCCACCGGATCGGCGCCGACGTCGATGCCGGCGACCTCGGCGGTGCCCGCGTCGGGCACGAGCAGGGTCGTGAGGATGCGGACGGCGGTGGTCTTGCCGGCCCCGTTCGGGCCCAGGAGCCCGAGGACGGTCCCCTTCGGCACGGTGAGGTCGAGCCCGTCGAGCGCGGTGACGTCGCCGTAGCGCTTCACCAGCCCCCGGGCTCGGATGATGTCGGTCATGTGTTCCCCAGTCGCTTCTCGTTCCGAGCCGGTCCACGGTGACAGGGAGGTGTGACACGGGTCGACGCGGACCACCCGGCGCGCCCGTTCCGTCCGGAACGGCCGTGCGCTGCGCGAGCGCAGCATCGGTGGGGAGACGTCCCAGGACCCCGGAGGTCGTCGGCGCGCTGCCCGGTCGCGCGCGCAACGCTCATGCCGGTCAGCCCTTCTGGTCGCGCCGGACGTTGGCCTTCTTGCCCTTGATGGTCGTGTTCCGCAGCGCCTGGATGACCTCGTCCGCGGCCGACTCGGGGACCTCGACGAGCGAGAAGTTCGAGGTGATCTCGATCGCGCCGATGTCGCGGCCCGACAGGCTCGACTCGTTGGCGATGGCCCCGACGAGGTCCTTCGGCCGGATGCCGGCGGTGCGGCCCTGGTTGACGAACAGCCGCGTCGTGCCGGCCGAGGGGCCGCGACGGGGCGGGCGGTGCTTGCCGCCGCCACCGCCACCGCCGCCGCTCTCGGGACGGTCGGCCTGCAGGCTCACGTCCGGGACCTCCTCGTCGTCGGCCCCGGCGCCGGTCGCCTCGTGCGCGAGCTTGATGGCGGCGAGCGCGACCTCGACGACGTCGAACTCGTCGGTGAGGCTGTCGACGACGACACGGAACTGGTCGAGCTCCTCGCCGTCGACGAGCAGGCTCTCGTGCAGCGCCGCCCGGGTCATCTCCAGCCGACGGGCGCGGAGGTCGGCCACGCTCGGGACCTTCTCCACGTCCATCTTGCGCCGCGTGTGTCGCTCGATGGCCTTGAGCATGCGGTGCTGGCGCGGCTCGACGAGCGTGATCGCGACGCCCTCGCGGCCGGCGCGCCCGACCCGGCCGATGCGGTGGGTGTAGGACTCCGGAGCGGAGGGGACGTCGTAGTTCACGACGTGGGTGAGGTGGTCGATGTCGAGGCCGCGTGCGGCGACGTCGGTCGCGACGAGCAGGTCCGCGGTCTCGTTGCGGAGCCGGTCCATGACGCGGTCGCGCTGCTCCTGGCTCATGCCGCCGTGGAGCGCCTCGGCGCGGTAGCCGCGGCCGTTCATGGTCTCGGTGAGCTCGTCGACCTCGTTGCGGGTGCGGCAGAACACGATCGCGGCCGTCGGGGCCTCGATGTCGAGGATGCGGCCGAGCGCGGCCGGCTTGGCGCTCCGCGGCACGACGTAGGCGGTCTCGCGGATGAGCGGCTCGTCACCCTCGAACGCGGCCTCGCGGCCGACCGTGATGCGGACGGGGTCGCGCAGGTACTTCCGCGCCATGCCGTCGATGCGCGGCGGGATCGTGGCCGAGAACAGCATCGTCTGGTGGTCCTCGGGGACCTCGGCGAGGATCGCCTCGATGTCCTCGAGGAAGCCCATGTCGAGCATCTCGTCGGCCTCGTCGAGGACGACGACCTCGAGCGCGTCCATGGCGAGCGTGCCGCGCGAGATGTGGTCGATGGCGCGGCCGGGCGTGGCGACGACGACGTCCACCCCGCGCTCGAGCGCCTTGAGCTGACGCCAGATGGGCTGCCCGCCGTAGACGGGCAGGACGCGCGCACCGAGCTTCCGGCCGTAGCGGTGGAACGCCTCCGAGACCTGCATCGCGAGCTCGCGCGTGGGCACCAGCACCAGGGCGGTGGGCGCGTTGCCGCGGTCGCCGGCGGGCAGCCGTTGCAGGACCGGCAGCGCGAACGCGGCGGTCTTGCCGGTGCCGGTCGCGGCCTGGCCGAGGAGGTCCTGCCGTGCCAGCAGCGGAGGGATCGCCTCGCGCTGGATCGGCGTCGGCTCCTCGTAGCCGAGCTCGTCGAGCATCTCGAGGAGCTCGGGCCGGAGCTCGAGGTCCGCGAAGGTCGTGGTGTCGTCGTGCGGGGGGGAGGTGTCCATGCGCAGAGCCTAGGTGGGGATGGGGGACAGGCCCGCCGCCCGCGCGACCAGTGCGTAGGAGCGGCGCTGGGCCTCGGGGTCGGAGAAGAGCCCGGTCAGGACGAGCTCCTGCACGTCGGTCCGACGGACGAGCTCGGCCAGCTCGGCGACGACCCGGTCGGGCGCGCCGATGACGTAGGTCGACAGGCGGTGGGCCGCGAAGGCCTCCTCGCGTGGGTCGAGCTCGGCGGCCTCGGCCTCCTCCAGGGTGGGCACCGGCAGGCGCTCGTTGCGGGCCATGCGCACCATCGCCAGGGCGGGGACGCGCGCGAGCCGGCTCGCCTCCTCGTCCGTCTCCGCGCAGATGACCGAGACACCCATCGAGGCGTAGGGCGCATCGAGGTCGTCGCTCGGCGAGAACCGCTCGCGGTAGAGCGTCAGCGCCGGCAGGAGGTGGTCGGGCGCGAAGTGGTAGGCGAAGCTGAAGCGCTGGCCGAGGACGGCCGCGACCTGGGCGCTGAAGCCGCTCGACCCGAGGAGCCAGAACGGCGGGCGGGCACCTCCCGGCACGGCGGCCAGGCCGGCGTAGGGATGCCCGGCCGGGAAGTCGCCCGTGAACCACCGCGCCAGCTCCTGGACCTCGTCGACGAACGCCGGCCCGTCGATGACCCCCTCGGCCCGTCGCAGGGCACCGGCGGTGCGCTGATCGGTGCCCGGCGCCCGCCCGATGCCGAGATCGATGCGGCCGGGGTGGAGCGCCTCGAGCATCCCGAACCGTTCGGCGACCATCAGCGGCGGGTGGTTGGGCAGCATCACGCCCGCGGAGCCCACCCGGATCGTCGTGGTCGCCGTCGCCACGTGGGCGAGGAGCACCTCCGGCGCGGAGCTGGCCACGGCCGGCATCGTGTGGTGTTCGGCGACCCAGAACCGCCCGTAGCCGAGGGCCTCGACCGAGCGGGCCAGCTCCGTGGAGCGCAGCAGCGCCTCCCGGGGCGTGGCGTCCGACGCGACGCTCGCGAGGTCGAGCACCGCCAGCGGCACGCCGACGGCGGTGGCGGAGGGGAGCTCGTTCGTCGCGGGCACGCCAGCCTCCTCGTGGGCGCGGTCCGGGGCACGACGGTACGGCCACGCGCCGGCGTTAGGCTCGGCGCTCGTCGCCGGCACACCCACCGGCACGCTCCGAGAGGTCCCCCCGTGCCGTTCGACGCCGCCCGTACCGCCCGCACGCTGCACGGCGTCGTCGAGCTGGTGCACACGACGCTCTACTTCGCCCGCGACGCCCGGGACGCCTGGAGCGGGATCGGCCTCGAGCCGCTGGCGCAGGGCTACTTCGCCGGTCGGGCCGCCCCGCTCGGAGCCGTCGGGCCCGAGGTCGTGACCGCGATCTTCTTCAACTTCTCGCCGACGGCGGTCGGGTTCGGCCTCCCGGCGGCGTGGGAGGCCGCCTCGCCGGCGGAGGTGCTGGCCGCGCGAGCCCGCGCGATGGAGGCGCTCTTCGAGCGGGTGAGCGCGCCGGGCGACGGGCTGGCCGAGGCGACCGAGCTCGCGGGCGTGGCCGCAGGAGGCGCGGACCTCGTCGGTCGTCCGCTCGCGGCCGCCAACGCGGCGGTCCCCCTGCCCGGCACCCCCTTCGCCGACCTGTGGCAGACCCTGACGATCCTGCGCGAGCACCGCGGCGACGGGCACGTGGCGCTGCTCACCGCCTCGGGCCTCCACCCGGTCGAGGTGCTCGTGGCGTACACGTCGTGGCAGAGCCAGCTCCGGCGCGGGTTCTACCAGCGCACGCGCCTGTGGGACGACCAGGCCTGGGGCGAGGCGGAACAGCGGCTGCGTGAGCGCGGCTGGCTGGACGACACGGGGTCGCTCACCGACGCCGGGCAGCGGTGGCGGCAGACGTTGGAGGACGACACGGACCGGCTCGCGGCGGCGCCGTACGCCGCGCTCGGCGAGGACCGGTCGCGCCGGCTGTTCGACCTGCTCCGGCCGCTCGCGGCCGTGTTCGCCGAGGCCGAGGACGTCTACCCGCGACCGCCGGCGGTGCCGGCGAGCTTCGACGCCTGAGGGGGCGACCGTCGTGACGGAGACCGCGTACGCCCGGCGTGTGTGGCAGCTCCTCGAGACCCTGCACGCGGTCACCTACTTCGCCGACGAGGCGCGTGAGGCCAACCGGGCCGTGGGGCTCCGCGGCTTCTGGATGGGCTACTTCGCGTCGCGCGCCGCGCCCCTCGGCCACGTCGACGCGGCCGTGGTCACGGCCACGTTCGCGAACTTCCACCCCGCGATGGTGGCGCGCGCGATCCCGGACGCCTGGACGTTCGCGCCGCCGGCGACGGTCGTCGCGGCGCGTGCCCCGGCGGCGGCCGCCGCCCTCCGACGTGCCGCCCCCGACGTCGAGGACGCCGCCCGTCGCGCCCTCCCGCTGTTGGCGCGGGTCGTGGGCGCGGCCAGCTCGGCCGGACGCCCGCTCTTCGCGGCCAACCGGGCCGTCGCCGCCCCGACGGACCCGGTGGCCGCCCTGTGGCAGGCCGCCACCTCGCTGCGGGAGCACCGCGGCGACGGGCACGTGGCGTGCCTGGTCGGGGCGGGGCTGTCGGGGTGCGGCATCCACGTGCTGTTCGCCGCGGACGTGGGCGTGCCGCCCGCCCTCCTGCGGGACAACCGGGGCTGGAGCGACGACGACTGGGCTGCGGCGACGATGACGCTCCAGGCCCGCGGCCTCCTCGCCGGCGGTCGCGTCACCGCGGCGGGCGGCCAGCTGCGGGCCGCGGTCGAGGCGCGCACGGACGACCTCGCCGGCGCCCCGTACGCGCTGCTCGCCGACGACGAACGAGCGGAGCTGCTCACGGTCCTCGCGCGACCGGCACGGGCGGTCGCCGCCGCCGGCGTGATCCCGTTCCCCAACCCCATGGGGCTCCCGCGTCCGGCGCCTTGACCGCCCGGGGGCGACGGCGGAGGCTGCGGGATGCGCCCGCCAGCGGCGGCGGGCCGGACCGCATCGGAGGAACCATGGGGAGCCTGCTCGTTCACATCACGCACGGCCCGGAGGCGCCGACGCGCGCCGCGCTGGGCACGCTGGTCGCCAAGGCGGCGCTCGACCAGGGCCACACCGTCCGGCTGTTCCTCGCCGGCGACGGTGCGCAGCTCATCCGGGACGCCTCGCTCGACGCCGTCCAGGGCGTCGGGACCGGAGCCATGGGGGACAACCTCCGCGCCCTCGTGGACGCCGGCGTCGAGATCCTCGTCTCCGGCGCGTCCTCCAAGGCGCGCGGTGTGACGGACGCCGATCTGGAAGGCAAGAACGCGCGCTTCGCCACCCCCGGCGAGCTCGTCGAGGTCACGTTCGCCAGCGACCGGGTCCTGACCTACTGACGCCCCCCGCGGTCGGCGGTCCCGACCTGCGCGGCTACGGTCCCGGACCGGCGCGGCGCAGGGAGCAGGATGGACTTCGCACACGACGACCGGACGAGCGAGCTGCTCGCGCGCGTCGACGGCTTCATCCGCGAGCACGTCGACCCCGTCGAGGGCGACCACGTCCGTGAGCTGCAGGCGCAGCCGCAGCCGTGGACGGCCTCCCCGCTCGTCGAGGAGTGGAAGGGGCTCGCCCGCGAGGCGGGGCTGTGGAACCTGTTCCTCCCCGACGAGGAGCACGGCGCCGGGCTGACGAACCTCCAGTACGCCCCGCTCGCCGAACGGATGGGCCGCTCGCTCCTGGCGCCCGAGGTCTTCAACTGCAACGCCCCCGACACCGGCAACATGGAGATCCTCCTCCACTACGGCAACCAGGCTCAGCACGACCGCTGGCTGCGTCCGCTCCTCGCCGGCGACATCCGCTCCGCCTTCTGCATGACCGAGCCCGACGTCGCGTCGTCCGACGCCACCAACATGGAGGCGACCGCGGCCGTCGACGGGGACGAGATCGTCCTCAACGGGCGCAAGTGGTGGAGCACCGGGGTCGGCCACCCGAACTGCGAGGTGCTGATCTTCATGGGGGTCACCGACCCCGACGCCCACCGCTACCAGCGGCACTCCATGGTGCTCGTGCCCGTCGACGCGCCCGGCGTGACCGTCGAGCGGCTGCTGCCGGCGATGGGGTTCCTCGACGCGCCGTCCGGTCACGGCGAGGTGAGCTTCGACGACGTCCGGCTCCCGCTCGAGGACAGCGTGATCGGCGCGCCCGGTCAGGCGTTCGAGATCGCCCAGGCACGCCTCGGGCCGGGCCGCATCCACCACTGCATGCGCCTCATCGGGCTGGCGGAGCTGGCGTTGGAGCTGGCCTGCCGTCGCGCGGTCGCACGCACGGCCTTCCGCAAGCCCCTGGCCAACCTCGGCGGCAACCGGGAACGCATCGCCGACGCGCGCATCGCCATCCAGCAGGCGCGGCTGCTCGTGCTCCACGCGGCCTGGCTCCTCGACACCCAGGGGCTCCTGGGCGCCCTCTCCGCCGTGTCGCAGATCAAGGTCGCGGTGCCCAACATGGCACAGGACGTCGTCGACATGGCGATGCAGCTCCACGGCGGTGCCGGCATGAGCAACGACACCCCGCTCGCCGCCGCGTGGACGACCGCTCGCGCCCTGCGCATCGCGGACGGTCCCGACGAGGTCCACCGGGGGGTCGTCGCCCGGGTCGAGCTCGGCCCGTACATCGAGGAGGCCGAGGGGTCGCCGGCGTGAGCACCGACGAGGCCGTCGCCGTCCGCGCGTCGGACGCCTTCGACGTCGAGCGCGTGCACGCGTGGCTCGCCGACCGGCTCCCGGCGGCCCGGCACGCGACGGGCCCCCCGGAGGTGCGCCAGTTCGCCGGCGGGGCGTCGAACCTCACCTACCTCCTGCGCTACCCGGAGGCGGAGGTGATCCTGCGTCGACCGCCGGTGGGGCACCGGGCGGCCTCCGCCCACGACATGCAGCGGGAGTTCCGGGTGCAGTCGCAGCTCGCCGACGCCTTCCCCTACGTGCCGGAGATGATCGGGTTCTGCGACGACCCCGACGTGATCGGCGACGACTTCTACGTCATGCAGAAGCTCGACGGCATCATCCTCCGGTCGCGTCCCCCGCGGGACCTCGACCTCTCGCCCGCGCGGACCC
The DNA here is from genome assembly GCA_019348135.1 of Actinomycetota bacterium. Taxonomy (GTDB): domain Bacteria; phylum Actinomycetota; class Nitriliruptoria; order Nitriliruptorales; family Nitriliruptoraceae; genus JAHWJY01. The sequence goes on from JAHWJY010000005.1 coordinate 46,190, forward strand.
GGGAGCTGTGCACGTCCGTCGTCGACCGGCTCGGCGACCTCCACGCGGTCGACCCCGAGGCCGCCGGGCTCGGGGACCTCGGTCGCGGGACCGGCTACGTCGAGCGACAGGTCGCGGGCTGGTCCGAGCGCTACCGCGCCGCCCGCACCCCTGGGGCACCCCGCTTCGAGCGGGTGATGGCGTGGCTCGAGCGCCACCGGCCGCCGGACGTCGCCACCGTCGTGGTCCACAACGACTACCGCTTCGACAACGTGGTGCTCGACCCGGTCGACCTGTCCGTCGTCGGCATCCTCGACTGGGAGATGGCGACGCTCGGCGACCCGTTGATGGACCTCGGGGCGTCGCTCGCCTACTGGGTCGAGGCGACCGACGACCGCCTGATGCAGGCCTTCCGCCGACAGCCGACGCACCTGCCGGGGATGCTCACCCGGCGAGAGGTCGTGGACCGCTACCTGGCCCGGACGGGCCTGGCGCTGGACGACTGGCGCTTCTACGAGGTCTACGGGCTGTTCCGGCTCGCCGTCATCATCCAGCAGATCCGCACCCGCGAGGTCGGGAAACCGCGGGCGGAGCGCAACCCGGCCTTCCGGATGTTCCCGGTCGGGGTGCGCTACCTGTCGTGGCGGTGCCGGCGGATCATCCGGAAGGGAGCCGCCTGATGGGTGCCGTCCTGCTCGTCCGTCACGCCCAGGCGTCGTTCGGCAAGGTCGACTACGACGTGCTCTCCGCTCGCGGCGAGCGCCAGGCGGCGATCCTGGGGGAGCGGCTCCGACACCTCGACGTCGCCCGCGTGGTCCACGGCGGGATGCGCCGGCAGGAGCACACCGCGGAGATCGTGCTGGAGCACCTGGGCGAGGTGCCGGTGCGCGTGGACCCGGCGTGGGGCGAGTACGACCACGAGGCGATCCTCGCCGCCGCGGCGCCGACCGAGGACGAACAGGCGGCGATCGAGGAGCGGATGGCCGCGGCGACCGACCTGCGCCGTGCCTTCCAGGAGATCTTCGAGGCGGCCGTGTCCCGCTGGACCGCCGGCGCGCACGACGCCGACTACACCGAGCCGTACCGCGGGTTCCGGCAGCGGGTCCGCGACGGCCTCGCGACCCTGCTCGAGGACGGGGCCGCCGGGACCACCGTGGTCGTGACCTCCGGCGGGGCGATCAGCGCGGTCGTGGCCGACCACCTCGGCCTGGACGCCGACGCGTGGCGGGGCATGAACCGGGTGCTCGTGAACACCTCCGTGACCAAGCTCGTGCACGGCCGCAGCGGGGTGACGCTCCTGACCGTCAACGACCACGCCCACCTGGAGTCGCAGGACCTCGACCTCCTCACCTACCGGTAGGCACGCGGGGCCGGGCAGCGACGTCCGAGGAACCGTCGGTCCGGACGGTTCCCTTCGGATCCACGGAGGCCGGGGTGCGCGCCTCCCCGGCGACCGCCAACGTCGCCTCGTGGCGTGCCCTCGAGAAGGCTGGGTTCGTGACCCACGGGGAGTTCGACAGCGACGAGGGCCCGTGCCGGCTGATGGTCCGCCGGCGGTAGTGCTTCAGTGCTCCCCGAGCCGGTCGACGGGTGTGGGAGCCGCCGATCCGTCGCGGCGACGGGCCGGTCGGTCGGTCACGGGGAGACCAGGAAGGCCCTCATGGAACTCGTGCGTGCGCGCGGTGCCCACCCGCGGATGACGCTCCGGGTGATCGCCCTGACGGCGGTCCTGTCAGCCACCTCCTGTGCTGGCGGCACGTCGGACCCCGTCGCCGACGTGCGCCCCCTCACCGAGGGCACGCTCTCGGCGGCGGACGTCACGGACGCCTCCGAGGGTGCCGAGCTCCAGCTCACCGGTGACCTCGGCCTCGCGAACGACGGCGACGCGCTGCTCCTGTCCACGACCGAGCTCGAGCAGCTCGCCACCGTGGAGCTGGACGTGTACGAGCCCTTCGAGGAGCGGCGCATCCGCTTCTCCGGGGTCCGGGTCGCCGACCTGCTGGACTTCGCCGACGTCCCCGAGCGGGCCACGGCGCTCCACCTCGTGGCCCACGACGACTACTCGGTCACCCTCGACGTCGCCGCACTGCGGGACGAGGGCGCGGTCCTCGCGACCCGCGCTGAGGGGGAGCCCATCGCGCTGGAGGCCGGCGGTCCCATCCGCCTCGTCTTCCCCGACGGCGCCGTGACGGGCGCCAACCCGGATCTGTGGATCTGGAGCGTCCGGGACATCGACGTCCGATGACCAGCGCGCCGTTCCGTTCGTCGAAGCTCGGACACGCCGAGTGGGCGCTCGCCGCCGCGTTCCTGCTCGCGCTCGTCGCCGTCGGCGCGACCGTGGTGGGGACGTTCCGGGAGCTCGACCGGGCCGACGCGGCCTACGCCGAGGCCTCCTTCCGGCTGACCACCACCGCGAACATCCAGCGCGACGCGCTCCTCCTCATCCACCTCGTGGACCACGCCGACGAGGACGTCTTCATCCGTCGTGCGACCCTGGAGCGGCAGCTGGACATCCTCGAAGGGCGACTGCCCCACGGAGGGGAGGCGGGCACGGTCGTCGCCTCGCTCCGGTCGCAGCTCGCCGGGTTCGACCGCCTGCTGTCGGCGCATGGGCTCACCGCGCCGGACGTGCACGACTCCCTCCACGAGCTCGACCTCACGACCAAGCAGCTGTACGACCGGCTCGAGGTGCCGTTCTTCGCGCTGCAGCGGGACGCCGCCGAGCGCCGGCGCAACGCACAGCTGTGGTTGTCGGCCGGCTCGGGCGGACTGCTCGCGGCCGGCGCCGCGCTCGCGCTCACCCTCCGGCGTCGTTACCGACTGGCCTTCGGGGAGGCCTACGCCGGCCTGTCCGAGTACAACGCCGCGTTGCAGGCCCTGAACGCCGACATCCTGAGCGCGTCGCGGGCCAAGGACGACTTCATCGCGACGCTGTCCCACGAGCTCCGCACACCCCTGACCGTGATCAACGGCATGGCCGAGACGTTGCAGCGCAGCTGGACGCGGCTCACGGACGCCCAGCGGCACACGCTGATCGACGGCATCCGGCGCAACGGCGACCGGCAGAAGCGGCTCATCGACGACCTGATGACGATGGCCGGCGTCGTGTCGGGACGGATCCCCGTGAAGCCGGCGGCGGTCGCGCTGCGGGACGTGGTCCTGGAGGCACGTCGTGACGCCGGCGCCGGCCCCGAGGTGCGCATCGATCCGTCCGTGGACGACGCGACCGCCTTCGTGGATCCGGAGCACCTGCACCAGATCCTCGTCAACCTCCTCACGAACGCGCGGAAGTACGGTGCCGCGCCGATCGAGGTCAGCGCCCGCATGGACGACGACCGCCTCCACGTCGTCGTCCGCGACCACGGGCCGGGCATCCCGCCGTCCTTCCGCCCGGCGCTCTTCGAGCGGTTCACCCAGGCGGAGGAGACCGACCGCCGGACCAACGGCGGCCTCGGCCTCGGCCTCGCGATCGTGAAGGGGCTCGTGGAGCTCAACGGCGGCAGCGTCCACTGCGAGGACGTCGAGGTGGGGGCGTCCTTCGTCGTCACCACGCCGCGCGTCGTGGTCCTGCCCCCGGCCCCGCAGCTGCTCAGTCGACGCTGACCCGGTAGCCCCAACTAGCCTCCCCGCCTCCCCGGTCGAGGAGGCAACGTGGGGTACCGGCGCTACGTCGCCATCGGTGACAGCACGACCGAGGGCATCGACGACCCGGACGGGGCGGGTGGCTACCGCGGCTGGGCCGACCGTCTCGCGGAGCACCTCGCCGCGGCCCAGGGCAGCGTCGAGTACGCCAACCTCGCGGTCCGCGGTCGGACCTCCCGCGCCATCCGGGAGGAGCAGCTCGCGCCGGCCCTCGCGCTCGAGCCCGACGTCGCCACGGTCGTCGCCGGCGTGAACGACCTGTTCCGGCGCTCGTCGACCCCGGCCGCCGTCGCCGCCGACATCGAGGCCATGCAGCGTGCACTGGTCGACGCCGGCGCCGTGGTCGTGACCTTCACGATGCCGGACCTCAGTCCCATCGTGCCGTTGGCGCGCGTGATCCGCGGCAAGCTCGAGGCCATCAACGACGGCATCCGGCGGGCCTCGGGACGTTCCGGCGCCCGTCTCCTCGACCTCGCCGCCCACCCCATCTCCACCGACCCGCGGCTGTGGAGCGACGACCGCCTGCACGCGAACACCCGGGGTCACGAGCGCATCTCGCGCGCGCTCGCGGCCACGCTCGACCTCGACGGCTTCGACGACTGGGCCGACCCGCTCCCGCCGGCGACGCGCGCGCGCATGCGGGCGGCCGCCGCCGCCGAGCTCGCCTGGTGGCGCGGCCACTTCACTCCATGGGTCGTCCGTCACCTGCGCGGTCGGTCGTCCGGCGACGGCGTCACGGCGAAGCTGCCGACGCCGGTCACGGTCACCGCCCCGCGGTGAGCCGGCGACGGCGCAGGCGGGAGCCGACAGCGTCGCGTCGCCCACGCCGTCGCGCGGCTCAGTCCTCGGCCAGCAGCGCGTCGATCTGTCCGACGGCGGCGCGGATGCCCTCCTCCATCCCCATGGCCAGCACCTGCTCGAGCTCGGCGGTCGTGCCGTAGGTGGACGTGATCGTCATGCGCGTGCGCCCGCCGTCGACGGACGCGATGGCGACCTCGGCACGGCTGACGGGCAGATCGTCGTTGGGCTCGCCGGCGTCGTCGGCGAACCCGTCCTCGAAGACCAGACGAGCGGGCGGCTCGACCTCCAGCACGCGCCAGAAGCCCTTGTGCTGATCGCCCTCGGGACCCGTCATGTAGTAGCTGACGTGACCCCCGGGGCGCAGGTCGTGGTCGACGACGGTCGCCGCGTACGGCTCGGGTCCCCACCACCGCTCGAGCTGGCGCGGGTCGGCCCACAGCCGCCAGATGCGCTCGGGTGCGGCGGCGAACTCGCTGGACACGACCAGGGTCGCGTTCTCGAGGTCCTTGCTGATGTCGACGGCGCTCACGTGCGGTCCTCCTGGTCGGGGGTGTCGGTATCGGGGGAGGGGAGACCATCCTCGTCGAGCAGCTCGTGCATGCGGTCGATCCGTCCGCGCCAGAGCTCCTCGTAGTGATCGAGCACGACGCTGGCGTTGCGGAGCCCGTCCATGTCCGTCGTCACCACGCGGCGACGGCCGTCGGCGCGCTTGCGCACCAGTCCGGCGCCCTCCAGCACGGCCACGTGCTTCTGCACCGCGGCGAAGCTCATCGGGTAGTGCTCCGCGAGCTCCGAGATGCCGAGGTCCCCGCCCATCGCCCGCGACAGGATGTCGCGTCGGGTGGCGTCGGCGAGGGCCCCGAACACCGCGTCGGCCCGCTCGGCCGTGATGGTCTCTCCCATACGTACAACCATATGGTTGTACGTATCCGGATGTCAAGGGCGCCGTGCCGCGTAGGTTCGCCACCCGTCACGAGGGAGCAGGCATGGCCGCGCACGACGACGTGCCTCGCACCGCGAGCGCCACCCGGGACGTCGCGGCGCCCGCGGGGGCGATCTTCGAACTCGTCGCCGACCCGTCCCAGCAGCCCCGGTGGGACGGCAACGACAACCTGTCGGAGGCCCCACCGGGCCAGCGCGTCCGCGGCGTCGGCGACGTGTTCACGATGGTCCTGTCCAAGGGCAGCGTCCGGGAGAACCACGTCGTGGAGTTCGAGGAGGGTCGGCGCATCGCCTGGAGACCCGCCGATCCCGGCCGGCCGCCGGCCGGGCACCTCTGGCGGTGGGAGCTCGAGCCGGTGGGGGAGGCGACCACGCGGGTCACCCACACCTACGACTGGTCCGAGCTCACCGACGAGGCGCGCTTCGCACGTGCCCGGGCGACCACGCCGGAGAGGCTCGAGGCGTCGCTCGTCCGGCTCGCGGCGCTGGCGGAGGAGCACGCCTGAGGCCGCGCTCCCCGGGACCGGTGCGTCAGCGCCGGGCGGAGGCGACCGTGGCGGCGGCCAGCACGACCGCTCCGCCGGCCACGGCGGTGGCCGACAGGCGCTCGTCCGCGACGAGCACCCCGATGCCCAGCGCGACGACCGGTTCGACGGTCGCGACGATGGCGGCGCGTGAGGCGTCGACCGTGGCGAGCCCCGAGTAGTAGGCGAGGGCCGGCAGGTAGGTCGACACGAGCGCGAGGCCGGCCAGCAGCAGCCAGGCCCGGGGCGGCAGGGCACGGAACGGCGTGAAGGGCAGCAGCACGACGGCGCCGGTCACGAGGATCCAGGCGCTGATGGTGACCGGTGCGTACCGGTCGAGGAGGCGCTTGCCGGCGAGGTACCAGGTGGAGTACGACCACCCGGCGGCGAGGCCCCAGGCGACCGACGCCACCGTGACGGTCACGCCGTCGCCACCGCCGACGGCGACCAGCACGACGCCGGCGACCGTCGCCGCCACCAACGACCACCGGACGGCGTCGACGTGCTCGCGCAGCAGCGTCGCCGCCCCGACCGCCACCCACGCCGGCGCGGTGTACAGCAGGATCCACGCGAGGCTCACCCCGCCGTGCTCGATCGCCGCCGCCAGCGCGACGTAGAACAGCCCGACCGCCACGGCACCGAACACGACCAGGCCGCCGGCGTCGCGCCGGTCGCGCACCCGCAGACCTCCGCGCAGGCCGGCGTGCAGGACGAACACCACGCCCGCGAGGAGCGCCCGCCAGAACCCGATCTCGACGGCGGACAGGCCGAGGTCGAGGAGCTCGGGGGTGAACAGCCCGATGAACGCCCACAGCACGGCCGCGACGGCGACGAGCGCGAGCCCGGACGGGGCGCGACGTTGGCTCGGGGCGGCGGAGGTGGTCATGGTCGGCGCACGCTACCCGGGGTCGTTGACCCCGCCGGCCACGGCCTCGTACGGTCCGGCCGCGACACCGGGCCGGCCGGTGACTCGTGGCCGGTCGAGGAGTCACCGCATGCCGTTGGTGAGGCCGACCCCTCCGACGTTCGACGCCGCCGCGTGGCCGCGTCTGCCGTTCCCGGAGCGGCTGCGCGTCGCCGCCCAGGACTGGGCCGTCAACGGCTTCGGGGCGCCGGCCGCGACGTACTCCTTCTACCTCGCGAAGCTGGCGGTCTACGTCGGGGTGTGGATGTTCTTCGTCGGCCGGACGCCGGGCCTCGGCGCGCCCACCGAGCTCGCCTCGTGGTGGGCGGAGCCGATCGCGTTCCAGAAGGCCATCCTCTGGACGCTCGCGTTCGAGGGCCTCGGCCTCGGCTGCGCCAGCGGACCGCTGACGGCGCGCTACCTGCCACCGGTCAGCGCCTTCCTGCACTTCGCGCGGCCCGGGACGATCCGCCTGCCCCCATGGCCCGACCGCGTGCCGCTGACCGCAGGCGACCGCCGCTCGCCGGTCGATGCCGGGCTCTACGTCCTCCACCTGGCGCTGGTGCTGCGTGCCCTGCTCGCCCCCGACCTCGACCTCGTCCACCTCGTCCCCGTCGTGGTCGTGCTGTCGGTCCTCGGGCTGCGCGACAAGACCGTGTTCCTCGCCTCGCGCTCGGAGCACTACCTCACGACCATCGTGGTGTTCCTCTTCGCGGGCGATCTCATCGCGGGCTCGAAGGTGGTCCAGGTCGCGATCTGGTGGTGGGCGGCGACGTCGAAGCTGAACCTGCACTTCCCGGCCGTCATCGCCGTGATGCTGAGCAACCACCCGCTCCTGCCGAGACGGCTGCGACGGGCGTTGTTCCGGGGCTACCCCGACGACCTCCGGCCGTCACGACTGCCGTTCACGCTGGCCCACGCCGGCACCGTGGTGGAGTACGCCTTCCCCGTGCTGCTCCTCCTCGGGACCGGGGGGACGCTCACGCGCATCGGCCTCGTCGTGATGGTGGCGTTCCACCTCTACATCCTGACGAGCGTGCCCGTGGCGGTCCCGCTCGAGTGGAACGTGCTCGTGATCTACGCCGGGCTGTTCCTCTTCGGTGCCCACGCCGACGTGCGCGCGTGGGACATCGACTCGCCGCTGCTCGTCGCGTTCCTCCTCGTCGCGGTCGTGCTCGTCCCGCTGATCGGCAACCTGTCGCCGGCGCGGATCTCGTTCCTGCCGTCGATGCGGTACTACGCCGGCAACTGGGGCTTCAGCTGGTGGCTGTTCCGCGACGACGCCATCGACCGCCTCGACGGCGCCGCCATCGTGACGGTGTCCCGCGACGTCGCGACCCAGCTCGAACGGTTCTTCGACCGGGAGACCGCGACCACCCTGATGGCGCGCGGCATGGCGTTCCGGGCGATGCACCTCCACGGGCGCGTGCTGCCGGACCTCGCCGTGCGCGCCGTCGACGACGTCGAGCGCTACGACATCCGCGACGGCGAGATGATCGCCGGACGCGTGCTGGGGTGGAACTTCGGCGACGGACACCTCCACCACGAGCAGCTGCTGGCGGCCGTGCAGGACCGTTGCGGGTTCGCGTCCGGGGAGCTGCGGTGCATCTTCGTGGAGTCGCAGCCGATGGGGCGACCCACCCTCCACTGGCGCATCGTCGACGCGGCCGACGGGCAGCTCGAGGAGGGACACGCGCAGGTCCGGGACCTCATCGAGCGTCAGCCGTGGCCGCACGCGACGTCCGGAGGGCGACCGTGACCCTCCGGGCCTCCCGCATCGCGGTGCTCGGGGACCTGTCGGGCCACCTCAAGCCCCTGCTGACGACCCTCGCCGAGCTCGGCGTCGAGGTCGACTCGCGGGACGTCCCGCGGCGGGTGACGTGGCCGGAGGACCTCGTGGTCGTCCAGGTCGGCGACCTGGTCCACAAGGGACCGGTCAGCGAGCTGGTCGTCGCGGTCGTCGAGTCGCTGTTCCGCCGGACCGGTCGGTGGGTCCAGCTCGTCGGCAACCACGAGGCGCAGTACCTCCCCGGCGGTATCCCGTTCTGGCAGCCCCGCATCGACGCCGTCATCGCCGCCAAGCTGGGGGAGTGGTGGGAGACGGGCTTCCTCCGCCCCGCCGTCGCCATCGACGACGAGCGGCTCGGTCCGGTCCTGGTCAGCCACGGCGGCCTCACGCTGCGATCGTGGCAGGAGCTGGGCGAGCCCGACCACGTCGGCGTCGCCGCGGCGCTGGCCCGGCCCGAGCACCACGCCCGCCACGTCCTCGCCGCGGGACAGATGGCGGCCCGGGACGCCGACCCGGGCGTCGCCTGGACCGAGCCCCATCGCGAGCTCCGCATCCCGTGGATCGTCGAGGGGCAGGCCGGCCGGCCGGTACCGTTCTCGCAGGTGCACGGCCACGCCCAGCCGCTCCTGCCGCCGAGCGAGGGGCGGGGCGTGCCGGCGGACCTCCGGCGGTCGACGACCGTCACGCCCGTGGGGCACGTGCGCACCCGCACCGGCGGCCGCGAGATCATCGGCATCGACCCCGGCGCCGGCGGGCGTCCGCGGCGCCCGCGCCCGCTGCTCCTCTCCGGCGAGCTCCACCTCCCCGGAGCCTGAGCCCGCGATCCGGGCAGCGGATGTCGGCATGTCGACATCCCGTTCCCGGATCCCGGTCGCCGTGGCGGTCAGCCGAAGAGGCGCGGCTGCTCCACGTCGCTCAGGTTCGAGGCGCTGAACCCGACGAGCCGGATGGGCTCCTCGCCGGCGGCCTCCCACGCCTCGACCGCGAGCTCCCGGGCGAGGTCACCGAGGGTCTCGGGGTCGCGTGTGCCGGCCGCGATCGTGCGTGACCGTGAGCGGTCCTCGAACCCGGTCGTGCGCAGCTTCACGGTCGCGGTCCGGGCGTAGCGTCCGGAGCGCTCCAGCTGACCGGCGACGGCTTCGGCGGCCGATGCCGCGGCTTCGGCGATCGACGTCGTGGTGGCGAGGTCGGAGACGAAGGTCCGCTCGTGCGAGACCTGCTTGCGCGCGGACGGCGGGTCGATGGTCGTCGGGGCCTGGTTCCACGCGCCGGCGACCAGCGCCGCGCGCGCCGCCCGGCCGACCACCCGGCGCAGCAGCACGCCGTCGGCCACGCGGAGGTCGGCGACCGTCTCGATCCCCGCGTCGTGCAGCGCGGCCGCGGTGACCGGTCCGCATCCCGGCAGGGCGCGCACCGGCAGCGTCGCCATCCACGCCAGCAGCGTCGCGTCGTCCATCCAGGTCACGGTGCCGGGACCGTGCACGGACTTGGTGTGGCCGGACAGGAGCTTCGCCCCGAGCTTCGTCGACGCCGCCCCGATCGAGACGGTGAGCCCGACCTCGGCGAGCACCGCGTCGACGACCCGTCGTGCGGCCCGTTCCGGGTCCACCGCCGTGACGGCCAGGTAGGCCTCGTCGATCGAGACCTGCTCGACGAGCCCGTCGTCGGCGGAGGCGGCGAGCACGGCCATGACGTGCGCGGACGCGCGGCGGTACCGCTCGTGGTCGGGGGCGACGATGACGTAGCTCGGCAGCATCCGCACGGCCGTGCTCATCGGCATCGCCGAGCGCACGCCCTCCTGCTTGGCTTCCATCGAGGCCGCCGCGACGACCGATCGCGGTCCGGTGCCGCCGACCAGCACCGCCTGGCCGACGAGCGACGGGTCGTCGCGCTGGTGCACCTGGGCGAACATCGAGTCGACGTCGGCGTGCAGGACCACGCGGCGGGGCGGGGCGGTGGGGTCGGTCATCGACCGGGGAGGAGGCGACGGTCGTCGTCGACCCGGACGCCCTCGGCCTCGAGCAGCGGGACCTGCACCGGCGCGTGGGTGCGGTAGATCCGGCCGGTGGAGGGCACGACCCGCCACCACGGCAGTCCCGGCACGCGCCGGAGCACGTTCGCCACCGCCTGCGCGGAGCCCGGCCGCCCCGCTTCGAGCGCGACCTCGGCGTAGGTGACGACCTCGCCGTCGCCGAGCCCCCGGACCACGGCCACGACGGCCTCCTGGAACGGCGTCAGCCGCTCCGGGGGCTCCGGGTGCGCGCCCGGGGGGCGCGGCGCCTCAGTCAACGGCTAACAGCCGCCGCTGCCGGGGTTCTTCACGTCGGGGATGGACAGATCCACGACCTCGAGGTGCACGTGCGGCCACCCGGTGCCGTTGTGGTCGTCCACCTGCGACGTGAAGGGCAGCGGGGTCGGCCCGCCGGCGAGCACGGTCTGCCCGGCCACCACGCGGTCCCCGGCCCGGACGCGCACCCCGTCGATGTGGAGGAGCTTGACCTCCCACCCGCGGTGCTCGTCGGGTTCGATCACGGCGTAGTCGTCCGAGTAGCGGCAGTACAGCGTGTAGGTGCCGGCGCGCTTGACCGTCCCGGTGACGGGCGAGCGGATCTCGGCGCCGCGGGCGGCGACGATGTCGGCGGCGCTGCGCCGGCCCGACAACCGGCCGCGGCTCGGCAGGACCGTCGACGGGGTCCGTGACGCCAGCGCCGTCATGTCGCGCGCGCCCTCGTGGTTCGACTGGTGGTAGCCGATCAGCTCCACGTGCTCGGCCGGCTGGCGCAGGGTCACGCCGCCGACGGTCGCGAAGACCGGGAAGCGGTCGGTGGCCCGGGTCCCCGCCGCCAGCAGCCTGTCGACGTCGGCGGCGTCGATGACGTTGCCGACCGCGACGCCCAGCCGCCGCGCGAGCGCGAGCAGGTCGGCGTCGTCGACGACGTTGCCGTAGCCGACCGAGAGCCCCGCGAAGACGGGCTCGAACGCGGCGTACGCCGCGCCGGGCGTGGGGGCGGCGGGCGTGGTGATCGTCGGCGTGGTCGTGCCGGTGCTCGGCGGTGCGGTCGCCGCCGCCCGCCGCGCGGCCAGGGCCACGATGTGGTCGAGGTCGCCGGCGTCGAGGACCTGGCCGACGTCGTGGCCGAGCAGGCCGGCGAGCCGGGTGAGGTCGGCCTCGTCGACCCGCGAGCCGTACCCGAGGCCCACGGCCTCGAAGGCCGGCTCGGCGGTCGCGAGCTCCGCGAGCGTCAGCGACGTCGTCGCGGAGACGACCGAGGCCGCCCCCGCCACCAGCATCACCGCTGCCGCGGCGGCGATCATCCGTGCGTTCAATCCGTCGCCTCCCGGCGGGGCCCGGCCCCCTCGTCCGGCGAGGCTACCGGGCGTCCGGCGGGAAGCGGACGGAACGGTCGGGAACGCTCGCGGGCGAGGGCGTCGTGTGGGAACATCCGCGTCGTGGGGGAGCGTGGCCCGGGAGGCCGGGCGGGAGGACGGGATCGATGGCGACCGCGGTCGTGGTGTCGCAGGGAACGTGGGCGGGGGAGATCGTCGCCGCCGGTCGTCGGTTCGCCGCGATCTCGCTGGCCGGGGCGCTGTCCGGCGTGCTCGTGGGCGGCGTCGGTGGCCGTCTGGCGATGCTGCTCATCGCCCGGCTGAACCCGCAGGCGACCGGCAGGATCAGCGACGACGGGTTCCGCATGGGGACCTTCACCCCGT